>NZ_JBFOCT010000013.1:0-266852 GCF_040907925.1 Aeromonas sp. s12 | reverse complement strand
GAGAGCACCACGATCGGGCGGCCACGCAGCTCAGGGCGAAACAACCGCTCACAGCTGGCGTAGAAGTTGTTTACATCAACGAGCGCTATAGCCATCACGCTGCCTCAGATTGCCAATCACATGGGTGACCACTCCGAACAGTTCCAGGGAGAGGCTCATACAAGGGTCGATAGGCGCGAACGCCGGATTGGCTGGCAACAGCCGCAACCTCGGCTTGAGCTGTAAGGTCTTTACCGTGAAGCCGCCATCGAGTAGTGCAATCACCACATCACCATGGCGCGGGGTGAGGCTCTTATCGACCACCAGCAAGTCACCGGGAAAGATGCCGACCCCGGTCATGCTCTCCCCCTCGGCACGCAGATAGAAGGTTGCTGCAGGGTGCGCCACGCAGTGGGTGTTGAGGTCCAACTTCCCTTCCAGATAATCGCTGGCTGGGCTGGGAAAACCGCAAGAAGCGCGGTGCAAGAACAGCGGGATGGTCACCTCGGCGGGTGATGGGTCTGGGGCTAACAGCTTCATGGCAACAACACCTGTGTTTATATACAGGCATTATAGCGCACCACCTTTGAACCAGCGCAAGTCCCGCATGCCAGTGATGGCGTACCATGGCGCCAACAAATAACAAAGAGGTCAGTATGAGTCACAATCTTTGTGCCCTACCGAAAGAGCTGCAAGAACGGGTCGAGGTCGAGAAGGCCGCCGCATATGCGGTATGGAAAGAGCGCAACGGTCACTTGGCCAGCGCAGAAAGCGAAGCGAACCAACATCAAGGTGAACTGGGTCGCTACTTCCTTGAAAAGGTCGCCTACTTCAAGTCTCGCTGACCCTATCAACACGTTCATCGGTGGCTATGCAGGTCACTAGCAACAAACCGCATTCCAAACAACTTAACGAGGTACGTATTGTGACGGCATTGGTAGTCAACTTGGTAGAGACCTACTCCAGCCGAGGTGCTTACAAGGGCGCCATTAGCGCTTGGCGGGTTTCAAGTGATATGGCTGATAAAATCTCCACCGTCATTGGGGTTTACAAGTCTCAAGTCGTGGTTGTCATCGAAGGCTGCCAGCTGAAACTCTCGACACCTGATGTCAATGAACTACACGATGACGGGTGTGATGGTCGTTACTTCGTGGTCGGTGGAGACGTTTACGAAGACACCAAAGCTTGGCTAAAGCCTCATCCGTGGCTATTCAAGTCACTGGCCAGCGTACAAGGCCCACGCTACCTGAGCCTCGAAGAGGCCAACCAGATACCTTCAGGCAGCGTCATACTGAAGTAAGCCATATTTACACATCTTGATAGATAAGGTGAGGGAGGCTCTCGCCTCCCCCACTCAACACCACACCTCACACAAACTCTCAGCCTGCGCCAGCACCAGCTGGGCAGCCTCTTCCTGCTGGTCTGGCGGGTACTTGTACTTGCGCAGGATGCGCTTGACCAACAGACGTAACCGGGCCCTGACGCTCTCTCGGCTACTCCAGTCAACGGTCACGCTACGGCGCAGGCTGGCAGTCAGCTCGTGGGCTATCTTGGCCAGTATCTCGTCACCCAGCTCACGCACCGACGCCTCATTGTTGGCAAGGGCATCATAGAAGGCGAGCTCGTCATCGTTTAGGCCCAAGGCCTGCCCCCGCTTGCTCACAGCGGCAAACTTCTTGGCCATGTCGATCAGCTCCTCGATGACCTGCGCGGTCTCGATGGAGCGGTTCTGATAGCGCTGGATGACCTTGCTCAGCATCTCCGAGAACTTCTTTTCCTGGGAGAGGTTGGTCGCGAACTTCGCCTTGATCTCCCCCTCCAGCAACCGCTCGAGCAGCTCCACGGCGAGATTGCGCTCCGGCAGGTTGCGTACCTCGGCCAGAAACTCATCATCGAGCAGACCGATGTTGGGCTTGTCGAGGCCGACCGCTTCAAACACATCGACCACATCGCCCGATACCACGGCATTGCCGATGATCTGGCGAATAGCCAGGTCGCGCTCTTCGTCCGTTTTCTTCTTCCGGGTGACCTCTTTCTTGGTCAGCATCACCTTGACCGCTTGCAAGAAGGCCACTTCCTCTCGTACCGCCTTGGCCTCATCAAGGGTACAGCAGAGGGTGAATGCCTTGCTCATCGCCAGCGCGTTGTCGGCAAAGCGCTTCTTGCCATCTTCAAGACCAAGGATGAAGTCAGCAGCCCTTGCCAGCAGCTTGTGTCCACCCGTGAGGTAGTCGCTGTAATCGAAGCCATGCAACATGGAGCGCAGTACATCCAGCTTCTCCTCCAACACCGCGTAGGCCTCACGGGCATCGACCGTAGGGCGACCACGACCACGGCTGGCGGTGTACTCCTTGATAGCGCTCTTGAGCTCGTTGGCGATACCAATGTAATCGACCACCAACCCACCTTGTTTGTCCTTGAACACCCGGTTTACCCGCGCAATGGCCTGCATCAGGTTGTGGCCCTTCATCGGCTTGTCCACATAAAGGGTATGTACGCAGGGCGCGTCGAAGCCGGTAAGCCACATGTCTCGCACGATGACCAACTTGAGCGGGTCACTCGGGTCTTTGAACCGCTTCTCCAGCCGTTTCTTCACTTGGGTGGCATGGATGTGGGGCCGCAGCAATGCCTTGTCAGAAGCGCTACCGGTCATCACGATCTTGATGGCCCCCTTGTCGGGGTCAGAGTCATGCCAGTCGGGGCGCAGGGCCACGATGGCATCATACAAGTGCACGCAAATCTCGCGGCTCATGGCGACCACCATGGCCTTGCCATGCTGCGCCTGATTGCGCTCTTCGAAGTGGGCCACCAGATCGGCGGCAACCCGCTCAATTCTTGGCTTGCTGCCAACCACCTTCTCCAAGGCTGCCCACCGTGACTTAAGCTTGGCCTGCTCGCTCTCTTCCTCATCCTCGGCCAGCTCATCCACTTCGTCGTCGATGTGGGGAAGCTCTTCGTTATTAAGTGACAACTTGGCCAAGCGTGACTCGTAGTAGATGGCAACCGTGGCACCATCGTCCTTGGCCTGCTGCATGTCGTAGACGTGGATGTAGTCGCCAAAGACGGCGCGGGTATCGCGGTCTTCCGCTGATACGGGCGTACCGGTAAAGGCCACGAACGTCGCGTTGGGCAGCGCGTCGCGCAAGTGCTGGGCATACCCGACCTGATAGCGCGCAGCCCCTTCTGCAACCTTGCCTGGCGCTTTGAGCGAGGCGCTGAAACCGTATTGGGTTCGATGTGCTTCATCCGCGATGACCACGATGTTGGCGCGGTCGCTGAGCACCGGGAACGTGTCCTCATCCTCGCCGGGCATGAACTTCTGGATGGTCGTGAACACGATGCCACCAGAGGGTCTGTTGCCAAGCTTGTCACGCAGGTCACCTCGCGTACTCACTTGCACCGGCTGCTCGCGCAGCAGATCTTGCGAGAGTGAGAAGACCCCGAAGAGCTGGCCATCAAGGTCATTGCGATCAGTGATGACGACGATGGTCGGGTTCTCCATCACGGCGTCTCGCATCACTCGCGCCGCAAAGCAGGTCATGGTGATGCTCTTGCCACTACCCTGGGTATGCCACACCACCCCGCCCTTGTGGCTGCCGTCTGGACGCGATGCGAGCACCACCTGCTCAATGGCCGCCCTGACGGCATGGAACTGATGGTAACCGGCGATCTTCTTGACCAACCGGCCATCGTCTTCAAACAGCACGAAGAAGCGCAGGTAATCGAGCAACATGGCCGGGGTCAGAATACCGCGCACCATGGTCTCCAGCTCGCCAAACTCGCCGTAGGGGTCGAGGTTGACCCCATCCACCGTGCGCCACTGCATAAAGCGTTCGGCATCCGCAGACAGCGACCCCATCCTCGCCTCGCTACCATCGGAGGCAATCATGATCTCGTTGTACTGGAACAGGTCGGGGATCTGCTCCTTGTAGGTTTGCAGTTGGTCGAATGCCTTCCAGATGTCGGCATGCACGTCGGCCGGGTTCTTGAGCTCCAGCACAACCAGCGGCAACCCGTTGACGAAGAGGATGATGTCTGGGCGTCGGGTGTGCTTGGGCCCCTTGATGGTGAACTGATTGATGGCCAGCCACTCGTTGGCGGTAGGGTCTTCGAAGTCAACGAGGCGGACAAAGTCCCCCACCGTCTCGCCATCCCGCTGGTACTGGACTGGCACCCCATTCACCAGCAGGCGGTGAAACGCCCGGTTGGCCGACAGTTGCGCCGGGGTATCGAGATTGACCACCTGAGCCAGCGCGTCTTCACGCGCTACCATCGGCACAGACGGATTGAGACGTGCTATCGCGCCTCTCAACTGGTCAAGCAACAGCACCTGATTGAAGTTCGCACGCCACGGCTTATCAGAATCGGGGGCCACATCGTAGCCACACACCACGCGATAGCCCACCTCGGCCAACCACCCCAGCACCTCTTGTTCCAACTGATCTTCAGTCATTCACCATCACTCATCAACAGGGAGAAACGCCCGTCAGGCGGGCTCGGTGGGCTTCAGTGGCAAGCGCAGTTCGCACGCAGAATCTGCCCCCGGCTGGCATGGCAATATCAGCCGATGGGACGAACTGGCAGCCAAGTCAAACGGCAAGACCCACAACGTCAGGCGGGCATCATAACAAAAAGGTTCGAGTGGAACTTTGAGCTGGCTCCATGATGGATAAATCAATACCAGATGACCATCATCTTGCTCGGTCAGGTACTTGTGGCCATAGGCAAACAGTTGGTAGAGGTCACCCTGGCTGATGCCGTACTTGCCGTCACGGTCGCTGCTATCGAGCCGCTTCCACTTCACATCCATCACCCAACGCTTGTTGCCGTGCTGCAACAAGAGGTCCGGCTGTAACCGGAACATCTGCTTGCCTTGCTGGGTGCAAAGGTACTGACTGGCCGCCTGAGCCTTGAGGTTGGCATCGGGCAACAGCTGCTCGCGCAGGCACGACTCTACATAGCGCTCGAACAGCTTCTCCATGGGGAACAGCAGGCTGATGCCGCGCCACTCACCATTCAGGGCACTCGGCATGGCACGATAGAGGATGAGCTCACACCACGGCCGAGCCCCTTGATAGTGAGCCATCAAGCGGTCATGTCGCCACAGTCTGAAATCCCCTTCCACATCGCGGCTGGCAGGCACATCCACCAGCAAGTGGCGCAGCTCCTGTGCCAACCGCCAGTTGTCCGGGTGCTGAGTCGCATTAGCGACGATCTCCAGCGCCCGCTTGAGCAGCCGGTTCTCGGCCCGGTCGGGCAAGAAGAGGTCGTAACGTAACGCAAAGTGGTGGCCCCGGCCCGGTGGCTGGCGCATCTGCCGGGCGACATCCAGCTGACCACGCAAGAACGGCTCGGTCGCCTCAAGACGCTGATAGTCACTGCGCACGCCGCGTTTGACCAGCTGATCGAGCTCGGCCAGAAAGCGCGCGATAACCCACTCGTTGAGCGGCATATCAAAGCGATCCAACGACGCCTCCGCCGTTTCACGGGGTGGCAGATCCAGGGCTCGCTCCAGCATCCGGCGGATCAACTCGCGGCCATGCTCGGGTGGGTCACCCTCATTGGTGGTCTTGGGCAGGATCTCGATAACCTGCCCGGTGGGGGTCTCTATCACCCCCACGTAGTTGTCCAGTTGCAAGGTCCGGCTATCTTCCACCTGTGTCAGGGCAGGAGCATGGGTGACCTTATAACGCTGACTCAACTGACAGAGCCAATCAAAATCCACTTGTTCGATATCAGGATGTGCCTGAACTGGCACATCCTTATCTCTCGCAACCAGTCGGTCGTACTCACGAATCGTGATGGGAGCCTTCACTTAGCCTCCCGGTCACCCTTAATGGTCAGGGCGTAGGCAGCAGGATTCTTAAAAGCATTGGTGTTCACCGTCCAACGCTGGCGTTGCTTGCCTACTGGCACCTTCCCAAGCAAAGCCTCGATATCGAACTCGGGCTCGTGAAGGAACATGGTGCTAGGTTCATTTTTACGATGATCATTGAGCACCCAAGCGATACGCTGCCAGTCCTCAAAGAAGTACTCCTGCAATAGCGGCAGGATCTGATGCTGGAAGATGTATCCCAACTGCGCCAAGGTTGGCTTGGCAGCCGCTTTGAGCGGCATAAAGTAGGCATGACCGAGGCAATGGTCGCGGTCCAGCAGAACTTCGATTCGCTGATTGAGCACGGTTAGTAATTCGCGAACATCTACTCTTATGCCATTGTGCTCGACCACCACCTCTTTAAGTTTCTCAGGATCGGGAGCCACCTCTTCGAACACAAAGCGGCGACGCAGCGCGATATCGAGTCCGGCCAAGGAGCGGTCAGCGGTGTTCATGGTGCCGATAAGGTAGAGGTTGTCCGGTACGCTAAAGGGGCGTTTGGAGTAAGGCAGAGTAGTGGTCAGCGCCTCGCTTGCCCCAGCTCGCTTGCTTGGCTCAATCAGGGTGATCAACTCACCGAAGATGCGCGAAACGTTGCCCCGGTTGATCTCGTCGATGATCAGTACGCGTTTGTTCGATGGCGTGGCGCCCGCTTCACTCTGCGACCCAGCTTGTGATGCTGTGGCATTGACCAGAGCAAGCAGCTTCTCCGGGATCAAGGTCGGTGCCTTCAATTCATAGAGCGTCATCTGGCTAAAGCGGCCGTCGATCAACTCGCTACTCGATAGAGAGGTTGAATACTGGCACAGCCACTTGACCGGGCGGACTTGGGCATAACTATTACTGTAATCGGGGTGCGGCTTAAGTTGATAGTCCCCAATGATTTCGCCAATCGCTCGGAACTTCAGATTGCCATCTGTGACCACTACCAAATCACCCCGTTTCATACGGGTGACCAAGGTGACAACACTGGTAACGGTGTAGTCATATGCATTGTCAATCTTACCTACCGATTGCTCCAGCAGCGCCTGCACCTCTTCACGGGTCTTACACTCGCTGTAATCATGCTTGCCACCATACCCCAGACGGATCACGCCCTCTGCGATGCAATCATCGAAGATATGAGCATCCCCACCCTTGGTATTGCCAAGCGACATCTTCCAGACCCGGCGTCCCTCCAACGTCATCGCCTCATGGTTGTCGCTGCGCGTGACCTTGGCGGCCACCGCGTCACACATGCGCTTGAAGACGCCATCAACCACGTCATATGTAAGTTGGCCATTATCTGGATCGCTTTCGGCACGGATCCCCTCCACAAAGTCTTCATAACTGAAGCTCTGGTGGAAGGTCACAAAGTCGATACGCCCCTCCTTTACCAGCTCATCAAAACGCGTCTTCAAGGCTTGGCGATCCGTCTCGTGCTCGGCCAGCCAGACGGGGTCGAGAATGGCCAGCGCCTTGTTGATGGTGTGGTAGGTCTTGCCGGTGCCGGGTGGACCATAGAGGATCTGGTTGAGTGGGGATGGTGCAAGTTGTGGCATGGGAGCGTCCTGCTGCGATGCGGATGGGGTGGGAGGTGTCATAATCGAGCCATTCGGAATATGGGTAAGTTGATACAGATAGGGGTCAGAGCCTATCCGGGCCAATTGCAACTGATCGCCAGCACATACAGACAACTGCTTGAACATGGTTCCAAAGCGTTTCTGCAACCGGCCAAACTTACCCAGCACGGCGGTAGTGACCTTATCTCCGGTTGGCAAAACCAGCTCAATAGCTGCATCTGCTTCACCTTGGTCATTCGCTATAACATCCACAGGAAAGAAGGCAAATTGGTTGCGCCCGATGCTGATATAGCCATTATCAACAGCCCCCTGGGTCAACTTGACGACGAGCGTAGCGGAGTGCGCCTCAGTTGCGACTATCATGCTTGCGCCTCCGAAACCATTGCCTCGGCATCCGGCAAGCGCAGTTGGCCGGAGATCAGGCGGGGTAGCAGGGTATCGCGTAAGGTGGCGAGGGTTTGGGCTTGATGATCATTTTCGATCCAGCAGTCCAACAATGCTCCCGCAGACTCCTCATATGCACTAAGGAGTTCAATTGGCGGCAGCACTAATGGGTGGCTCTCTATGAGCCCTTTGTTCAAATTCTGTTGTGCAGAGCCGGAGGATTTGGACGCTAGTGCCGCGCGTTCCCGTCTAGCGCACATGAACATGAATGCTCGGGCCTGTGGCTTCGGTATCAAACCACAACATGCTTGGTTGGCTGTCGTAGGTCTTGCCAATAAACAGACTTCACCTGCCGTTGCACCATACATAGCAACTACGGTCGTTCCTTGCGGCCACAATTTGGCGGCACTTTCCTTCACCCCCAAGTCAGTGATGGTTTCTTTAGTGTCAAAGACGATAGGGCTGCGTACTTCTCCCGAGCTAAGCCATGAAACACCTCCGCCCCAGTATTCCGGTACCGAACGTCTCGGCGTACCTCCACTTTCTATACGGACACAGACATCACGGAATGCACCAGTCCGCCATCCCTTCGGCACCATGCCAAGCTCGGACTCTTCGAAGCTGTCGGGGAACAGAGAGGCGACCTCGGGGGGTAGACCTGCTGGTTGCTCGCCACGAGCACGGGCATGGACCGGGTCGAAGTCAACAAACCACGACTTGAACAGCGCCTGCGCGATGGCCTCCAACGTGGCGTTGGTCTCGCGCAGTAGGGCGATGCGGTCATCCAACGCTCTCAAGATAGAAAGAACCTGATCCTGGACATTCAAGCTCGGAGACGCTACTAACATGGTCTTGGCAGCACCTACATTGAAGTGCTGTTGAACAGCCCCAACTAAGTGAGCGGATACATGATGAGTGGCCACCGAATTGACCCAGTAGCTAAGAAAATGGGGCCGTAAGTTAGGACCACATCGAACAATTACCAAATCGGAGCAATTTGCCTCTTCAAGCCACTCAGGAATAACTGCACATGTTCCCGGCTTTCCAGTTCGAACAATAACTACATCCCCAGGGCGAAGTGTTGACTTTTTAAGCTTGCTGTGAAACTCAGATGAAATAAATTTAAGGTCGTTTGGATTTATCAAAAAAGGATTAACGTTCAGCGACCGAAGAAACGGAATACCTTTATCTACGTATTCATTCGACATTGTACCGACATACCCAACGGTAACTTCCGTTGTAAGTGAGTCCAATGTTTGCAACGGCCATTCACAGCTCATACCCTAACCCTCCCAACTTCAGCTTGATCAACCGATCCAGCTCAGCCCCCTTGGTCATCTGGTCACCAAGTTGCTTGGTCAAGCGAGCCATCTTGTCGGCAAAGGCCTCATCGTCCTCCTCCACCTCTTCGGCGCCCACATAGCGGCCGGGGGTCAATACATGGCCGTGCTCAGCAATCTCGGCCAAGGTTACGCTGCGGCAGAAGCCCGCTACATCTTCGTAAGGCTGCTCGCACTCCCCGTCCCCTTTCCACGCGTGGAAGGTATCGGCGATACGGGCAATCGCGCTCTCATCGAGCTCGCACTGCACCCGGCTGATCATGGTGCCCAGCTTACGCGCATCGATAAACAGCACTTCGCCCTGGCGGCGGGTCTTGTTCTTGGCGAGGAACCAGAGGCAGGCGGGGATCTGGGTGTTGAAGAAGAGCTGCCCCGGCAGGGCCACCATGCACTCCACCACGTCCGCATCCACCATCGCACGGCGAATTTCGCCCTCGCTGTTCTGGCTCGAGCTCATGGATCCATTGGCCAGCACGATACCGGCGCGACCAGTTGGCTTGAGGTGGTAGAGCATATGCTGCAGCCACGCATAGTTGGCGTTGCCCGCAGGCGGCGTACCGTAGACCCAGCGCGGATCCCCCTCGAGGCTACCATGCCACCAGTCGCTGATATTGAACGGCGGGTTGGCCAGCACGAAGTCTGCACGCAAGTCAGGGTGCTGATTGCGGGTGAAGGTATCACCGTTTTCGCGCCCGAGGTTGTAGTCCATCCCCTGGATGGCGAGGTTCATCGCCGCCAGCCGCCAAGTGGTCGGGTTCGACTCCTGACCGTAGATAGAGACGTCACCCAACTTACCGCCATGGGCTTCGATAAACCTCTCCGACTGCACGAACATGCCGCCTGAACCGCAGCAGGGGTCGTAGACCTGACCATGATGGGGAGCAAGTACCGCCACCAGCGTCTTGACGATGCTGGCAGGCGTGTAGAACTGGCCCCCCTTCTTGCCCTCGGCACTGGCAAACTCGCCAAGGAAGTACTCGTAGACCTGCCCCAGGATGTCGCGAGCTTCACCGACATCACTGCCAAAACCAATCTTGGAAACCAGATCCACCAGCTCGCCGAGCTTGCCATCGGGCAACTGGGCTCGGGCGTAGCGCTTGTCGAGGATGCCCTTGAGGCGGGGGTTCTCCTGCTCGATCAGGGTCAGCGCATCGTCAATGCGCTTGCCGATATCGGCCTGCTTGGCATGGGCCCGCAGCCCCTCCCAACGGGCCCCTTCCGGTACCCAGAAGGCGTTCACCTCACGGTAGTAATCACGGTCTTCCAGCTCCTCGGCCAGCAGCTCATCGTCACAGTCGTAGAGGAAGTACTCGTCGCTCTCATCGGCAAAGCGGCGGGTCAGCTCGGCGCGACGGGCGGCGAAGGAGTCGGAGATGTACTTGAGGAAGATAAGGCCCAGCACGATGTGCTTGTACTCGGCGGCGTCCATGTCGGCACGCAGCTTGTCTGCAGCAGCCCACAGGGTCTTCTTCAGCCCCTCGATACCGGTAGCTTGCGGCTCATCCTTGGCCTGCTTAGCCCTGCCACTGGCCTTCGCTTTGCGTGGTGCAGCGACGGCGGCTTCGCCTTCCAACACCCGGAGTACAGCACCGCCCCGCCCGCGCCCCTTGCGCAGTACGCCCTGTTCCAGCAGGGTCTCGCGTGCGGCGGTAAAGTCCTCATCGGTCAGGTCGCTGAATTGGGCTTTCAAGGTGTCCATCAGGGCTTGGTTGCCGATACTGCTGCCATCTTCAGGAACGGCGGCCAGCAGCACCTGGCTGAGCTCGTTGAGGTCGGTCATGGGGTTCTCCGGTTAATGCGTGTTGCCTTCACAGCCCACCTGCGCGAAAGCCAAGGTGAGGATGCGGGCCAAGTCGTTAGACTGACGGAACGGCGCATGCCGAGCCTTACGGGCACAGCAGGGACCTATCCAGGGTGGTGGGTCAACAGAAGGCGATGCAGCCAAGGTGATGCATCGGCGAGAAAAAGTCCGGCCCGTCAGTTGTCTATCCATTATCTGGCGGGCAGTTTATACAAATGAACCCCGCTGCACTATGCGTAATGTCACGCTGGATGCGTTCATCACAGGCGAGGTAGCTCAAGTGGTCAGAAGGCGAGCAGACCAGCCAGACACAATAAAAAATGGGCCTGATAACAGGCCCGACTAACGCACGAACATCTCACGGAGGAACGAAAGCAATGGGATCGTCACTACCAAACTCACACGGACTCTCACCCGAAACAGCATAGACAAATGACAATTAAATCAATACCAAGATAACCATACAAACGTCGTTATTGTTAAGTGGATCAACAATGCGGGATTTTGTTTCAACGTCACTTGCCCAAGACTGCGCAGTTAGCTACCTTGCTTGGGTGCGGCCCGCACGACTTGCACACGAGTCAAACCGGCATTGAATACCCCATACCCTTAATGATCTGATACCCAGCATCCACCTTCCGGTTGCTTAAACGTGTGCGCCTGACCCGAAGCGTGGACTCGGAGATTGGATCATGACCATCAAGCAATTCGTGCACGACACGCGCCAGCAACTCGCTGACTCAAGCGCACTGTCACTCAAGACCAGCCACCTCTACGAACTGATCGCCGCCGCTTTCGGCTACCGCAGCTACGCTGCGCTTCAAGCCGAGGCTATCGTGCTGCACCAGACACCTTGGCCCTGTCAGCCTGACCTCGCCCTACTAGAGCAGCGAGGACGTGAGCTCGCGTTACCCCAACCCCAGACCCTGTCGCTGCTGGTTGGCCAGCATCTGCAACGTGCTGGCGTGGTGAGCATCCAAGTCGACGCTCTCGGCCTGACTAGAGAAGACGATTGGGATGACACATGGGAAGATGGCTGGCTCGATGATGAGGTCGAGAATGACGACGCGCAGCTCCAACCTGCCCCATCCAGCACGACGCCACTCGATGCGGCGCAGGCACTACTAGCGCAACTTGATGCCTACCATCAGCCCCCCATCGCCCTCCAGGCACTGCAGCAACTGGAGGCCTTCGCAGAACGAGGCCATCCACAGGTGCACTGGTGGCTGGCACAGCGATTGGGTGATGCAGAGACTTATATTGATAACTCCGACGTGCCAAGCGGCTACTGGTACAGAAAGCAACAGGAAGGGATGGTATTGAGCGGTCCAGAACTGGAGTTTGCCAACGGCTTCGCTGCAATGTTGGAAGAACAACAACGCTGGCTTCATCACACCCTCAAAGCCGCCCAAGGCGGCATCGTCGAGGCACGCTTTGCACTGGCCGAAGCAAGGTTGGATAGCGGCATCTTTGACATTGACCCAGCCACGGTGAGCGACCCGGCAGCCATCGCATGGCTCGCAATGGAACACGACAACCAACAAGCTGCCCACCACTGGTTGACGCAAGCAGCGCAGAGAGGCGATACACAGGCCATGCTCGCCCTCATTGAAGAGTACGACCGGGACAACCTCTACCAGTCTTGGGTATGGCTGCGTTTAGCCCAGTTGCTTGGCAACGACTTCACTCAAGACGACTTAAGAGCCATCCACGAGGATGGCAGCCTATACGATGATGATGTGGGTGGACCACTCTATGTGGCCGGACGGGAAGGCATCGAACTGCCCCCACTCGCCCCCGAGCTTGCCAGCAAGGCAGAAGAGGAAGCACAGCGCTTGTTCGCCCAGAGCGCCTCAGAGGCTCTATAGCGCAATCAAAGAACAAGGGGGCACCTGCCCCCTTATCCCTTGGCCAGCAAGCGCCCTGGAGGACTAAGCGACGTCAGAACCTGGGCGAACATACACCGGCATGGGCCAAGAAGCTCGCAGTGATGTCGTGACACAATGACACAATGACACTGTCAAATGGCCTCATGATATGAGCCGTTCGATAGGCTAAACCGCTCAATGAGACCTGCTAGCTTCAATTAACAAGTTCGGCACTGTCAGCTTCGAGATCTAGCGCGGGCTCTTCCTCGTCAAGCTCAGTGGCTCTACGCACCATAGTCTGAATGTGGTTGCTCCACCACTCCATCATAGGCCTGCGTCTTTCTAGGAAATCGGTACGGTTATAGGCTGCACGTACAGCGTCTCGATCCATGTGACTCAGTGCGACTTCAATCAAGTCCTTTGCAAACCCTCGCTCGTTGAGCACCGTACTTCCAAGTGACCTGAACCCGTGTGCTACAAGCTTGTCAGCGAATCCCATACGCTTCAAAGCCATATTGACCGTTGACTTGTTACAGTGGCTACGTCGATTACGTTCCCCGGGAAAGACGTAGGGAAACCTGCCCGATATCGGCTTCATTGCGTGCAGAATATCGAGAGCCTGATCTGTGAGAGGTACCTGATGTTCCCGGCGACGCTTCATCTTTTCGGCTGGTATACGCCATACCTTGGCCTCCCAGTCAATTTCATCCCACCGGGCTGTTGCGGCCTCACCCGGCCTAGCAAGGGTATGGAGGCTCCACATGATGAGATTACGCGTAATCACGGTAATGCTGGCTTGGTTTACTGCTCGGAGAAGAACGGGTAACTGACTTGGCTCGATACTGGGCAAGTGCTGCTTGGTTGGTTTATCAAATACCTGACGGATACCTGCACACGGGTTGGCCATGATGTAGCCCGAGTTAACGGCATACGTCATTATCTCGTTGATACGCTGGCAACTACGTCGAACCGACTCGTGCTTCTCCTCCAGCTTGAGAGGGCGCAATGCAGCAATTGCATGTTGTGCCGTCACTTGCTGGATCGGGATATGCCCCAACCCGGGCAACACATGCCGCTCCAATGAGTTCCACAGGTCCTTGGCATACTCAGCGGTCACCCTGCGTTGGTGCAGCGCCCTCCATTCCTCGGCAACAATGCGGAAGGTGAGGTTGGCTGCAAGTCGTTCTTCAGCCTTTTGGTCCTGGGGGTCTTTGCCTTTGGCTAGCAACCGGCGGTATGCATCTGCCTGATCGCGGGCGTCCGACAACGATATCTCCGGGTATGCGCCTAGCGAGATCCGGGTACGCGACCCACTTGGTCGAGTGTATCGAAAGCGCCATAGCTTATTCCCGTTAGGGGAGACGCACAGCTCAAGGCCGTTTCCATCTGAAAGAGTCCATTCGATCTCACGGGGTTTTGCGTTACGCACTTCCGTGGCAGAGAGGGGTTTGGTAATTCTTGGCATTGGTACACGCTCCATCGTAATGCCGCACGTCATGTACCAAAACATGTACCAAAAACCACCGGTTTTAGGCAAATCCAACCGAACTTAGCCGGACACTAAAAAACCCGCAAGGCCTTATGCCATGCGGGTTTCCTGTACTGTCCCAGACTATCTCGGACTACAATTTGGCGGAGAGACAGGGATTCGAACCCTGGGTGGCATTGCTGCCACAATTGATTTCGAGTCAATCCCGTTCGGCCACTCCGGCATCTCTCCGTGGGGAGAGAGTTTTACCCAAGCTGGGCCGAGGATGCAACAAAAATTTCATATATATCAAATGGCTGAATCAGATATCTGGGAGCAGGCTCACATTGCTTTACGCACGGCTTACGTTGCGAGGCCACTCTTGTATGGCCCTGTATCCACCCGCTCGCACACCCGGCCATTATCCATATCGTGATATTCCCCCATTGCCATCAGGCGTCTATTTTTCCTGCTTGGCGCTCAAATTTATGGGTGATGCCGATTTTGGCCGGTTTCCTATGTATCCCCACATCATTGCGGGTGCGCAGCAAGCTGGTAATCATGGGCTGATTGAGGAACAATCGCGCCATTCTGGCGGCTGTGTTGATGATGTTCCGCCCCGATTGAACTGATGGATCTTCTTATGCGATTGCCGAAACTCAAGCCCCTACCCTTAACGCCCGCCCTTTCCCTGCTGCTGGCAGCCAGCCTGCTCTGCGCGGCGCCGGCAGAGGCCAAACGCTACCCGCTGCCACCAGCCGGGAGTCGCCTTATCGGTGAGCTGGAGGATTACATCATCCAGCAGAATGAGCATCTGGAGCTGGTTGGCAAAAATACGCAAATTGGATTTTTGGCGCTGCTTGAGGCAAATCCGGGTGTAGATCCCTATTTACCCAAGCCTGGCACCCGTTTGACGCTGCCCACCCAGATGCTGCTGCCTGATGTGCCTCGCGAGGGGATCGTCATCAATCTGCCCGAACTGCGCCTCTACTACTTCCCCAAAGGGAAGAATGAGGTCATCGTGCTGCCCATCGGGATTGGTGATATCGGCCGCGAGACTCCGGAGATGACCACCACCGTCATCGAGAAGAATCCCAACCCGACCTGGGTACCCGGCCCCATGGTGCGCAAATCCTGGCTGGAGCAAAAAGGGATCACCCTGCCCGCCGTGGTGCCCCCCGGCCCGGAGAATCCCCTTGGCAAGTTCGCCATGCGCCTTGGTTATGGCAAACGCGACTACCTGATCCACGGCACCAACAAGGATTTTGGCGTTGGCCTGCGGGTAAGTGCAGGCTGTATCCGGCTGCGACCTGACGATATTGAGGCCCTGTTCAAGATTGTGCCGATTGGCACGCCGGTACGGGTCATCAATCAACCGGTCAAGGTCGCCATCGAACCGGATGGTCGCCGCTGGCTGGAGGTACACTCCCCGCTCTCCCGCACCGAAGAGGAGCTTGAAAATGGCGCCCCGCTGGTGCTATCTCCGGCCATAGAGAGCTTTATCAGCGCACCTGACGTGATGCAGGATGAGGTGACGGCGGCGCTGGAGAGCAAAAATGGCCTGCCCCGCCCCATCAGCAGCCAGCTTGTCAGTGGTTAAGTCAGCAGCGCCCAAGTCGCACCGGAGTCACCTTACCTCATGAAATTCCTGCCCCTCCTACTCCTGTTGGCCTGTCACTCCTTGTGGGCCAAGGACATCCTCTGGATGAGCAATGGCGACCGTCTGACCGGCAACATCGAGGAGGTGACCGAACAGTCGGTGCGCATCGCCCTGCCCTACAGCGGCGCAGTCACCGTCCAGCGGGAGGCCATCAAACGCTGGCGCATCGATAAAGAGGACAAACCCAAGGCAACGGCAAAGGGTGGGCTCAAGCTGTTCGAGGATGACCAGGGTGAACGCAACGCCTGGCTCTGGACCGGCAGCGGCGATCTCAATGTCAAACTCAAACAGAATGACAAGCAGAC
The DNA here is from genome assembly GCF_040907925.1 of Aeromonas sp. s12. Taxonomy (NCBI): domain Bacteria; kingdom Pseudomonadati; phylum Pseudomonadota; class Gammaproteobacteria; order Aeromonadales; family Aeromonadaceae; genus Aeromonas; species Aeromonas sp. s12. The sequence continues at coordinate 250,610 of NZ_JBFOCT010000013.1, read as the reverse complement.
CAACAACGTCAACCTCAAGTGGAAAAGCGAGCTGGCCAATCTGGACTGGCGTTACAGCTTCTCCGGTGAATATACCTATGAGACCGCTGACAACGTCACCGACAGCCATGATTATCAGCTCAACCCTACGCTGGACTACTTCTTCAACCAGCAGTGGTTCTTGCGCACCTCACTCGATGCCGAATATGACATGCTGGATAAAGATCGCTATCTCTACATGGACTATGGCTCGGGGCCTGGCTACCGCTTCTGGAACGACAAACGCCGCCGACTGGAGCTGATGGCCCAAGGGGGATTAAGCCGACTCTACTTCCGTGAAGATAGCGAGGTTCCCAAGATTTTTCTGGGTGAACGGGTCATTGACTACCCCTTCGCCGGTTTTAACTGGGATTATCGCCAACCTTTCTCCCTCTGGCAGGAGAAAATGGAGCTGTTCAGCCAGGGGCGCTATCTGAAATATCTGGCACAAGCCTCCCCCTATTTCACCCGTAATCAGGATCTGAAAGGCAGCATAGGATTGCGCTACTACTTCAACGACCATCTGCGCCTCTCCTGGTCGAGTGAGCTGGATTGGGAAGATGCTGACATCCTTGTCGACACAGGCAGCCCGGAACCCCGGGAGAGCGAATTAAGACACCTGCTCAGCCTTGGCGCCAGTTTCTAGCCTCGGATCCCCAACACGCAAAGAGGAGCCAAATCGGCTCCTCTTTGCTTTAGGCGAACAGGCTCGCTAGATCAGCCCCCAAGCGGCAATCTGGTAGATCCACACCATCGCCAGCAATGTGCCGACCAATCCCATGATGACGCCGATGCGCACCATCTGGTGACTCTCCACCAGACCGGTGGCGTGGGCCAGCGCATTGGGCGGGGTACTGATGGGCAGAGACATCCCGAGCGAGACCGAGATGGTAACCGCCAGGATCAGGGTATGACTGCCGCCCCACTCGGCCAGCTCCGGCATGCTGACCGCCAGTGCCGCCACCAGTGGCAGCAGCAGATTGGCGGTTGCGGTATTGGACATAAAGTTGGCCATCACCACTGCCAGCAGACAGGCGCCGACCAGCACCGCCAGCGTGGAGTATTCGTGGAACGGAATATGGGTGATGAGCCGCTCGGCCAACCCGGAGTCCTCCAGCGCCAGCCCCAGCGCGATACCGCCCGAGACCAGCCAGAGCACGTCGAGGGAGATCTTGTGCAGATCGTCCTTGGTGATGATGCCGGTGGTCAGGAACACAGCTACCGGGATCATGGCGACCACGTAGGAGCTCATGCCGTGCAGATCCCCCAGTAGCCAGAGCACTATGGTGGTGATAAAGGTGAGGTAGACCACCCAGGCGCGAGGGGTCTGCATAAAGTGCCCCTCAATCTTGAGATCCATCCGCTTGAGGGTGCTCGGGAAGAAGCGCCCCAGCAGGAACCAGCCAAGCAGCAACAGCAATACCACAAAGGGCACCGCAAATCCCATCCACTGACCGAACGAGATGGCATGCTCGCCGGTCAGGTATTTGAGGGCCACTGCATTGGGCGGAGTGCCGATGGGAGTGCCGATCCCGCCGAGGTTGGCCGCCAGCGGAATGGCCAGCACAAAGCCGATTTTGGCCGGGTCCTTGTCGGGAAACGCCGCCAGCACCGGGGTAAGGATGGCCAGCATCATGGCGGTGGTGGCGGTATTGCTCATAAACATGGAGAAGGTGGCGGTGATCAACATCAGCCCCAGCATGACGATCCGGGGATCCTGACCGAACGGGCGCAGCAGCACCCGCGCCAGATTGACGTCCAGATGGTACTTGGTCGCCGCAATGGCGAGGAAAAAACCACCGAGAAACAGCATGATGACCGGCGAGGCAAAGGTCGCCATCACCTCGGTGGACTTGAGCAGCTCACCAAACCCCGGTTCAGCCTTGTCGGCAGTCATGAACCAGAGCCCCTTGTCGGAGAGTAGCAGCAGCTCCAGCACGATGATCAGCACCGAGGTAGCAAAGATAGGGATGGGCTCCAGGATCCAGCAGAGAGCGGCCAGCACGAAAATGGCCACGACCCGCTGCTCGATGACGGTGATCCCCTCCAGCGGGATCCAGTGGGTCGGGATCAGCAGGATGGTGAGGCTCAGCAGCAGTGGCAGAATAATCTTGTTATTGATGGGCACTATTGTCTCCAGGATCGGGAGTAAGAAGCCAATAGTGGCATAACATGCTATCGCCTCACGCGGCCAACTCGCCAAAATGAGAGCTGGCTAACTGCACGGCACACCGTTTTGTGAGTCATATCAAGCTGGGGTCGGCGCGCTATGGCTGACGCCTCAGCCCTTGCAACAAACAGGCAAAAAAACGGGCCCGCTGTTCGTTGCACACGACAGCGGGCCCGTTTCACCATTCATGCCGATGAGAGAGCTCAGAAGTAGATGCGGGTCACCGACTCGATGACGCAACCCGGGCGGCGGATCCCTTCGATCTCAACCTTGATCTCTTTGAGCAACTCCAGCCCACCCTTGATGGGGGTGACCCGGGCCAGCTTGGTGCGGGCGCGGATGTTGCTGTCCACCTTGATGGGGTACGGGAAACGTACCTGATCCAGCCCGAAGTTCACCACCATGCGGGCGGTCGGGAACTCGGGGGTGGCCTCATCGACCGAGCCGGTCAACTGCGGCAGCAGCGCCAGGGTCAGGAAGCCGTGGGCGATGGTGGTCTTGAAAGGCGACTCGGCGGCCGCGCGCTCCGGATCGGTGTGGATCCACTGATGATCCCCGGTCACGGCAGCAAACTGATCGATCATCTGCTGGCTGACGTGCAGCCACTCGCCGACATGAGTCTCTTCACCAATGCGAGCCTGCAGGGCGGCATAGAGCTCGGCCGCCTCGGCCCCCAGCTCAACTGCGGGTTCCTGAGCCACGGCAGGCTGACCGTTGACTACTTGTGCCACGGTTGCTGCATCCTGTTGCTGCTCGTTCTGGGACTCGGCTTGCAAGTCCAGCACACGACCCAGCAAAGGGTGAAGATGTGCCTTTTGCTGAAACTCACGCCAGTAGTCGCGGATCGCCGGAGAGAGCCAATCCTTGAGCTCAAAGGGGTGCTGCGCCAGAATTTCACGCTTGCGCTTCAGAAAATCGACAACTTTCATCTACCGATCCCTATTTGATTCAATGCCTGTAAAGAGGTCTAACCAGTCCTATTTTATTAAAGTTTCAGCTGTAAGTGCAAAAAAATCTCGGCGTACACCTGTACCAAGGCGGAAGTAACTACTTAGACCATGTAAACCAGCACGATCTGCCAATGAGGAAATCGATTGCCAAAGATGCCGCCAGCAGTGGGAAACTCGCGGGACTCATCATGAGAAAAGGCCCTCATCGGGCCTTGTGGTGGGGACTCAGCGCGCGCTCGACCAGCCGCTACGCAATCCCTCTTCATCCAGGAAGGACCAGGCGAGGATCCGGCTCACCTTGTTGCCCTGTGCCATGTCGATCACCCGTACCTGACGGGCTCCCACACGGCTCAACGCCTTTTTCGCCCCCGGCAGATTCTCTTTTTTCGACACCAGCGAGCTGAACCAGAGACACTGAGTGGCAAACTCCTTGCTCTGGGCAATCATGTTGGCCAGAAACGCCGCCTCGCCCCCTTCGCACCAGAGCTCGGCCTTCTGGCCGCCAAAATTAAGCACAGGGGCGCCTGTCACCTCCTTGCCCAGATTGCGCTGCTTGCGCTCCGTCCCCTTGCTCGCCTCTTCCAGCGACGCATGGAACGGCGGATTGCAAAGCGTCAGGGCGAAGCGCTCCTTCGGCCCGATGATGCCGCGAAACACATGGTTGGGGTTGCCCTGCAGGCGACACTCAATCTGGTTGCCGAGCCCGTTACTCCTGGCCAACAGGGTGGCCGCCTTGACCGAGACCGGATCGATATCCGATCCCACAAAACGCCAGCCATATTCGCGGCCCCCCAGCAGCGGATAGATGCAGTTTGCCCCCACCCCGATATCCAGCACCCTCACCCCCTTGCCGGTAGGGAGCTGGCCTGCGCTCTCGGCCAGCAGGTCGGCCGCCCAGTGCAGGTAGTCCACCCGTCCCGGGATAGGCGGGCAGAGGTAACCGGCAGGCAAGTCCCAGTGGGCAATCCCGTAGTGATGGGCCAGCAGGGCGCGATTGAGGGTCTTCACTGCATCGGGATCGGCAAAATCGATGGTGCGGGTGCCGTAGTCATTGATAAAGACGTGTGCAGCCAACTCGGGAGTTCGCAGGCAGAGCGCCTCAAAGTCGTAACCCGCCTGATGGCGATTACGGGAGTGAAGTCCGGATTTGCGGTCGCCCGACTTGGGGCCACCGGCTGATGGGATGCGGGGTTTCATGCTGAGCCTGCCGAAGAAAACGGGCCCACACTATAGTGATTTGACTCGGGAAAGTCTAAACGAGGGCAATAAAAAACCGGGCTATCGAGCCCGGTTCAAGTGAGGTTGGAAAAACAGTCCGTACTGCGAGCCGTTTGTCCAGCCTGACTCAGATATCGATCCGGCGAGCTTGCCAGAACTTGTTGCGCCAGTATTGGCTATCCAGCTTGGAGCGTGTCACACCGGCGCGAGTCGAGGCATGGATGAATTCGCCATTGCCGACATAGATACCAACGTGGTTGAGACGACGATTGATTTTGAAGAAGACCAGATCACCTTCGACCAGATCCTGCTTGGAAACGCGTGTCCCTTCGTGGACTTGGGAGCGGGTATCGCGGGGTAATTCGATACCGACGGCATTGCGGAACACTTCACGGGCAAAGGCGGAACAGTCGATACCGCGCTGGCTGCTGCCACCCATCCGGTAAGGAACACCACGCCACTCTTTATATACAGTCAGGATTTCATTCACATCGGGTGTCTGGGAAGCTTCCGGTTCGATGACAGGTTCAACCATGGAAACTTCGATCTTGCTCGCGACCTCGGGTTGGGGTGCCGAGGCACAACCCACCATTCCGAGCGCGACCAGCAGTAGCATCAGGTGGCGCAATCCTTTATCCCCGCTAAATAGTAAATCTTGTTAAAATACGGCCCCAAAGGGCAATTTATAAGGCAACAGCACCCGACTATATCCAAGAATTCTATCGAGGCAAGTGAAAATCCCTATCAAGCTCACATTTTTGCAAGGAAATGCACGATTTTTCATAATTAATGTGATCATGCCCAAACAATATACAATCGCAAAAAGAGCCTTGGGCCTCATAGATAACTGGCTTTTATCCCTGCTTCAGCACCTTTTTAAAGTGAAAAATCATGATCGAAACCGATCTTTTTTTGTTAAAACCGGCCAGAGTATGCCAGGAACTGCTTGCTCAATTGCCTGAATGGCTGTCAACCGATGAGCAACATATCTGGCAAGCCATGACCCATCCTGAACGGCGTCAGGAATATCTGGTGAGCCGCTCCCTGCTGCGCCAGCTATTGGCCGAGCGGCTGCAACAACCCGCCGCCACTCTGCAATTTTGCAACGGCCCCCACGGCAAGCCCCGACTGCATGATGATGCTTGGCAGTTCAATCTGAGCCACAGTGGCAGCTGGCTGGTGCTGGCGCTCTGCCCGCAGGGGCCGCTTGGGGTGGATATCGAACTGGGCAAACGGCGGCATCATCCCCTCCCCCTGGCCCGCCGATTTTATGCACAGAGTGAATATGAGTGGCTCTGCGCACTGACTGATCAAGAGCAGGAGAGCGCCTTCTACCGGCTCTGGTCGCGCAAGGAGGCGGTACTGAAAGCCCACGGTGGCGGCATAGCGGCGGGACTGGAGAAGGTGCGGTTTCTCCCGGAGGAAGGGTGGCGACTCGACAACCGGCTCGATGACACCCCTTATCAGGTACAGGATTGGCCCTTTGCCGGCGGCTGGCTCAGCCTCGCGGCGGCGGCAACCCCCGTTGCCTTTTACCGGCTGGATGAGCGCTTGAATTGCCACTCGCTTAACCCCATGTTACTTAACACCCTTTCTGAAGAGTCCAACTCATGATCGTCGACATTACTCCCCAGAATTTTCACGCTGAACTTATCGATGCGTCCATGAAGAAGCCGGTCGTCATCTATTTCCATGCTCCGCAGATGCCGGAGTGCCAGGGGATGACACCGCTGATCGAATCACTGGTTGGGCCCGCCAATGAGCAGGTCACCCTGGCCAAGGTGGATATGAACGATCCCCAGCTGCAACCGCTGGCCAGCCAGCTCGGCCTGCGCGCCCTGCCGGCGCTGGTGCTGTTCCATCAGGGTCGCCCTGACGAACAGGGGATCATCGAAGGGCCGCAGGATGAAGCCACCCTGCGCCAGTATTTCGCCGCCTTCGCCCCCAAAGAAGAGGAAGAGTTGCTGGCCAAGGGGCAACAAGCACTGGCTGACGAGCAGCCCAGCATCGCCTATGCCCATCTGACCAAGGCACACCAGCTGGCTCCTGAACGTCACGACATCAGCCTGTGGCTCATTCAAGCTGCGCTCGACCTCAACCTGCTGGATGAAGCGCAGGAGCGCCTCGGCACCATCCCGATGGCGGCGCAGGATAGTCACTTCCATACCCTGAGCTCACGACTGGCGCTGGCCCAGCAAGCGGCAGACAGCCCGGAGCTGCGCGCGCTGGAAGCCCGCCATGCAGAACAGCCTGATGATTTTGCCCTAGCTCAGGAGCTGGCGGTGCAATACAACCAGGCTGGTCGTCAGGAAGAGGCGTTGGGACTGCTGCTGGAGATCCTCAAGCGGGATTTGGCATTCAGCGATGCCAGAAAGACCTATCTCGATATTCTGGCGACCATGGGCAGCACACCGGCGGCGCAGAGCTACCGTCGCAAACTCTATAGTCTGCTCTACTGATCGGAATCGAACTGGCTGGTAATGATGGGGGAGTGCCGGGAGACCGGCATGACCTCATGGGTCAAGTACGAAGAAGGTACTGTGGGAATAAGGTGCTGTGAGAATAGTGGAGATACGGTGAATTTCAGGCAAAAAAAAATGGCGCAAAACTGCGCCATTTTTTTCGCATGGATTACTTCTTGTAGGAAGTAGCCATGTTGTCGATGCGCTGGTTAGCACGCATAGCTTCTTGCTTGGCTTCGGCAACATCAGCAGCGATTTTGGACTGATCAGCACGAACTGCGCTAACATCTTGAGCCAGTTGGTCAACTTTGTTAGACAGATTCTGAACGGAAGTTTCCAGTTCGCTGGTGTTTGCACAACCGCCCAGCAGAGCGGACAGACCAACAACACCTACCAACAACAATTTTTTCATTTTTAAAGCTCCCTTGAACTCGCCAGACGTTTAGCAAGCGGCGTGATTATGGCACAAAAAAATCCTACTTTGCATAGTCCCCACCACAGATAAATGCATTAAAACCCTCATTTTTTTTTGAATGAACAGTTTTTGTCCAGATTCGTCTAAAAAATGAGTGCCGTGTGGTGGGGGCACGGACAAAGGTTAACCAAATTTTTGCCTTATTACAATTTCGTATGAGGCTCAGGCTGTACGTTCTGACAACAATTGACGATATTGCACCAGATCCTCGATGGTCAGCACCGGCATCTGGTGCTTGCGACCGAACGCAACCAGATCTGGCAGACGCGCCATCGAGCCATCTTCTTTGGTCAATTCACACAACACACCAAACGGTTTGAGGCCAGCCAGCTGCATCAGATCGACCGTCGCTTCGGTATGACCCCGACGGGTAAGCACCCCACCGGTTCGCGCACGCAACGGGAAAACATGACCCGGGCGGTGCAGATCACCCGGTTTGGCGCCGTCCGCGATGGCTGCGCGGATGGTGGTGATGCGATCAGCCGCCGAGACACCGGTCGTAACCCCCTGCGCCGCTTCGATGGTCACGGTAAAGGCGGTCTGGTAGTGGCTGGAGTTGGCCTCCACCATCATCGGCAGTTCCAGCTGGCGAACCCGCTCGTCGGGCAGGCAGAGGCAGACGATGCCGGAGCACTCGCGGATCATCAGCGCCATCTGTTCATTGGTCATGGATTGGGCGGCGAAAATGAGGTCGCCCTCGTTCTCCCGATCTTCATCGTCGGCCACCAGCACGCCGCCTCCGGCACGCAAGGCAGACAGGGCCGCTTCGACACGGGCAACGGGATCACCGAATTCACTGAGTAGAGACTGATTCATGGTAAAACTCCTAAACAAGACAAGGACCAGAATCAGGGCATGGAAAGGCAGACAGAGATGGGCATGCAGCGGCCAGCCCACAAGGGCCAACACGGCAAGGTCTGTCTTATCCTCTTTCATCCGGACTATGACCGTCGGCTCCGGCATCTCACCGGATCTGCTGACCCCGACCTGGCAATCAGCCAGGTCGGGCGCTCGCGGGCTCCCCGAGTCAATCGGGATACCGCCGGTGGGGAATTGCACCCCGCCCTGAGAATAAGCGCAGACAGACTAAAGAAAAACGGTTGCAGATACCAGCCAAAATCCCCCGCAGGCTGAAAAGCGTTTCAACATTGCGCCCGGGATCCCGCTCTGCGGCACGCTCGCCAGCGTGCGAGGCCATGACTGGCGAATTTCTTTATGGCTCGGATCGGTTTATGGCATAGTTCCCGAAACAAAAAAACAGGGCCCGAAAAGAGAGCCTGAACAACGCTGCCGGCGCAGACAGCAGCGCCAACACCACAAACGGAAAATGACAGAGATGGAAAAGAAAATACTGCTCACGGATTGCCCTGATGCCAAAGGGCTCATCGCCAAGATCACCAACATCTGCTACAAGCACCAGCTCAACATCATCAAGAACGATGAGTTTGTGGATCACGAGAATGGCCGCTTCTTTATGCGTACCGAGCTGGAGGGGCGCTTCAACGACGAGACCCTGCTGGCCGACCTCGATGATGCCCTGCCCATCGGCGCCCAGCGCCGTCTGGTCAAGGCAGGCAAGAAGCGCATCGTCATCCTGGTGACCAAAGAGACCCACTGCCTCGGCGATATTCTGATGAAGAACTACGCGGGCGCGCTGGATATGGATATCGTCGCGGTGATCGGCAACTACGATACCCTGGCCGAGCTCACCGGCAAGTTCGATATCCCATTCCACACCGTCAGTCACGATGATCTGAGCCGGACCGAACATGAAGAGCAGGTACGCGCCATCATCGACAGCTATGAGCCTGACTATGTGATCCTGGCCAAGTACATGCGGGTGCTGACCCCGAGCTTCGTCGAGGCCTACCCGCGCAAGATCCTCAACATCCACCACTCCTTCCTGCCCGCCTTCATCGGTGCCCGCCCCTACCGGCAGGCGTTTGATCGCGGCGTCAAGCTGATCGGCGCCACCGCCCACTTCGTGACCGACGATCTGGATGAAGGCCCCATCGTCGAACAGGACGTGATCCACGTCGGTCACGCCTTCAGTGCGGACGACATGGCCAAGGCGGGCCGGGATGTGGAGAAATCGGTGCTGAGCCGCGCGCTGGAGCTGGTACTGAACGAGCGGGTGTTCGTCTACGGCAACAAGACGGTGGTCTTCAAGTAATTCGCCCACACGGCCCATATGCAAACACCAGAAACAACAACGGCTCCCGCGGGAGCCGTTGTTGTTTCTGCGCCGAGTGTCAGAGCGGCAGATCGTTTACCGTCACCGCGCCCTTCTCCAGCTTCAGTTCGGAGGTCAACGCTTGCTTGTCGGCCTTCAGATAACCCATCAGGGTCAGCTGATCGAGCATGGGGGCCAGTTGCGGCACCGCCTTGCCCAACTTGTCGCTGAGGCTGGCATGCAGCACGCCGGAGAGGGCCTGCATCCCCGCGTCGCTGTTGAACAGCTGCTCCAGCGAGGTGGAGGCCAGCTTCACGTCCCCCTTCATGGTCACCGCCTCACCGTTGAGCTTGGCGCTGAGATCGGCCAGTTCAAGGGTCGCGCCACGTTTGAGCATCTTGTCCAGCGCCTGCTGGATAGCGGCATCTTCAACTCCCTTGCCACCGGCGGCCTGCAGCCCCTGATACCCTTCCAGATCCAGACCGTTGAGGTTGAGCGCCAACTTGCTGTCGGTCACTGCCAGGGTGTCGGTCTCGTTCTCCAGATCCAGCTTGGCAATTTTCATCTGATAGCTGCTGGAGAGGGTCTGGGCATCATCACCAGTCAGCTGAGTCTCGGTAGTCATCCCCTGCAGGGCAACCTTGACGCTGTCAGGCAGTTGTACCGTGAGGGCCGAGAGGGTCATCTCGCTCTGGGGCGAGAGAAGCACACCGCTGATCTCGGCAATGTCGGCACTCCCTTTCAGATCGGCCAGCACCAAGTCCATCTTGCTCTGCTCTTCATGGACCGTCATCCCCTGCCAGGTCATGGTGAGGTGACCATTCCCCTCCAGATTGCCGTGGAACTCGCCGCTCAGGGGCAGGAAGCTGAACTCGTCCAGCCCCTGTTTGATCTTGAATTCATTGGCCCAGAAACGGCTGCTGTTACCCTGGGTCCAGAGACTGGTGACCGACTCCAGACCGAGTTCCCACTGCTCCATGCCCAGTGCGGTGAAAACCGGCGCCAGAGTGCCATTATGGGTATCGAGCAGGAAGTGGCTCTTGATGTAGAGCGGCAGGATCTGGCTCTTGACCACCAGTTGCAGCTCGATGGGCTGACTGCCCTCCAGCTCGCTGTCGATGGCAGCCAGCTCCTCCGGCGTCACCACGACCTTCAGGATCCCGTCACGGGTGAAGAGGTTGCTGCTGCCCGGCTGCCACTGCATGTCGAGCCCGCTCTCTTTCTCCACCTTGGCGATCTGCTCCGCCATGATGTTGTCGAAGCTGTTGCCCGTGTACCAGCACGCAGCCAGACCACCACCTACCAGTGCCGCACCCACGGCGAGGGCCACTATCTTTTTCATATATCCATGTGTCTCCTGGGAGTTGTCACTGCACTCTACGGGGCGGACTCGGGGCTAGGCAAGTCCAATCAGATGGCGAGTCCACTTTCTTGCGGCTCGCCACAACATCACAGCAAGGGGCTGAAGAGATAGAAGATGTTCTCCATCGCCTTCTTGTACCAGGGGCGGGCCTGCCATTGGGCCAAGGTCATCGGGGTGGCTTCCGCCATATAGCCCTGTACCAACCGGGTCATCTGGGCCACGAACGAGGGGTTGTCCACCAGCAGGGTCACCTCGAAGTTGAGCCAGAGGCTGCGCCGATCCAGATTGACCGTCCCCACCAGAGCGAAGTCATCATCCACCAGCACGCTCTTGGTATGGAGCAGACCGGCATCGTAGCGGTAGATCTCCACCCCGGCCGCCAGCAGCTCCTCCATAAAGGCGTTGCAGGCGTAATTGGCCATGATGGAGTCGTTGCGTGCCGGCAACACCAGCTGCACCTGCACTCCGCGCGCCGCCGCCGAGCTGAGTGCGGCCGCCAGCGGATCGTCGGGTACAAAGTAAGGGGTCGTCAGCACCAGATGGCTGCGGGCCTGATAGATGGCCAGCAGCAGGCTCTGCTGGATGCAGTCGCCGCCGACGAAGGGGCCGGACGGGATCAGCTGGGCACGGTAGTTGGTCTGGGGCCAGGCTTCCGGCTCATGCTGCAGACTGTCGAGCAGCCGCTCGCCGGTCTCCATCTCCCAGTCCCAGACGAAGATCGACCACATCAGCGGCACCATGGGCCCCTGCACCCGGATCATGATGTCGACCCACTGGCCGACCCCTGCATCCTGCTTGAAGAAACGGGGATCCACCATGTTCATGGAGCCGGTGTAACCCACCCTGTCATCGATCACCACCAGCTTGCGGTGCATCCGCAGATCCTGACGCTGGAACAGAATGCGCCAGGCACCGACCGGCAGCACCTCCACCAGCTTGACCCCCGCCTTGCGCAGCTTTTTGGGCCAGTGGGAGCGGAAGAACTGCTTGCTGCCCACCGAATCGAGCAGCAAGCGACAATCAACGCCGCGTTGCGCCACTTCAATCAGCGCCTCGCACACCTCGTCGGCATCGCCGCCCGGATGCCAGATATAGAACTCCAGATAGCAGGAGAGCGTCGAGCGACGGATATCCTGGGCAATCTCGCGCAAGATCCAGTCCGGCTTGTTGAGCAAGGTCATGCGGTTGCCTGAGAGCATCGGCATGGCGAGCCGCCCCTGGATGAGATCGTGCAGCGGTTGCGCCTTGGCGCCCACTTCGCAGCAGTGCTGCGGGAACAGACGGGCCAGTTGGCGGATCCAGATGGCATAAGGGCGATACATGGCCTGGGCGCGCTCGGCACGGCGGCGCCCCAGCTTTATTTCACCAAACAGCACATAGAAGCCCACCCCGGCAAACGGAATGGCATAGATCAGCGCCAGCCAGGCCAGCGACACCCCGATGGGACGGCGTTTCATCACCACCCGAAACGACACACCGGTGACAATCACGGTATGAAAAAGCAGTAGCAGCCAACCCAGAAAACGGGAAAACAGCAGTTGAAGATCGTGTTCCAGACCGTTAAACAACGGGGACTCCTTCTAATCGACAAACAGCGCGGTGGGCAGACCCCAACCGGCCGGGATGGTATGCTGTAAGGCAAATCCATTCTATCAGGTCGCACGCATGATCCTGCAATCTATGCTGCTCAGCCTGGCCATGCTAGGCCAAGGCTCATATGACATCAATGAGCAACAGATAAACCAGTACCTGCAATCTCAGGTGCAAGTCGACAAACAGCTGGAGCTGCCGGGCATCATCAAGGCCCATGTGCAGCTGGAACAGAGCGACGTCCAGATCGGTCGCCAACGCCCCGATACCGCCCGGGTCTATGGCAAGGGCAAGCTCAAAATCGCCCTGCCAGACAATACCGAATATGACGCCCGCCTGCAGATGACCTATGAGGCGAGACCCCGCTATGACAAGAGCCAGAGCGCGCTGTTTCTCGATAACATGAAGCTGGTGGAGTACAAGCTGGAGCCGGAGGCGGCCGAGAAGAAGTTCGGGCTGATGCTCAACATGCTGCTGCAGAGCATGGAGAAGCGGCTCGAGACCAAACCGGTCTACAAACTCAATGACAAGGATCCGGATCAGGCCTGGCTGAAGGAGAATCTGCTGGGGCTGGAGCTGTCACCGGGTAAGATCCACCTGCTGACCAAACCTCGCTAAACCGCTCAATTCAGGAGGGGCTGGGTGGTATCCCGTACCAGCAGCTCCACCTGATACCCCTGCTGCTGCTGCCGCTCGTAGAGGGAGAAGAGCGACCCGCTCAATTGATTGAGGGGCATATCGGCAAACCCGGCCTTGAGATAGAAAGGCTTCTCGAAGGGCAGCGCCTGACAAACCACAGGTTTGTCCAACAGACCGTGACAGGCGTGCTGCAGCAGCCGTGACCCCAATCCCAGCGACTGGTAGTGGGGCAACAGGCGAAAGCCGCACAGATGGTAAAACTCCTCCTCGTCCCGCAACCGAACCGCCCCCACCAGCCAGTGAGCATCACGTACGACAAAGATCCGCTCGGCCAGATCCGGCACATAGTGGGAAAACGTCGTCTCGTAATAGTCCCTGATAAGGGAGAGGTCGGCGTCGCAGTACTCTTCGAAAGTGAGTTCCATCGCCAGCTTGCTTGTCACAGACAAATCCTTTGATAATCAGTTATTAGTGCCAGATACGGTGCGCTAATCCGACCACATGACGCCAGCACGATAGCATGCCTTTCGTCAACAAAAAAGCGGACGTCGTGGGCAGCTTGCTTACCCGGTGGAAAAGGCCATTACCCACCGCCTGACGGCCAAAACCGTGCTTTATGATGACAATCCTTTATTGCGGCGGATACTTTGATCCCGGTCACCGAATCGGATCATTTGCCCCCTGTTGGCCGCTTGTTCTGCCCTCGTCATGATGCTTTACTCAACATGGTCATCACAAGAAGGAGTATCAGGGTTGAAAGCATGGATGCTGGCAGGCCATATGTTGTTGATCCCCCTGAGCGGATTGAGCCAGACTCCCCCCCCCGCGGAGGTGATCTTCCTGACCGCCGCGCCCTCCCCCTTGCGTCCGGTCAAAGATGCCACTCCCGTCCCACAACCCGACACCGCTCAAACGACGGCAGTCGCCACCAACGGCAAGAAGCAGATCCAGGTCTATAAATCGGTGCAACAAAACGGGGTGGTTCGCTACTCCGACATGGCACCCGAAGAGGGCCATTACGAGCTGCTGCTGTTCAATGACTGCTTCGCCTGCGATCCCAAATCCAGCGTCAACTGGCAGACCACAGGGCTGTTTCTCTATGACTATGCCAGCACCATCAAGGCGGCCGCCAAAACCTATCAGGTTGAGCCGGCGCTGATCCGGGCGCTGATCCATGCGGAATCCGCTTTCAATCCGCTGGCGGTCTCCCGTAAGGGGGCGATGGGGCTGACCCAGCTGATGCCCGCCACTGCGCGGGAGTTGGGGGTCGGCAATGCCTTGCTGGCGGAGCAGAATATCTTCGGCGGGGTGAAATACCTGGCGGGACTGCTCAAGCAGTATGACGGCAACGTGGCGCTGGCGACCGCGGCCTACAACGCCGGCGCGGGCGCCGTACAAAAACATGGTGGTATCCCGCCCTATGCGGAAACCCGTGCCTATGTGGAGCGTGTCCAGCTCCTCCATCTGCGCTACAAAGAGATGCTGCAAGCCAAAGGGCTCTGAGGTTAGCCTAGGTTAATGCTCTTTTCTTGCCCCTCCAGAAACAAAAAACACGCCCGCAGGCGTGTCGATACCACACTTTGTTTCGCAAATGATTACTTCTGCTCAGTCGCCACCAGGCGATAAGCCAGCGCACCCAGAATGGCACCGACAATCGGGGCAACCCAGAACAGCCACAGCTGGCTGATAGCCCAGTCACCGACAAACAGCGCAACACCGGTACTGCGGGCCGGGTTGACCGAGGTATTGGTCACCGGAATGCTGACGAGGTGGATCAGGGTCAGGCACAGACCGATGGCGATCGGCGCGAAACCGGCAGGCGCACGGCTATCGGTGGCGCCCATGATGACGAACAGGAAGAAACCGGTCATCACCACTTCACACACCAGTGCGGCAGTCAGGCTATAACCACCCGGAGAGTGCTCACCGTAGCCGTTGGAAGCAAAACCGGCAGAGAGATCAAACCCGGCCTGACCGCTGGCAATCACGTAAAGCACGGCAGCAGCGGCAATGCCACCCAGCACTTGCGCCACGATATAAGGCAGTACACCGGATGCCGGAAAACGACCACCCGCCCACAAACCGTCGGGCACGGCCGGATTGAGGTGGCAACCGGAGATATGGCCGATGGCAAACGCCATGGTCAGCACGGTCAGACCGAAAGCCAGCGAGACACCCAGCAGACCAATCCCGACGTGAGGGAAGGCTGCAGCCAGCACGGCACTGCCGCACCCGCCCAATACCAGCCAGAAAGTGCCCATAAACTCAGCAGCAACAGGTTTCACATTATTTCTCCCATTTGAGATAACACCGAACAAGACCCGAGAAGGGCCCATGCTTGAACAAGCGCAGCATTATGGGAGTGTGAGTCCAGATTGCGAACCCGGCGGGCAGAGCTCATTGAATGTGATGTTCGTCACAATTAGTTGATTAGATAAGGGATTTATCATTAAGACAGCCGGCTGCACATCTCATACCCAAGGGCGTCATGCGACAACTTGTGACACCGTTTAGCTCGAGTGCTCATCCCTTGAACGATAAAAACGGAGGCGTGGTCAGTCTCCTGCAGGGGCAAAACGGCTGACAACCTGCCCCTGATGCTCAATCCACTCCATAAACATGGCGACGGGACGGGCATAGACCTGACCATCCTGCTCGGATTGATAAATGACCAGCTGCTCCTGGGTTTCGGTATGCAAAGCCAGGGCAAGCACTTGATAGTAACCCCCCTTGAAGTGGCGATAGCGGCCTGGAACGGGTGCTTGCATGGGAAAACCTCGCAGAAGTGAACACCGATGAGCGAACCACATAAAGATGACACCATGAGTGCCAGTCAACTCATCGAAAAGGGGGACGAAGACGATTTTTTACACAAGCCAATCGTGCCACAGGATCCGGATATTGCAACACAGTCAGGCAGCTTTGTTAATTCGTTCCCCATGTTTCACTAGTTAACCTTGGTTAGCACCAAAGATCGTGCTGAACTTAACGTTCTAGCAACCCTGTTTTAGGGCTAAAAATCAGGGAATTCTTCTAAAAAGAGGATTGTTCTAGCATTCAATTCTGTGAAGAATAGGGGAAAAGAAATTTGATACTAAAAATCGCCTTTTTCGCCAACGCGTCCCTGTGGGGAAGGAATCACACTCACCATGTTCACAATCGACAAGTCGCACAAGCTCGACGATGTCTGCTATGACATCCGCGGCCCGGTGCATAAAGAGGCTCGCCGTCTCGAAGACGAAGGCCACCGCATTCTCAAGCTCAACATCGGCAACCCGGCCCCGTTCGGCTTTGATGCGCCGGAAGAGATCATCAAGGATGTGATCCTCAACATGCCGCTGAGCCAGGGCTACTGCGACTCCAAGGGGCTCTTCTCTGCCCGTAAAGCGGTGATGCAGTACTACCAGCAAAAAGGGATGCGCAAGGTCGATATCGACGACATCTACATCGGCAATGGCGCCAGCGAGCTGATCGTGATGGCGATGCAGGCGCTGCTCAACAATGGCGACGAGATGCTGGTGCCCTCCCCCGACTACCCGCTCTGGACTGCTGCCGTCACCCTCTCCGGTGGCCATGCGGTGCACTACCGCTGCGATGAAGGGGCTGACTGGTACCCGGATCTCGACGATATCCGCGCCCGCATTACCCCGCGCACCCGCGGTCTGGTACTGATCAACCCCAACAATCCGACCGGTGCAGTCTACGGCAGCGAGTTCCTGTTGGAGGTGATCGAGATCGCCCGCCAGCACAACCTCATCATCTTCGCCGACGAGATCTACGACAAGATCCTCTACGACGATATCTCCCACACCAGCGTCTGCACCCTGTGTGACGATGTGATGGTGGTGACCTTCAACGGCCTCTCCAAGGCCTACCGCGCCTGCGGCTTCCGTCAGGGCTGGATGGTCATCACCGGCCCCAAAGGCCGTGCCCGCGGTTACATTGAAGGGCTGGAGATGCTGGCCTCCATGCGACTGTGCGCCAACGTGCCGATGCAGCACGCCATCCAGACTGCGCTTGGCGGCTACCAGAGCATCAACGAGCTGATCCTGCCGGGCGGCCGCCTGCGCAAGCAGCGGGACAAGGCGTGGGAGCTCTTGAACGAGATCCCCGGGGTTTCCTGCGTCAAACCCAAGGGAGCGCTCTACATGTTCCCGCGCCTCGACCCCAAGGTGTATGACATCCGCGACGATCAGAAGATGGTGTTCGACCTGTTGCAACAGGAAAAGCTGCTGCTGGTACAGGGCACCGGCTTCAACTGGCCGGCACCGGATCACTTCCGGCTGGTGTTCCTGCCCCGCGAAGAGGAGCTGGAAGATGCCATCGGCCGCCTCGCCCGCTTCCTCAAGGGCTACAAGCAGTAAGCAAAGCTCATGAAAAAGGCTCCCGCGGGAGCCTTTTTGTTATCTGTGGTTTTATCCGTGCCATCAGCCGTGCAGCAGGGCACCGGCCACCAGCACCGCCATGGTGATGAGAGCCACCCCGATGATGAAGGGCAGCACCCAGCGCACGAAGCGATCGTAGGGGATCTTGGCCAGCGCCAGACCGGCCACCAGATGGGCGGCGGTGGGGGCAAACAGGTTGATCCAACCGGAGGCGGACTGATAGGCCGTGATCACCAGATCCCGGGAGATACCGGAGAAGTCCGCCAGCGGCCCCATCAGCGGCATGGAGACGGTCGCCAGCCCCGAGGTGGACGGGATGAAGAAGCTCAGGATGATGTGTACCAGATAGGACATCAGGATGAAGACCGACGAGGAGAGCCCGCTCACCAGCCCTTCAGCCCAATGCAAAATAGTGTCGATGATGACGCCCTGCTCCATCACCACATAGATGCCGCGCGCCACCGCAACCACCAGCGCTACCCCGATGAGATCCCGAGCGCCGCTCAGGAAAGTCGCCACATAGTTGGACTCCGGCATCCGGTTGATCAGCGCAATCAGGATGGAGGCGCTGAAGAACAGGGTAGAGAGCTCGTCAAACCACCAGCCAAAGGTGGGCAGCACGTCGATCCCCAAGTCCGACCAGGGCACCACCGCGTAAATCATCAGCAGGAAGGTGCCGAAGAAGACCAGCATGGTGAGCTTCTGCTTGCCGGTGAAGGCGAGGTTGCCGCTCTTCATCTGGGAGAACTCGTCGTCATAGGTGATGTCAGCCAGCACGGAGCGGGATTTGTCCTGCTGCACCTGCTTGGCATAGCGCATCACGAACCAGGAGGCGAAGATAACCAGCAGCAACCACTGGATGACCCGCAGGCCAATCCCCTCACCGATGGGGATACCGGCAAAACCGGAGGCGATACCGGTGGCAAACGGGTTGACGGTGGAGGCGAGCACCCCGACCCCGGAGCCGAGCAGGATAATGCCCGCCGCCACCATGCGATCGAAGCCCGCCGCCATCATCACCGGCACGATCAGCGCCCAGAAGGCCACCGTCTCCTCCGCCATTCCGAAGGTGGAACCACCAAGAGCAAAGAGAGCGATCAGCACAGGGATCAGCAGCCGTTCGCGCCCGGCAAAGCCGCGCACAATGGCTCCGACACCGGCATCGAGCGCACCGCTCTGCATGGTCACCGCGAGAAAACCACCGATGATGAGCACGAACAGCGCCACGTCGGCCGCCTTGTGAAAGCCCTGAATGGGGGCCTTGAGCACCTCGAACACTCCTTGCGGGTGGGCGGGTAACTCGGTGTAGCTCCCAGGCACCGGCAACAGCCGCTCGTCGCCGCTGTAATCGGCCACGGCCGCTGCCGCCACCGGCTGCTGGGTCTTGGCGGTGACATAGTCATATTTGCCCGCTGGCAGCACCCAGGTGAGGGCGGCCATCAGCGCGATGATGATGAAAAGTAGGGTATAAACTGTGGGGAGTTGGCGCTTCTTGGGCGCCTCGTTTGGAGTGGTCATAGCTTCCGTACCTCGGCAATGCCGTCTGTGATCCGATCAGCGCAAGACTAGCGGGTTTGATATGGGAAAAAGGTGATCGCTGATAATAAAATTCCGCAAATTAGCGGAATTTTTGCCAAAAAAACAGGGCCCCGTGGGGCCCCGTTTTCACTTGAGTCAGACTCAGAGCTCGACCACGTCGAATTTCACATCCGGATTTACATCCGCATCATAATCGACCTCATCCAGACCGAAACCGAACAGGCGCAGGAACTCCTGCTTGTAGCCGGTGTAATCGGTCAATTCGGAGAGGTTTTCGCTGGTGATGGACGGCCACAGGTCACGGCAGGTCTGCTGCACATCTTCGCGCAGTTCCCAGTCATCCATGCGGATGCGAGCCTGATCGTCCAGCGCCATGTCGGACGCGTAGAGACGGGTGCGCATCATGCGATCCACCTGCTCCATACAGCCCTCGTGAATGCCCTTCTCCTTCATAATCTTGAAAGCCATGGAGATATAGAGCGGCATCACCGGAATGGCGGAAGAAGCCTGGGTCACCACGGATTTGAGCACGGCCACGTGAGCGGTGCCGCCCTTGGCAGCCAGATCGCCACGGATGGCGGCAGCGGCGCGATCCAGATCTTCCTTGGCGCGGCCCAGAGTGCCATGCCAGTAGATTGGCCAGGTCAGATCGGTACCGATGTAGGAGTAAGCCACGGACTTGGCGCCGTCAGCCAGCACGCCTGCATCACGCAGGGCTGCCATCCACAGCTCCCAATCCTGACCGCCCATGACGGTGATGGTGTTCTGGATCTCTTCCTCGTTCGCCGGCTCGACGGTGGCGGTGATGATCTGATCCTTGTTGGTATCGATGGCGGTAGTGGTGTAGACCTCGCCGATCGGTTTGAGGGCAGAGCGCACCACTTCGCCAGTTTCCGGCATCTTGCGCACCGGAGAGGCCAGAGAGTAGACCACCAGATCAATCTGACCCAGATCCTGCTTGATAAGCTCAATCACCTTGGCGCGGCACTCGTTGGAGAAGGCATCGCCGTTGACGCTCTTGGCGTAGAGGCCCGCCTCTTTGGCTGCCTTGTCGAAGGCGGCAGAGTTGTACCAGCCAGCGGTACCGGTCTTGGACTCGGTGCCCGCTTTTTCAAAGAAGACGCCGAGGGTGGCGGCGCCGCTACCGAAGGCAGCCGCAATCCGGGAGGCCAGGCCATAACCGGTGGAAGCGCCGATCACCAGCACCTTCTTGGGACCATTCTCGATGGTGCCCTTGGCCTTGGTATAAGCGATCTGGCGACGAACATTGGCTTCACAACCGACCGGATGAGTGGTGGTGCAGATAAAGCCGCGAACCTTGGGTTTGATGATCATATGGGGTCTCGGATCCGTTTAATGGATGAAATCGGGGCATAAGATACCTCATCTTGCCGCGATAAGGTGCTCTGATGTGTTGAACTGCGGCAAAAATGGCCATTCAGGGTGACGGCTGCCGTCAAAAATGCACAATTTTTCGGAAAGCGTCACTTCATCAGTCCGGTAATTAATCTCCCCATATCTATGGAAACCGATGACATGTTTCAACGCAGGTGCAGTACGACCAACATGATACAAAAAGGCCCCGAACTCTCGGGGCCTGGGGGTAATGTCATCGAATTATATCAAGCGGCATGTGAGCGCCATTTAAAATGATTAATCTGTATTCTCATTGACTTGGCCATCTCATCAAGACGCTGACACTTGGCCGATACATGGGCTGCCGAGTCCGAGGTATGTACTGCGATATCGGCAATATTGACCATGCTGCGCGTCATCTCTTCGGTGACTTTGCTTTGCTCTTCGGCTGCAGCGGCGACCTGCACATTGAGATTATTCAGATCATCCACCGCACTCACAATTTCTTCCAAAGAGACGCCGCAGGTCAGCATCAGGGTATTCGTCTTCTCCACTTCAGATAATCCGATATTCATACTATCAACAGCCATAGTTGCATTCTGTTGCAGGCGGTTGACGGTATTCTGGATTTCTCCGGTAGAGTTTTGGGTGCGCTGAGCAAGCACCCGGACTTCATCAGCCACAACAGCGAAGCCACGCCCCTGCTCACCCGCTCTGGCGGCTTCAATTGCCGCATTCAGTGCCAGTAAATTGGTTTGTTCGGCAATCGAGCGAATAACCCCCATCACCTGGGTAATGTTATTGCTTTCGATAGCCAGGTTTTGCAGCACAGTGGATGTATTTTGCAATTGACCAGAGAGCAGAGCCATATTCCCAATGGTCTCCTTGACAACCGCTTGCCCCTCTTCTGCCTTGTTTTCAGCCTGACGGGCGGCAATTGCAGCACTATTTGTATTTTGAGCGATTTCGTTAACCGTTGCGCTCATCTCATTCATCGCCGCAGCGCTCTGATCTGTCTCCAGACGCTGCTGGGCCATTTGCTCTGCACTGGTTAGCCCCAGCTCGTTCAGTGCATCGGCGCCTGTCGATAACTGTTCGGCCACGTCATCCATTTCGCCAATCAATCTGCGGAAATGGCTAACCATATCATTCAGCGCCCGTGCGACTTGCCCCAATTCATCTTCCCGAATGACGGGGACGGTGACGGTCAAATCCTGCTCATGCTGCAATTTGTAAAGTGCTCTGCGCAAAGCGGTGAGCGGTTGACTGATCCCGCGAAAAATCCAGATCCCCAGCACGGATAAAGCGAACAGGGCAATCCCGGTGATGGAGAGGAAGGCAAATGAAAAATCAACGGCCAGACTTTCCAGGGTACCAACATGCTCATCTGCAAATCTCAGCTGGAGTTCAACCAGCTTGCCCAGCTCCTCATTAAAAGGATCAACCGTGCTATATAACTGATGAATTGCCTTATCAAGAGGAGCTTTTAATGAAAGATCACTCTTAATACGATCCAGTGTAATGTCGGCTTTGTTCATCAATACTTGGGCAGACTCCGCAATCGCCCGCTCTTCCGCAGACATCTTCTGGGCCATGTAACGCTTCCATTCCGTTGCGGCTTTTAACTGCGCTTCAGTAACGGAACGATTTGCCTCTTCACGGGTGATTAATCCAACATGCGCTTTATTGATCGCATCAACGACACTGACCGCATACAAGTCTGAAATCAGCTTCAGTTCGGATAACTGCTGCACCTCCTCTTCATTCACCTGATGGGCAGCCTGATTCATCAGGCGCATCCCCCAAAGGGAGAGAGTGCACAGCAAAATCATACAAAACAGCGGTACCACAACCAGCATCAATAATTTGCTACGAACCGAGATCCCTTTCATGGTGTCGTCCTCATACTCAGGCCACTGGTCGTTTAATATGCAATTGATACACCAAGCATCACGCGACCACTCATTTCAATACAATCACCCGCTTACCTCATTAAAAAGCGCGGTCTGTGCACCATAGTGCAATGCAAGTTGCAACCTGTTCGCAAAACCAGACCTTAAACACATCACCGCAGAAGAAGGGCTAATGCCCTTATTGATAATGCGCTTTTTGAGTCTATTCATCATTTCGTTGATGTCTAATCTTCGCAAAGCAAAATCCGTAGCGTGTTTCAGCCTGCATCGTCCATGCACTGATGGCGGCAACGTCCACGAAACTAGCAAGCAATGCGGGTGATGTGGCCATCCTGCAACTTATAGAAAGCATCTTGCGGCAACTCCTGTGACCAGGTCGCCTCATAGTCGAGATCGGCATAGACGCCGCGCAACATGGCACCGAGCAGACCGTGGGAGATAACAATGGCCCGCTCGGCGATGGCGGGATCATGCAACCACTGGTGTGCCCGGCGCTGAATACTCTCGAAGCTCTCGGCCCCCGGTGCCTGCAGATACCAGTCCCCCTTGCCGGTATCGAGCTCGGGATGAGCGAGCCGCAGCGCCGGGATCTGGCAGCTCTCCCACTCCCCCATGCCCAGCTCCATCAAGCGATCGTCCCAGACGATGCGATCTGCCATCAGTCCCAACTGCTCGCACACCAGCAGCGCAGTCTGACGGGCACGCCCGAGCGGGCTGGCATAGACGGTCCAGCGGGCGGGATCCGCCAGTTCTGCGGCAAGCCGCCGCCCCATGGCGATGGCTTGCGCCTCACCCTTGTCGGTCAGATCGGAGTTGCAACGCCCCTGCAGACGCTGCTCGGCATTGAAGCGGGTCTGGCCATGGCGCAGCAGATAGATGAGTCGAGACATGATTTCTCCAGCACGTTCAGAGAGATAGAAAAATAAAGGGGGAAGATGATAGCAGATGAGCCCGAAGGATGGCCCAAACAGAGAAGCTAAAACGGGCGTAAAAAACGGGTCAAGGCTGACCCGTTTGCTGCCAATTTGGCCAGATTAAACCGGCTCAGCCCTTCTTGATCTCCCGCAGATAGCGGTAGATGGAGTGGACCGAGATCCCGAGCTGGCGCGCCGCAATCTGGGCGCTGTCTTTTAACTCGAAGATCCCCATGTCGTGCAGCTGGTTGACGATGACCCGGGTCTTCTGGGACGGGGGCACCGCCTCGTTGCCGCGCACCTCGGCACTGACGGTGTCGATGGTGCTGTTGAGCGCTTCGTCGATGTTGCGGGCGAACACCTCCGGGGTGGCATGGCTCTCATGGGGGTGCATGCACTCCGGCATCATGGTGCGCAGCACGGATTGCAGCGGGGCATCCATGTCGCTGTTGATGCAGAGCAACCCGATGGCCCTGTGCTCCCCGTTGCGGATCACGGTCGTGATGGAGCGCAGGGTCTTGCCGGTGGCACACTTGGTCATGTAGGGGCTGGAGATATCCTGCCCGCTCTTGAGCTTCATCATCGCCAGGTTGGTGATGGGGGCGCCGACACTGCGGCCGGTGATATGGCCGTTGGCAATCTTGACGATCGAGGGATTGCGCGCATCCAGACTGTGGAGCAGCACTTCGGTGTGCTGGCCATACATGGCGGCGATGCCGTCCACAATGTTCTCCATCGACTTGAGGATCTCAAAATCGCTCGGACTCAACTCTTGCAGCTTCACAATGGGACCTTCTTGCAAGGGTTGCTGCCGGACAATGGGCGCCGGGCAGCAACCGACAGGGACATCAGGCGGACATGATATCAATAATGGTGCTGTCTGTGGCAGACATGCCCTCCTTCACCATCTGGCCGACGTTGCGGATGGTCTGATCCACGTCACCGGCGACGATCCCCTGCCCCGACACCGAGTGACTGTTGAGGGCCATCAGGAAGCCGCGCACCGCCGCGCCGGAGGAGGTA
This sequence comes from Aeromonas sp. s12, assembly GCF_040907925.1. Lineage (NCBI taxonomy): Bacteria > Pseudomonadati > Pseudomonadota > Gammaproteobacteria > Aeromonadales > Aeromonadaceae > Aeromonas > Aeromonas sp. s12. The sequence continues at coordinate 226,422 of NZ_JBFOCT010000013.1, read as the reverse complement.
CTCACCTTCATGGCGCAGGAGGCTTTCGCCCCGTCACATACCATACCGGCACTGTCGCTCAGCACGTTCTGGATGGCGAAGCAGGATTGCTCGAAGCTGCCGCCCGCCAGATAGACCATGGCCATGGAGGCAGCCGCGCTGGTCACGGTATTGCCACAGAAGGCCGACAGCGGCGGATAGTGGGACTTGATATAGATGGCGCCCAGATGGCTCATGATGAGGGCGCGAGCCAGCTGCTCTTCGCTGGCCGCAAAGCGCTCGGCAATGACCATCACCGGAATGGTGGCGGCAATGCCCTGGTTGCCGCTGCCGAAGTTGCTCATGGCTGGCAGGGTCGCGCCCCCCATGCGGGCATCGGAGGCAGCCGCCGTCATCATCACGATGCGGTTCATCACATCCTCGCCGATAAGACCGGCATTGATGTTCTGCTGCATGGTGCGCCCGATCTCGAGACCATAGGGGTTGTTCATCCCCTCGGCGGAGAGCTTGCCGTTGAGCTCGGAAGCTTTGAGGATGAACCTGATCTGTTCGAACTCCACCTGAGTGGCGAACTCGTAGATGGCGGCGATGCTGATATCGACGCCATCGCAGATGGAACCGGTGGCGCCGCCCTGGCTCTGATCGGCGGTGAAGGTTACCTCGCCATCGCGGCGCTGCTCGACGATGCGGGTATGGCCGCCGCAGAGGGTCACTTCGGCGCTGTGCTCTTCACCCTTGTCATCAGAGCCATAAACGGTCACGCGGCAGAAGATAAACTCGGGGGCGGCGGTGCGGCTCACCTGCACCTTGCCAGCATCGATCAGCTGCTGGGCACGATCCACCTGTTCTGGCTGGATCGCGGCCAGCACCTCCAGCCCGGCGTCGGCGTTACCGCCGATGGCACCGGCCGCGGCCGCAATGGCCAGACCGATCTTGCCGGTGCCCGGCACATAAACACCCATCGAGTTTTTATAGAGATTGTCCGACACCGCAACCTCGAGGCAACCGGGCTCACAGCCCAGTTGCCGGACGGCGACAGCCGCGGCATAGGCGGCGGCGATTGGCTCGGTACAACCCAGCGCTGGTTTGACAACCTGTTGAATAATCTGCAGATACTGCTGCCACGCTTGTTTCATCACTTGAACCTTTTTATCAGCATTAACGAGCGATATGGGCGATCGCTTCCACTTCAACCTTGACGCCCATCGGCAGATCCTTCACTGCGAAGCAGCTGCGCGCCGGACAATCTTTCTGGAAATAGGCTTTATAGACCTCGTTGAACGCGGCAAAATCGCTGATCTCGGCGAGGTAGCAGGTGGTTTTGAGCACGGTATCCAGCGAGCCGCCAGCGGCTTCCAGCACGGATTTCAGGTTTTCCAGTGACTGGCGGGTCTGGGCGGCAATCCCCCCTTCCACCACACCACCCTGCTGCTTGCAGACCGGCAACTGACCGGAGGTAAAGATAAGGTCGCCATAGGCAGTGCCGTGGCTGTAGGGACCGATAGCGTCAGGTGCCGCTGCTGCTGTGATGATGCGTTTCATATAGCCACTCCTGTTTGTGCAATTTTTTTTGCAATCATGAATCTCATTCCGTTCAACATTATTTGCTTTTTATTTTATCCATTCAACAAAAAGATACAAAAATGGCGTTCAAAGGCACCTTTCGGCCTCAATATAAACCGTGATCACCATCCTGATTTGAACAAAAGTACTCTTATGGGCATTGTTTATGACAGTTTTATTCAACTATATTTGCGCCACCTTCCCACATCCCTACAAAAAAGAAGGTTTTAATGGACGCGCATAGCACTACACTCGCCAGCCCCGTGATGGGCACGCTGGAATGGAAAGAAGCGGTTCGCTTCGACAGCACCGACTGGGGCTGGATCATCATGAGCATCGGCATGGCCATCGGCGCAGGGATCGTCTTCCTGCCGGTACAGGTGGGTCTGATGGGCTTGTGGGTCTTTCTGCTCTCGGCGGTGATCGGCTACCCCGCCATGTACATGTTCCAGCGCCTCTTTATCAACACCCTGGCCACTTCGCCGGAGTGCAAGGATTACCCCAGCGTCATCACCGGCTACCTTGGCAAGAACTGGGGTGTGCTGCTCGGCGCACTCTACTTCGTGATGCTGGTGATCTGGGTCTTCGTCTACTCCACCGCCATCACCAATGACAGCGCCTCCTTCCTGCAGAGCTTCGGCGTCACCGACGGCCTGCTCTCGGAAAACCCGCTCTACGGTCTGGTGCTGATTTGCGGTCTGGTGGCGCTGGCCTCGCGCGGCGAAAACCTGCTGTTCAAGATCTCCACCTTTATGGTACTGACCAAGATCAGCGTGGTGGCCGTGCTCGGCCTGATGATGGTGGACAAGTGGGATGCGGCCAACATCACCGCCATGCCCGCTGCCGGTGACTGGATGAAGGATGCCATCATCATGCTCCCCTTCACTCTCACCTCCATCCTCTTTATCCAGAGCCTGAGCCCCATGGTGATCTCCTACCGCTCGCGGGAAAAGTCGCTGGAAGTGGCCCGCTTCAAGGCGATGCGCGCCATGAATATCGCCTTCGGCATCCTGTTCGTGGTGGTGTTCTTCTACGCGGTCTCCTTCACTCTGGCCATGGGCCACGATCAGGCGGTTAAAGCCTCCGAGGAGAACATCTCCGCGCTGGCCATGGTGGCCCAGGGGATGCCCGGCCAGACCCTCAAGCTCCTGAGCCTGACCCTCAATATCTTTGCGGTAATGACCGCCTACTTCGGCGTTTATCTGGGCTTTCGTGAAGCCTGTCAGGGTCTGGCGATGAACCTGCTGCGCCGCGTCATGCCGGAAAACCGCATCAACAAAGGATTGGTAGGCAAAGGGATCATGGTGTTTACCGTCATGCTCTCCTGGGGTGCCATCGTGCTCAACGCACCGGTACTGAGCTTCACCTCCATCTGCAGCCCCATCTTCGGCATGGTGGGTTGCCTCATCCCGGCCTATCTGGTCTATCAGGTACCGGCGCTGCACAAGTACAAGGGCACCTCCCTCTACATCATCATCGTCACCGGCCTGCTGCTCTGTGTCTCGCCCTTCCTGGCGTTCAACTGATCGGTGTCCCCTTATCGACCGCGGGTCACCTTCGGGTGGCCCGTTTTCTATTGGGGCGGCTGACGGCGCCCCCGCCCGGAAGTAAAAAGCCAAGGGGATCACAACTTGCAACCGGCCATCACCCAAGGGAGGCCGCTCGGAGTACTATTCAGGCAATACGACTCACGCCCGCACTCAGGTATCGAGGCTTAACATGAAATGGATTTTCAACCCCGCCATCCGGCTGGGCAATCAGCTCTCCTTCAAATACAAATTCCTGCTCTGGTCCTGTCTGATGCTGCTGCCACTGGCCTACAGCATGACCAATCTGCTGGGGCGGCTGCAGGATGACAACGTCCAGGCCAACCGCGAGCTGGCGGGAGTGGTCAATCTCACCCCCGTGCCCGCTATCGAGCAAGCCCTGCTCACCCATCGCAATCTCGTAACCCGTCACGCCTATGAAGTGGATCCGGTCGGTGATGATCAGGTCAAGGCTGCCGCACAAGCCGTTGATCAGAGCCTGCAAGCCTTTGCCGACACCCGCCAGAACAACCCCTCCTTTGAGGTGATCCAGCAGGGCTGGGCCGCCCTGCAGAGTGAAGCGGGCAAGCTGGAAGTGGAGCAGAGCAACCTGCGCCACGACAAGCTGCTGACCGAGGTGCGCCACCTCTACAAGCACATTACCGCCAGTAGCAGCCTGATCCAGGATCCGGCGCTCGGTACCTACTACATGGTGATCCTCGCCAGCGAGCGGTTGCCGCAGCTGCGCGACCTGCTGGCTCAGGTGCGGGATCGCGCCGCCACCATCGCCGATTTCGGCCTGTTTCAGGCAGAGGGCTACAGCGGCCTGCGTTTTCGTCTCGACCTGATCAGCGCCACTCTGCAGGAACTGGAGGCCGATCTGACCCTGCTCTACCAGATTGAACCGGCCTACCGCGCCGCGCTGGGTCAGCAGACCGATGCTCTGATACAGCTGGTGCGTCAGGGGGTCGAGACCATTGAAAACAAGATGATGAAGGATCAGCTGGTGCAGCTCTCCACCAAGGAGGTGCAGGCGCTGGGGGATAAGATGGACGAGGCCATCACCGCACTGGCAAGCCAGGTACGCCAGCGGCTGGAGGCCGACCTGCATCAGCGGCTGACCGCCAACCAGCGCCACTTCTGGTGGGTCACCGCGCCGCTGACCGTCAGCTTGCTGCTCTACCTCTACCTGATGATCGGTGCCTATCTCTCCCTGCGCGACACCGTGGGGCGGGTGCGTGATATTGCCGCCCGGGTCAACGCCCAGGACCTCAGCCAGCATATCGAGATCGTCGGTCAGGACGAGCTGGCCGCCATCAGCCGGGATTACAACGTGACCCTGGAGACCCTGCGCACCCTGATGCTGCGAGTGCGGGAAAATGGCGTCACAGTAGTGGAGAGCGCCACCGAGATCGAAGCGCGCACCTGCCGCTCGCAGGAGGTCATTGCCGATCAGCAAGGGGAGACCCATCAGGTCGCCACCGCCATCAAGGAGCTGGCCGCCACCTCACAAGACATGGCAGGCAACGCTCTGCAAGCCGCCCGCATGACCCAGGAGGCGCAGAACGTGGTCGGTCAGGGCGAGGATGTGGTGGAGCGCACCATCAAGGCCATCGACCATATCAACCGCGAGGTGCTGCGCACCGCCGACACCATAGGCCTACTGGAGCAGCAGTGCAGCCAGATTGGCGGCGTCATCAGCGTGATCCGCGGCATCGCCGAACAGACCAACCTGCTGGCCCTCAACGCTGCCATCGAAGCGGCCCGGGCCGGTGAGCAGGGTCGCGGCTTTGCAGTGGTGGCCGACGAGGTGCGATCTCTTGCCAACCGCACCCAGGGGGCTACCGTCGAGATCCAGCAGATGATTGAACAGCTGCAATCCGGCGCCCGCGCCTCGGTCACCGCTATGTCGGCGGCCAGCCATGAAGCGCAGGAGGGGGTCGGGCTGGCGCAGGAGGCAAAACAGGCTTTCGGCGCCATCACCGAGAAGGTGGATCGAATGGTCGATACCAACGCCATCATCGCCAGCGCCATCGAGCAGCAGGGCGCCGTGGTCAACGAGATCGAACGCAACGTGGTGCGCATCTCCGATGGCAGTGACGAGGCGCTGCAAGTGGCCAACGCCGCCCGCGATGCCGCCCGCCAGATCCACCAGCTCACCGAACAGCTGCGCGCCATGGTACAGAGCTTCATGCTGTAACAGAGCGCTGACAAGCCGGGCTCAACGTGAGCCCGGCATTATCCCGGTCTCGCCCCTGCCCACAACATCTCGATTGCTCGGATCATCCAGAAAATTTCTGCGCCCCACTTGCCGGGCAAACGCCAACGAAGTAGTCTCGAACGAAAACAAAATGCGGCATTCCCGACACGCACTGTCTGCGACGTCGAGGCAAGCAAGCCGCCTGCGAGCCACAGATTAAATCAGCGTCACGTCATTTATCACCCGCTTCAAGCGAGAATTTACCTATGGCCAGATACCAGTTTTTTACCATTCCGGCGTCCAATCGGCAGCAATACACCTTTATCGACATGGCATCTCCGACTTTTCTGAGTGAAAAGGCGGCACTGCTGACCCAAGGATTCGAGGTGGAGGAGGACTTTATTGACGCGACCAGTCCACGGGAGGCCGTCGAGAAGTACCAATCCAATTTTCTCTATGTGGCGGATGAGATAGGCAAGTCCGATAGCAGCTACGCCGCGGCCGTCGCCATGCTGGAGATTGGCAAGGGGTTATTGGGCAATAAAACCCGCCGAGATTAGGTACAGCGGTAAAGAGTGGTGGCCATCGTGGCAACGCGCCCGATGGCCATATGGCAAGACATCAATTCGGTGATTTAGAAGCGTCCCAGCTGCTGGAGCATCTCGATCAGCTCCTCTTCGCTGCTCGGCTCATAGGCCAGCTGAAGGCTCGGCGCGGCGCCTCCCATCAGCATGTAGACGTTGGTGCTGCAGTGGTCGTAGTGATACCACTTACCGTCGATACAGACGTCGGTATAGCATCTCGGGTCCCTTTTCAGTTCCATATGCACATCCTTTTGTTACATCCCATCAACATCACTCCTGACCGTAAAATAACCACCTAGGTTCAAGCTTGATGCAGATCAAGGGAAGCAGCTGAAAGGGACAGATATCTGCCAGATCTGTGGCCTGCGGATGCCTTGAGCCAGCATCGGTTATCCGAATGAAGATGGGCCGAGTGCCCCGTCATATTGCCGGATGGCCCCCCGGCAACAAAAACGGCGCCCGCAGGCGCCGTTTTTCATTTTCCCTCAAAAGCGAGGGGCAAACAGAAGGCTTATTCGTCTTCCAGGTAGGCGTAGCCTTGCAGGCCCAGCTCCAGCTCGTCTAGCAGGGCTTTGCGAGTGGCATCGTCCAGCGCCGGGTGGGCAGCGATCCGCTGGTAGTTCTCGCGGATCACGGACGGGTCGATGTTGACGTAACGCAGCAGCTGGTCGACGGTGTCGCCACGCACCACGTTGCGAATGTCCATCTTGCCCTCTTCGTCCAGCCACACTTCCGCGCAGTGGGTGTCACCGAACAGGTTGTGCAGGTCGCCCAGGATCTCCTGATAGGCACCGACCAGGAAGAAGCCGACGTGGCACTCTTCGTTCTCGCCGTAGACCGGCATCGGCAGGGTGCTCTCGACCCCCAGACCGTCAACATAGTGCTCGACCTGACCGTCGGAGTCACAGGTAATATCCATCAGGATACCGCGACGGCTGAGCGGACGATCGAGACCAGCCAGCGGCATCACCGGGAATACCTGACCGATACCCCAGGCATCCGGCAGGGATTGGAACAGAGAGAAGTTGGCAAAGCACTTGTCCGCCAGCTTTTCACTCAGCTCGTCAGCCAGCGCACGGTGGTTGCGGTTGACCGGGTTGAGCATCTCTTTGAGTGCCAGACAGGTGTTCTGGTGCAGCATCTCGGCCCAGGCACGCTGTTCAAGGTTCAAGAGGCCCATGGTGTACTGGGTATTCACGTCACCCAGATCGGCCACCGAGTCATGGAAGATCTCCAGCAGGGAGGGATCTTCGCTACGCAGATCCAGCCAGCCTTTCCACATGTTCTGCAGAATGGTCGGCGCATCTTCGTCCGGCGCGCTGATGTCGTTCATCTCCACCCCTTCGGCACCAATGATATTGGTAACCAGCACGGCGTGGTGAGCGGTCAGGGCACGGCCAGACTCGCTGATGATGGTCGGGTGCGGCAGGTCGAACTCGCGGCAGACATCGCCGATACCCCATACCACGTTGTTGGCGTACTCGGAGAGGCTGTAGTTGGCGGAGCAGTGGCTCTGGGAACGGGTTCCCTCGTAGTCAACACCCAGGCCACCACCGACGTCCACGACTTCGATGTTGGCACCGAGGCGACGCAGTTCAGCGTAGAAACGGCCGCACTCGCGGATGCCGCCCTGAATGTCGCGAATATTGGCGATCTGGGAGCCCAGATGGAAGTGCAGCAGTTGCAGGCAATCCAGCTTGCCCAGCCCGCGCAGACGCTCGATCAGCGCCAGGATCTGGGAGGCGGAGAGACCAAATTTGGACATGGAGCCACCGCTCGATTCCCACATGCCGGAGCCGGTGGAAGCGAGCTTGGCACGCACCCCGATGTTGGGCTTGATGTTGAGACGAGCTGACTCGTCCAGCACCATTTCCAGTTCGGAGGGCTTCTCCACCACGATGTAGACCTTGTGGCCCATCAGGTTGCCCAAGAGGGCGTGGCGGATATATTCGCGGTCTTTGTAACCGTTGCAGACGATCACCGAGCCTTGCTCATGGTGATGGGACAGCACGGCCAGCAGTTCCGGTTTGGAACCAGCTTCCAGGCCAAGCCGGGGCTTGTCGCTGTAGGACTGGCTGATGGTCTCGATGACACGACGCTGCTGGTTTACCTTGATCGGGTAAACGCAGAGGTAGTCCCCTTCATAGCCTGACTTCTCGATGGCCTGACCGAAGGCGTTGAACAGCGCATCGACCCGACTCTTGAGAATGTCGGGGAAGCGCAGCAACACGGGGGTGGTCAGCCCGGACTGACGCAACTGTTCGATGGCGTCAGAGAGCACGATATGCGCGTCAGGGCGTGATTTGTCGGGGGCGACGGTCACATGACCGGCGTCATTGATATTGAAAAAACCCGCACCCCAGTAGGGAACGTTGTAGACCTTCAAGGAGTCCTTGCTGGACCAGTTAGTCATGGGCTATGCCTCGCAAATGAGCGACCCAAAGTCGCCTTCGTTACCCTCAATCACATCCAGACCATCTAGTGCAGAGTACGGCGAGCGCTGCCATCACGAGACGCAGCCACCCAAACCAGCGCTTTGCACATCGCGGCAAGCCAGAGGCTGCCTGGTGGATCTTGGGGAAGTAACGAGTCTTGATGTGGGGCTGGTGGCTTTACATCAAGCTCAACGGTATGCGGTGCCACTATGCCGTGGCGCCGCGGTACTTTGATGACAGACGACATCAGCCACGCCGTCAGTTCATCATTCGGCAGCGATCCCGACAGAAGGAGAGGGTTCCAAGGAAGAGAAGCGAAGGCGCCAGCACGCATGCGTGTTGATAGACGACAACAACCACAGCCCACCTCACCGTCAGTGACCGCCCATGACAAGGGAAGATGATGAGCCGGTGGCCCACTCGGTCAAATGAAGGATGAGAGTCTGTTGTTCTCCCTGATACCGGAGCCTAACCGGTATTAAAGAAACCATTCCCCAGCAGTGTCTGTCGTTTCTGCGTGCCTCGCCCTATAGGCGTATGATCGGTCGGGTTTCTGGCGGCTCTGCCTGCTTCAGGGTTGCCCTTGGATCGGCGCGGAGTGTACACACTTACCGCGGGCAGTGACAATAAAAAATAGTGTTCAAAATCCCCTTTTAATAAGTCGATCAAATCTTGCTGGCGGGCAGGCGGGCTCTGGGATGGCGCAGGTTATGCGACAGCCCGGTTTCCCCTTGAAAAGTGTGTGAAAACGCCATGGTTGGGCTGACGCCTTGCTGTGCGGTGGCTGAGGGGAATTTGGTCGCCACCGCCAGCGCCTAAATATCGCAATAAATGCCACATTTATGCGATCTCCCTCCCGGACGTTGCCCCGCGCGCAGCACATTCTCCGCTCTTCCCTTGCGTCAAAAAATGGGAAAAACCTGCGCTGACGCAATGAGTGCCCCGCACGGATTGGCCACAATGACCGCTCACAATCGGTTAGAGGCTGACTAATGGATACCCTGCTTGAGCGTTTTCTGCGTTACGTAACTTTTCATACCCGCTCCAATGAGACCAATCCAGCCTGCCCAAGCAGCGAAGGCCAGCTGATCTTTGCCCGCGCCCTGCAAGAAGAGATGAAGGCGCTGGGGCTGAGCCAGGTCACCCTGGATGAGCACGGCTACCTCACCGGCTGCCTGCCGGGCAACCAGCCGGACGCCCCCGCCATCGGCCTGATTGCCCACATGGACACCGCCGACTACGAGGCGGAGCACGTAGTGCCGCAAATCATCGAAAACTATCAGGGCGGCGACATCTGCCTTGGCAAGGGTGACGAGGTGCTCGCCATCCGTGACTACCGCTTCCTGAAAAACTACCTGGGTCAGGACCTCATCACCACCGACGGCACTACCTTGCTTGGCGCCGACGACAAGGCGGGTATCGCCGAGATCCTCACTGCCATCGACCACCTGCAGGCCCACCCCGAGATCCCACGTGGCGATATCTGGGTCGGCTTTACCCCGGATGAAGAGATTGGCCGTGGCGCCAACCTGTTCCCGCTGGAGAGATTCCCGGCCAAGTGGGCCTATACCGTGGATGGCGGCGAACTGGGCGAGCTGGAGTATGAAAACTTCAACGCCGCCAGCGCCACAGTTCGTTTTATCGGCAACAACGTCCACCCCGGCACCGCCAAGGGCAGCATGATCAACAGCCAGACCCTGGCCGCCCGCTTCCACGCCGCCATGCCGGCCGACGAGACCCCGGAGTGCACCGACGGGTATGAGGGCTTCTTCCATCTGGCCCAGATGAGCGGCACCGTGGAGGAGAGCACCCTGCACTACATCATCCGTGACTTCGACGACGAGCGCTTCGCCGCGCGCAAGACCGAGATGCAGAACCGGGTGGCCGCCCTGCAGGCCGAGTATCCCAAGGCCCGCATCGAGCTGACCCTGACCGACAGCTATCGCAACATGCGCAGCCAGATCGAGCCGCACATGCATATCGTCGAGCTGGCCAAGGCCGCCATGGAAGCCGCCGACGTGGTGCCGAAGATCAAACCCATTCGCGGCGGTACAGATGGCGCCCGTCTCTCCTTTATGGGCCTGCCCTGCCCCAACCTCTTCACCGGTGGCCACAACTTCCACGGCAAGCACGAGTTCATCCCGCTGCAATCCATGGAGAAATCGGTCGCCACCCTGGTGGAGCTGGTACGCCTCACCGCAGCCTGGCGCGGTTAATCGATTACCATGACAACCAAGGGGGGAGCCGGTTTACCGGCGCCCCCCTTGCTATCTGGCCATCACCCATCAAGAAAGGGAAACCGGGGAGGGTCGCTCAGGAGCTACTGGCTGCCGCTGCCATCAAACTGTCATCCCGCTGACATGTCGCGGGAACAGTGCCACATCATGCTGGGAGCAACGGATCGCCGGAGCCCTCCAGATGTTCACTATCGATACCCTGCTGACCCAGCACTTCCCCCGCCTGCTTGGCTACCCCCTGCTTACCCCGTTGTTCAAGCGGCTGCTGGGCTGGCTGCTCAACGAACGTGCCTTTGCCGACTTTGCCGCCCGCTACCCGCACCTGCGCGGCCTCGACTTTGTCGAGCAGGCGCTGACCCAGCTCGATTTCGACTATCGGGTCAGCGAGGCGCAACTGGAGCATATTCCCGCCAGCGGCCGGGTCATTCTTGTTGCCAACCACCCCATCGGCTCGCTGGATGGACTGGCGCTGCTGCAACTGCTCGGTCGCATCCGCCCCGATGTGAAGATCGTCGCCAACCAGCTGCTGGCCCAGCTCGCGCCGCTGCGCCCTTTGCTATTGCCGGTAGACAATATGGAGGGCAAGACCGATCGACAGGCCATCCTCGCCATGAACGAACACCTCGCCCATGAAGGGGCGCTGGTGATCTTCCCCGCAGGCGAAGTATCCCGGCTTGGCCTCAAGGGGGTGAAAGATGGCCCCTGGCAGGCAGGCTTTATCAAGCTGGCCCAGCGCACCCGCACCCCGCTGGTGCCCATCCATCTGGGAGGGCGCAACAGCCTCTGGTTCTATCTCGCCTCCTGGCTCAACAAGCCCGCCTCCGCCCTGTTGCTGGTGCGTCAGCTGTTTCGCCAGCAGGGGCAGACCCTGCCGGTGACCATAGGGGCGCGCATTCCACTCGGCAGTTTTCAGGATCTACCCGCCAAGACGGCGGCGCGGCTGGTGCGTAACCACCTCTACCGGATTGGCCGTGGCAAGGCGGGACGGCTGCAGACCGAGGCCCCCATCGCCCTGCCGGAGGATCGCCGCCAGCTCAAACAGGCCATCGAAAGCTGCGAACAGCTCGGCACCACCCCGGATGGTCAGGGGATCTACCTCTACCGCCGCCATGAACTGAGTCACTCGGTGATCCTGCGCGAGCTGGGGCGACTGCGGGAGATCGCCTTTCGCGCTGTGGGGGAAGGGTCTGGCAAGCGGCGGGATCTCGATGGCTTTGACAACGACTATCACCACCTGATCCTCTGGGATCCGGCCCGGCTCGATATTATCGGTGCCTACCGGTTCGCCCCTGTGGCGGAGCTGCTGGCCAGCAAGGGGAAGGATGGCCTCTACAGCCACACCCTGTTCGGCTTTGAAGATAAGCTGCTGCCCCGGCTGGAGCAGGCCATCGAGCTTGGCCGCAGCTTTATCCAGCCCGCCTACTGGGGCAAGCGGGGGCTCGATTATCTCTGGTTCGGCATCGGTGCCTATCTGGCCCGCTATCCCCGCTACCGCTACCTGTTTGGCCCTGTGTCGCTCTCCGGTAGCCTGCCGCCGGCGGCCAAGGATCTGCTGGTGAGCTTCTACCGCCAGCACTTTGCCCCCGAGCTTGCGCTGGCCCCCTCCCGCCGCCCCTACCCCGAGACGCAACCTCTGTTCGAGGGGTTGGATTACGGCGCCGATCTCAAAGCACTCAAGGCCCGTCTCGACAATCTGGGCTGCGCCATCCCTACCCTCTACAAGCAGTATTCCGAGCTGTGCGAGCCGGGCGGCGTCCAGTTTATGGATTTTGGCATCGACCCCGACTTCAACCACTGCATCGATGGGCTGGTGTGGGTCGATGTGAGCCGCATCAAGTCCCACAAGCGGGCCCGCTATATCGGCAGTCATCTGGCCGAGCCGCGCTTATAACCCTGCTGGAGCCAGGCAAACAGCCAAATGCAAAAAAGGAGAGAGAGGCAATCGCCTCCCTCTCCTTTCGCTCTCATGCTCAGCACCTTTTCGAGGCGCTCGGCCCATCTGGCGTTACTCGGCCGCCTTGCGATCCGAGTGGCCGAGATCCCGCTCAGGGGCGATGACGTCACGCACCCGCTGCTTGATCTCCTTGGCCTCGGGGAAGCCGTCATCCACCACCCGATCCCACACCTGCACCCCACCCACCAGAATGCGGAACTCTCCCTTGCTGGCCGGCACCAGCGCCACCTCCCCCAGATCGCTGTCGAAGGTGGATAGCAGCTCCTGCGCCAGCCAGGCGGCGCGCAGCATCCAGCGACAGAGGGTGCAGTAGCGGATTTCGATGCGGGGTTTGCTGATCAGGGTTTCAGACTCGGTCATGAGTGACTCCATAAAAAAGCGACAATGGCGGGAAGTAGCGTACTGCCGCCCAATGGCCGATCCCGGTTTGGTCAAATCAGTGCTGATCAACCCCATGAAAATCGGCCAGCCAATGGCGGGCAATGGTACGCATCGCCGATTCTGGCAGCTCGAACAGGCCGGGTGCAAGAGGGCCTGCCGCCAGCATCCGGATCCCTTCCATGATCTCCGCCAGCACCAGATAGACATATTCGCCAATCACGGCGCCATGGACGAAGTTGACCGCCTCACCCCGGTTGAGCAGGTAGATCTGGGTACCATCCGGCCGGTTGAGGGCCAGCACATGGGGGCACACCTCTTCGCTCGGCCACGGCAACTGGGCCAGCGAGAAGGCAAACTCGTCGTCAGCCGAGGTGACCGAGGCGACCATGGTGCCGGGGCGCAGCGCCTGCAGATCCGCCAAGTCCAGCGAGCCGTTGCCGGTAGAGCAGATCACCAGCTCGGCACGGCTCAACGCCTCGGCCTTGGTGATCAAGCGAAAACCGTGAGAGAGCGCTTCGACCTGTCGCAGCACATCTGTTTCCACCAGCCCGAGATGGAGGTTGCGACAACGCAGGTCGCGGGCGATGCTGCGCCCCACCTTGCCATAGCCAAACAGCACGGCTTCGCAGACGTTGAAAGTACGGTTGAGATTACGAGCCAGCGACTCCGCGGAGTAGACCACGCTCAAACCAATCTGGATATCCTCGGCCTGCTTGAGGGGGCTGCGTGCCACCGACACCACGGGGGTTGCCAGCACCTCCTGTTCATAGCGTTGATGGCCGTTCTCGGTCATCTCCACCACCCCGAGGAAACGGGGGCCGAAGTATTCACTCAAGATCACCTGGGTTTTGGCGAAGTAGCCGCCTATATCGAGGATCAGCAACCGCTCGTGGGGGGCCACCAGCGGTGCAATCTGCTGGATGAGACTGTCGGGATCATTGGTCCAGCGCCGGTTGAGGGGCAGCACCGGATAGTGCTGGGATACCCACTCCAGGGTCGGACCGTGTACCGATTTCGGTTTGGGCAAAATGGCGCCAATCCGTCCAATCTGACCGAGAGCGTCGATAAAACGGGGGCGATCGGGAAGCAGGTGAGTGACCAGCAGAATGCAGAGACCGTCGATACGTCCCTGTCCGGTGAAATGGCGAAAAAACAGATGCTCAGATCCTTGACTGCGCAACTGTGGCCTCCTTATGTGCCGCAAAGCAGGCAAACAGAACCCGGCGCGGCCGGGTTCTGTGTGTGTCCAAATAAAATGAAAATCCTTTTTATCTGAAACACATATGGGGCTCAATCATTATCTGCCAAGAGTATGAGCGAGTATGCAAAAATGACTGTAATTGTCTGTTTTTCATGCAAAAATCAGTACAAAGAAGCAGCAGGCCACACCCACCATAGGCTGAGCCCGGTTCCCGCGGCAGCAAGCAAGATCAGCCCACCCCAACGCACTGGCAACGGCTTGTCACGCAACACCCACTCCAGCAGCGGCAGCAACCAGACCGGCAGCAACACCACCAGCGGCACCTCCACATATTGCCAGGCCAGCATCTGGACGAAAGCGAGGGCCAGCGCCAGACCGGCTGGGGCTACCTTGATGCCAACAAAGGTGGCAAGCAGGGCGCGAAAACCGGCGAAAGCGGCCAGCGCACCGGCCAGCTGGGCAATCAGCAGGCTGCCATCGATGCCGATCACCAGCGCCAGCCAGATAAAGCCGAGAGCAAACCCGAGCCCCTCGCGGCTGTCACAGCGCAAGGTGCTCCAGCCAAACCAGAGGATGGCGGGCAGCAGCGCCAGCCAGATCCCGGGTTCGCTCACCAGTACCGAGGCCAATCCCTGCCACCACACCAGCGCACTGATCACGGCAAAGAGCAGCAGCGAGCCGCGCAGATCGTTCACCTGAGCCGCAATGGCGGGGACCAGCAGGGTTAACGGCAGCCACTGCCACGCCTTTTCCGGTATGCCATAGAGGCCACCGAGCCAGGATCCCACCAGCCAGAGCGCCAGCGCGCCCCACAGATACCCCAGTCGCGGCCAGCGCCACGATAGCAAAGCGGCTCCCAGAGGAGCCGCCAGGGTTTGCAGCAGAAGTTCCGCGCCCATTACTTGCGCACGCCTTCAACAAACAGGTTGATGTTCATCTCGTCCGGAATGCCGGGCAGCATGTAGCTCACGCCAAAGTCACTGCGCTTGATGGTGGTGGAGGCGTTGAAACCGCTGCGGTAGCCGCCCCAGGGATCCTTGCCCTCGCCGATCTTGACCAGATCGAAGGCCACTTCCTTGGAGACGCCGTGCAGGGTCAGAGTCCCTTTCAGCACACCTTTATCCTTGGTGCCCTCGTAAGTGGAGCTGACGAAGGTCATCTTGGGATATTGTTTCACGTCGAGGAAGTCCGGGCTGCGCAGGTGTTTGTCGCGGGCCTCGTGATTGGAGTCGACGCTGGCGGCATCCACTTCAAAGCTTGCCTTGGCGGCCGCCGGGTTGGCGTCATCCATGCTGAAAGTGCCGCTGAAGGTGTTGAAGCGACCCACCAGCTCGGAGAAGCCCAGGTGACCCACCTTGAACTGCACTGTGGTGTGCGCCGCATCCACATCGTAATCCGCCGCCATCAGAGGGGTAGCCATAAACAGGCAGGAGGCCAGCAGAGCCTTGGTCATTTTCATCCGTTCGTTCCTTCATCTTGGGGTTCACATCAGTGGTTAAAATGCTAACCTCGTTCTGAAGATGAATAATCAGTGATTTATTAAATTCATTATTTACTGAGGATGGAAAATGGACCAGATCGCCGCCATGCGTACCTTTATCAAGGTGGTGGAGTGCCAGAGCTTTACCAAGGCCGCCAACCAGCTCGGCATCTCGGTCGCCATGGCCTCCAAACTGATGCAGCAGCTGGAGGAGTCCCTAGCCACCCGACTGCTGTCGCGCACCACCCGTCAGGTCAATCCCACCGAAGCGGGCCAGTTCTACTACCAGCGCTCCCTCGCCCTACTGGCAGAGCTGGAAGAGACCCACAGCCAGCTGACCCACCATAACCAGCAGCCGAACGGCACCCTCAAGCTCTCGGTGCCGATGGATTTTGGCTATCTGCACCTCTCCCCCGCCCTGCCGCTGTTTCGCCAGCGCTTTCCCGACCTCAAGCTCGATATCGAGTACAGCGACCGGCGGGTAGCGCTGGTGGAAGAGGGATTCGATCTGGCGCTGCGGATCGGCCACCTCAGCGACTCCTCGCTAGTGGCGCGCCAGCTTGCCACCATTCGGGTCGAGCTTTGCGCCAGCCCCGCCTATCTGGCACGCAAGGGCAGACCGGAAAAACCCGAGGATCTCAAGCAGCACGACTGTCTGATCTACACCCTGACCCAGCCGGAGTGGCACTTCAAACGGGGAAGCGAGCAGCAGAGCATCCGGCCACAGGGGCCACTGCGGGCCAACAACGGGGTGGCGCTGACCCGCGCCGCTTGTGATGATCAGGGCATCATATTGCAGCCCACCTTTATCGTGGGGGAGGCGCTGCGGTCAGGACAGCTGATCAGCCTGCTGCCAGAGTGGGACAAGGGAGATGTGGGACTTTATGCGGTCTATCCGCACCGCCGCTTCGTCTCGGCCAAGGTGCGCTGCTTTATCGAGTTCGTGCAGGAGCGCTATCTCGCCCCGCAACAGTGGGATAAGCCGTGATGATTGCCAGAGCAGAAGATACGGCCTGACTGTCCGGCCTGCTGGTCCGGCTTGAAACCTAACGCTGACCGGATGCGGTGGTGGATGCGGCAACAGGGGTGAGCTTCGCCAGCAGACGCTCCTGCTCGAGGCTTAACTGCCAGCGTGGCAAACGGGTGCGTATCACCGACAACTGCTGCTCACTGAGGGCATAGGGGAGCGCCACGTCAATCTCGGGGTAGTCAAACATGGCGGCCAGCTGCAGGATCAGAATGAGGTTTGCCTCGTCGGTCTTGTGCTTGTTGACCCGTTTGCGGATCTCGTGGCGCAGCTGGGTTTCGGGGGCCTGGGTCATCGCCTGCCAGCCGAAACCGAACAACGGCACCAGCGCGCTGACAATCCCCAGCGCCGTCATCGGCTGCTTGGGAGGATGATAGAGTGCGTTGAGATCCAGCCGAACAGGATTCTGACGAACCTCACCCTCACCAATTAAAATCGTTTTCGTCATTGGATTACCCGTTATATTCCACTAGACTGCGCCGCATATTTTACCCCGATATGCCAACGAGGTGCTGATGCTAAGCGATATCGAGATCTCCCGCCAGTCCCCCCGTCTCTCAATCCACGCGCTGGCCGAACGCCTCGCCATCCCCCAGCACCTGCTCAGCCCTCATGGCCACTACAAAGGCAAGCTCAGCCTCGACCTGCTCAAGTCTCAGCCCAAGCAGAGCGGCAAGCTGGTACTAGTGAGCGCTATCACCCCGACCCCGCTCGGTGAAGGGAAAACGGTGACTACCCTTGGCCTCTCCATGGGGCTCAACCATATCGGCCAGCCCAGCATCGCCACTATCCGCCAGCCGAGCCTCGGGCCGGTATTCGGGGTCAAGGGGGGCGCTGCCGGTGGCGGCCACGCCCAGGTGGTGCCGATGGAGGAGATGAACCTCCACCTCACTGGCGATTTTCACGCCCTGACGGCGGCCCACAATCTGGCGGCAGCAGCCCTCGATGCCCGCCTGTTCCACGAACAGAAACTGGGTGCCGAGTTCACCGCCAAAACCGGCCTCCCGCGGCTCGATATCGATGCTGACAACATCCTCTGGCCACGCACCCTCGACATGAATGACCGCGCACTGCGCCACCTCACGATTGGACAGGGGGGCGCTGCCGATGGTGTGGAGCGCAGCGATCGCTTCGTCATCACCGCCGCCTCCGAGCTGATGGCCATTCTGGCGCTGGCGAGCGATCTGAAAGACCTGCGCCAGCGCATCGGCCGCATCCAGCTGGCCCGCGATATTCACGGCAAGCCCATCACTGCCGAACAGCTGGAAGTAGCGGGCGCCATGACGGTGCTGCTCAAAGATGCGCTGCAACCGACCCTGATGCAGACCACCGAGCAGACGCCGGTGCTGGTGCACGCCGGCCCCTTTGCCAACATCGCCCACGGCAACTCCTCGGTGATCGCCGATCGTATCGCCCTTGGCCTGACCGACTATGTGGTGACCGAGGCAGGTTTTGGCTCCGACATGGGGCTGGAGAAATTCTTCAACATCAAGAGCCGCCAATCAGGTATTACCCCCGCCTGCGTGGTGCTGGTGGCCACGGTGCGCGGCCTCAAGGCCAACAGCGGCCTGCTCGATATCCGCCCGGGTCAGCCGCTGCCAGCCAGCCTGCAAGGGGAAGATCTGCCGACCCTCAAGCAAGGCTGCGCCAACCTCGCCTGGCATATCCGGAACGCCCGCCGCTACGGGGTGCCGGTGGTGGTCGCCATCAACCGCTTCCCCACCGACAGCGAGGCCGAACTGGCGCTGCTGGCCCATGAAGCGCAGCAAGCCGGTGCCTGTGGTGCGGCCATCTCCAACGCCTTCACCCAGGGTGGTGCCGGTGCCAGCGCGCTGGCCCGCGCCGTGGTCACCGCCTGCGAGCAACCAGGTAAGGTGAAACTGCTCTACCCCGACGAGGCGAGCCTCGATGCCAAGCTAGCGACCCTGGTGGAGTGCGGCTACGGCGGTCGCGGAGTGCAGCTCTCCGACAAAGCCCGCCAGCAGCTGGCCCAGCTCTCCGCCGAAGGGTGGGGTCACTTGCCCATCTGCGTGGCCAAGACGCCGCTCTCCATCAGCCACGACCCAGCCCTCAAGGGAGTGCCGACCGATTTCGAGGTGCCCATCGACGAGGTGAAGCTCTGCGCCGGTGCCGGGTTCGTCTATGCGCTGGCGGGCCCCATCATGACCATGCCGGGGCTGGGCAGTCTACCTGCTTATCGCCATATCGATATCGATGAAAACGGCGAGATAGTCGGCCTGAGCTGAGCCCTTCCACAACGCCAGAAACAACAAGGCCCCGCCAATTGGCGGGGCCTTCTGTTATCCATGCATCAACCCTTAGAGGGTGAAGCGCTGGGTCATATGGTGCAGGGTGTTGGCCAGCTTGCTCAGCTCGACGCAAGCCTGGGCGATCTGATGAGCGCCCTGGGCATTCTCGTCAGCGGCATTGTGAATGTTGACGATGCTGCGGTTGAGCTCTTCGGTCACCGCATTCTGCTCTTCGGTGGCGGTGGCGATCAGGGTGTTCATGTCGGTGATGCGCACCACGGCTCCGTTGATGGTCTCGATACTGGTACCGGCATCCCGTGCCAGACCGACACTCTCCTGCATCTGGTGACGACTCAGCTGCATGGCGTTGCCCGCCTCGGCGGCGCGGCTCTGCAGCAGCTCGATCATCTTGCTGATCTCGGCGGTGGAGTCCTGGGTACGCTGGGCCAATGAACGTACTTCATCCGCAACGACCGCAAAACCACGACCCTGCTCACCGGCACGGGCCGCTTCGATGGCCGCGTTAAGGGCCAGCAGGTTGGTCTGACCGGCGATATCGCGGATCACATCCAGCACCACGCTGATGTTGGCGCTGTCGGCCTCCAGCTGCTGCACTACTGTGCCCGCCTGCTCAATCTTGACCGACACCTCTTCGATGCTGGCAATGGAGCTGCGAACCACTTCGCTGCCAGCAGCAGAGGTGCGGGAGGCATCCTTGGCGGCGCTCATGGCATCCGTGGTGTTGCGGGCCACTTCATTGACGGTGGACTGCATCTCGTTCATGGCGGTCGCCACCTGGGAGACTTCGTTCTGCTGGATGGCCATGCCGCTGGCAGACTGGCTGGAGATGGCGCTCACCTCCTCCACTGCGCTGCTGAGTTGGCTCACGGAGCCGGCGATCTCGCTCACCAGATCGGAGAGGGAACCCTGCATCCGGTTGATGGCGGAACCCAGCTGGCCCAGTTCATCGCGGTTGAAGCGGCTGTCACGGATCCACTGCTGCAGTTCGCCCTGACCCAGATCGCCATTGGCAATACGCTGGGCCTGACGGGCCAGCATGATCAGCGGGTCGCGGATCTGGCGGGTCAATACCACGGAGAGCACCACCACAAGGATCAAACCGACCACCAGCGCGATGGTGACACTCAGATTGGCGGATTGATAAGAGTCGACAATGTCGCTGCGGGATTCAGACGCATAACCATGGTTAATCTGGATAAGGGAGGCCACTGACTTGCTCAGCGCGGTGTAAAGGGGAACCCCCTCCTCAAGGAAGATGCGTTGGGCTTCGGCAAGCTGATCGCTGTCTTGCAGCTGTTTGACTCGCTGGTGCAAGGCGACGTAACGATCCCAGTCAGATTTCACCGTATCGAATGTACGGCGCTCCGCCACATCCTCAGGCCAGATCGTCTTGTCATGGGCAATCAGCTGCTGCGCGATCGAGTTAAGCTGTTGACTGGCAATACTCCGATATTCAGCCCTTTTCAGCGGCTCGGCAGCCACCACGAAATAACCCAGCTCATAACGACGCAACTCACCGAGAGAATCCCCGATCGCACTTGTGCGATTGACCGCAGGCAGGATGCTGTCGGTAAACCGGATGGCAACATCATTCATGTTGCCAAACTGGACAAGGGAAAAACCGCCGATAAAGGCGACCATCAAACCGAGCACGGCAAAGCCGGCGGTGAGTTTTTTGCCTATGGTCATGGTACTGGTATTCATGGGATATCCTGGTGGTCGTTAAATTCGTAGCACTCGTCCGGTTCACGCCCTCTTGGCATGAACTATCTGGCCACCTGTTCAGTGGCGCACCATCCAACCTTGATGAATATCTCTGAATTCCATGAGCGGCAGCGAGAGCCGTGAGGGGGCGCTAGAGTAACCGGATTGTGATGGTTCGGAAAGAGTCTGCCCGGTTACTTTTTGTAAGGTGAAAACGAGGGTTTTTTCGTGTTCGATTAAATATACCGCTCAGATGAATAAATCGGAAAAATGCATAACGTTTGCATAAGGCAAGCCGCGCGAGTCAAGCCGTTGCAGGCCGCCACTCTCATTCGGGACCAATGAAAAACGCCAGCAATGGCTGCTGGCGTCTCGTTTATTCAGCGTGGCGGTTACAAAACAACCGCCATCTTATCCACGCAGGCCGCCCAGAAATTCGGCCCGGGTATCGGGCTGGGTCTTGAACACCCCGCCGAGGGAGGTGGTGGTGGTATAGGAAGTGGAATCCATCACTCCGCGCGCCTTGACGCAGTAGTGGGTCGCCTTGATGCTGATGGCCACATCCTTGGTACCGAGCAGGGTCTGCAGCGCCAGCAGGATCTGCTGGGTCAGCCGCTCCTGCACCTGGGGACGACGGGCGAAGAACTGCACGATACGGTTGATCTTCGACAGGCCAATCACCTTGCCGCGAGGGATATAGGCCACATGAGCCATGCCGTCGATGGTGACGAAGTGGTGTTCGCAGGTGCTGGTAAGGCTGATGTCCCGCACCATGATCATCTCGTCCACCTGCATCTTGTTCTCGATCACCGTCACCTTGGGGAAGGTGGAATAGTCGAGGCCGGAGAAGATCTCGTTGACGTACATCTTGGCGATGCGGTGCGGCGTCTCGGCCAGACTGTCATCGGTCAGATCCAGCCCCAGCGTCTCCATGATGGAGCGCATATGGCCTTCGATCTTCTCCCGCTTCTGCTGGCTGTTCAGCTCGTTGGTGACCAGGGGGGTTTCCAGTCCCTGGGCTTCGAGGGCAGCCCTGACCAGCAAGGCTTCCGGACTTAAGGTTGTCATTATCTTCTCTCCCACGCTCAGGGACTGTGAGGGCAGCTCAAGGAGCAACCCCTTATGTTATGGCGGCGTACAGGGCCGACGGTATCGCTGTAATGGTCGCCACACGGGATGTGACGGCCATCTGTTATGGCGGCATAGTAAACGGCCATTGCCGCCAAGATTCAAGTCAACTTGTGCGTCACCTCATACTTTATGGCCATCTCACCCCGTTTCAGCGCCGATTACCCCGAGAATTCTTGAGATAACCTGCCCATCCCCGGGGATTTTTGTGATAATCCCGCCTTCAATCATAGAAAGAGGTCATGACGATGGGATTTGATACCAGCGGACTACTCCCCTTAAGCGATGCCCTGCAAGGGATGCTGGAACAACTCGCCTGCTGCTGCGACAGCGAGCAACTGCCCCTGCCAGAGGCCCTTGGCCGGGTTCTTGCCAGCGACATCGCCTCTCCCCTCGCCGTGCCCCCCTTCGACAACTCCGCTATGGACGGTTACGCCGTGCGCCTTTCGGATCTCGCCAGCGGCACCCCGCTCATCATGGCGGGCAAGGCGTTTGCCGGTCAGCCCTATCAGGGCGAGTGGCCCGCCGGCCACTGCGTGCGGATCATGACCGGCGCCCCGGTTCCCGCAGACACCGATGCGGTGGTGATGCAGGAAGAAACGCAGGCCGACGGCGATCGGATCACTTTTCTGGCACAACCCGAACCGGGCCAGAATATCCGCCGCGCCGGCAGCGATATCGGCAAGGGCGCCTGCGTGCTGCCAGCCGGTACTCGCCTCACCCCGCGCGAAATGCCACTGCTGGCCTCCCTCGGCATCGCGACCGTGCCGGTACGCCGACCGCTGAAAGTGGCTATCTTCAGCACCGGTGACGAGCTCAAGCCGGTTGGCACCCCGCTGGCCCACGGCGACATCTACGACTCCAACCGCTACGGCGTGCGGGCCATGCTGGCGCGGCTGGGCTGCGACTGTCTCGACCTTGGTATCATCCCGGACGATCCCGCCCAACTGCGCGCCGCCTTTATCCGCGCCGATGAAGAGTCCGATGTGCTTATCACCACCGGCGGCGTTTCGGTAGGGGAAGCGGATTTTACCAAACAGCTGCTGGACGAGCTCGGCGAGATCGGCTTCTGGAAGCTGGCCATCAAGCCGGGCAAGCCGTTTGCTTTTGGCCGTCTGCCCCGCGCCTGGTTCTTCGGCCTGCCGGGCAACCCCGTCTCCGCCATGGTCACCTTCGACCAGCTGGTGCAACCGGCGCTGGCCAAGCTGGCGGGCCAGCACTTCGAGCGGCCACTCCAGCTGCAAGCCATTGCGGCCGAGCCACTCAAAAAGAGCCCGGGCCGACTCGACTTCCAGCGCGGCATTCTGAGTCAGGGACCAAACGGCCTCGAGGTGCGCAGCACCGGCTCGCAGGACTCCGCCGTGTTCAGCTCCCTGTCGCAAGCCAACTGCTACATCGTTCTTGAACGGGAACGGGGCCGCGTCGCCGTGGGCGAGACGGTGACCGTGGAGCCATTCGGGGGATTGCTGCTGTGAGCGAGATCCTGAGCGACGCCGAACTACTGCGCTACAACCGCCAGATCATCCTCAAGTCCTTCGATTTCGAGGGGCAGGAGGCGCTCAAGCAGGCCAGGGTGCTGGTGATCGGCGCCGGTGGCCTTGGTTGCGCCGCCGGCCAGTATCTGGCGGTGGCCGGGGTTGGCCAGCTCACCCTGGTCGATTTCGACAAGGTGGAGCTCTCCAACCTGCAGCGTCAGGTGCTGCACAACGATGAGCGCATCGGTCACTACAAGGTGGACTCAGCAGCGCAGTCGCTTCGTGCCCTCAATCCCTGGCTCAACGTCGAGACCCACGCTACCGTGGCCGATGAGGCGCTGCTCGATACCCTGCTGCCACGGCATCAGCTGGTGCTCGATTGCACCGACAACCTGGCCATTCGCAACCTGCTGAATCAAAAGGCACGCCAGCACAAAATACCGCTGGTCAGTGGCGCCGCCATCCGGCTGGAGGGTCAGCTCTGCAGCTTCACCTGGCAGGAAGGTGAACCCTGCTACGCCTGCCTCAGCGCCCTGTTTGGCGAGCAGGCACTCACCTGCGTCGAGGCGGGCGTGCTCGCCCCCGTGGTGGGATTGGTGGGCAGCCTGCAAGCGCTGGAAGCTATCAAGCTCTTGGCTGGTATGGGCAAAAGCTACAGCGGCCGCCTGCTGATGATTGACGGCCTGAGCGGCACCTTCCGCGAGATGAAGCTACCCAAGCGCCCCGACTGCCCGGTCTGCTCCCATCCTTGACGCAAACGGGATCAAAAAAGCCGAACCCTGTGGTTCGGCTTTTTGGTACCTGCACCTAACAACCCCTTCCTCAATGGGTCGTGAGGATCCGTTGCAACAGGTGATTAAAGCCCGAGGGATCTTCCGCGGGCCAGGCGTGGTGGCCGTTGGGGGTGTGGATGGTGGCGTTGGGCAGGGCGGCAAACTGCTCTACCCGTTTGGCCAGCGGCAGGTAGTCGTGACTGGTGGAGATGATGGCCACCGGCTGCCAGATGGAGCCAAGCCGGGCGCGTACCGACCAGCCGGGTAGCGCCTCCAGCAGCGCCTTGTAGGTTTTCTTTTTATTGCGCACGAAACGCAGCCGGAAGGTGTGGCGCACCTGTGCCAGATCCGGGCCCGGGAAGAGCTCGCGTCCCAGCCACCAGGCGAGCGGGCGCATACCGAACCAGCGCAGCCACTTGAGGCGCTGGGCGTAACGCTCCTGCTCTTTGGGGCTCTCCAGCAGAAACTCGCTAAAACCGTTGACCAGCACCAGCCCCTGCACCTTGTGGGGCATTTGCAGCGCCAACTCCAGCGCGACCATGGCCCCCAGCGACAATCCGACAACCCAAGCGGGCTCCGGCTGCTCGTCGAGCCAGTTCACCACATCGGCTGCCAGGGTCGCCACATCGAACGGCCCTTCCTGCATGCTCTGACCGTGGCCGCGCAAGTCCAGCGCCACCACCCGGTACTGTTCGGAAAACCGTTCGATCTGCGCCTGCCAGTCGAGGCTCGAGGAGCCCAGCCCATGCAGCAGCAACAGCAAAGGGCCCTCCCCCGCACTGCGCAGGGCAAGACCGTTGAATTTCATCACCTGATTGCGGCGCATCAGTGTATTGCCTCTCGACTCATCACCTGAACCATCTCTTGTTGTTATGTTGCCCGTGGCCATCCTGCCACGTTATCAGCACGGCGCCCAATCAGCCTTCGCTGACCAGACTCACCGCCTTGATATAAGCGTAGATCTGCTGCTCCGGCGCCAGCGCCAGCCGCCTGGCGGAGCGGCTGGTGATCCGGGCCAGCAGTATCTGCTGACCCAGCTCCAACTGCAACAGGGTCTGGCCGGGGCGCACCTCGCGCACCGCCAGCAGACGGGTGACGAGACAGTTGGAGAGACTGGAGTGCTCGATGGGGGCGGTAGCGATCACCACATCGCGCCCCGCCACCTTGATCTGCAAGGGGCCGCTCTCGTCCGGCACATGGGTCATGGTGACCCGCAGTCGCTGCTCACCGAGTTGCAGGGTCGCCATCTGCTCGTCGTCATCATAGTGGGCCAAGGTGGCATTCAGCATCACCCCGGCATCGTCACGGCTGGCGAGCGAGAGATCAGTGCGGGCGAAGATCTCGCTCGGCCGGCCTTGCGCCTCCACCCTGCCACTTTCCAGCAGCACCAGCTGATCGCAGAGCAGGCTCACCTCCTCCATGGCGTGGCTGACGAAGATCATCGGGATACCGCTCTCCTGCTGCAACCCCTTGAGCACATGGGCCTGATGGATGCGGCTGCGCCGATCGAGCGCAGAAAAAGGCTCATCGAGCAGCAGCAGATCAGGCTCGGCCAGCAGCGCCCGCCCCAGCGCTACCCGCTGGCGTTGACCGCCAGAGAGGGCATGGGCAGGCAGCCCCAGCAGATCGGCAAAGCCGAGCCGCGCCGCCAGCGCTTCGGGTTGCCAGCGCCCTCGCCCCTTGCGGGCCGCCAGTTGCAGATTGCCGAGCACCGTCAGATGGGGAAAGAGGCGCGAGTCCTGAAACACCAGTCCGATCCGGCGCGCTTCGGGCAACAGTTGAGCATACTCCCGCTCGCGCCACCGCAAGCGATCCCCGCTTCGGCGATCGAGCCCGGCGATGATGCGCAGCAGGGTGCTCTTGCCGCAGCCGGAAGGGCCAAACAGGCCGAGGATCCCACCCAGTTCGAGGGTCAGTACGCAATCGAGGGTAAAGGAGCCAAACTCGCGCCGGACATTGAGGTTCAGGGCATAGCGGTGCGGCTCGTTCACTGGCGGCATAGTGGCGGGCTGGTTCATCCAAACACTCTCCGCTGTCTGCGCTGCAGCACACCGTAGACCAGCACCAGCATCACCAGCGAGAAGGCCATCAGGCCGCCAGCCAGATAGTGGGCTTGTCGGTAATCCATCGCCTCCACATGATCAAACAGGGCAATCGAAAGCACCTGGGTCTCGCCGGGGATATTGCCGCCAATCATCAGCACCACGCCAAACTCCCCCAATGTATGGGCAAAGCCAAGGGCCGCCGCCATCACGAAGCTGGGCAGGGTCATCGGCAAGATGATGTGGAAGAAGCGCTCCAGTGGGCCAAGCCCCAGGGTCGCAGCAGCTTCCAGCTCCTTGTTGCCCATGTTGACGAAAGCGGAGGTGAGTGGCTGCACCACGAACGGCAGCGAATAGAGGATGGAGGCAAACAGCAGGCCAAGAAAGCTGAAGGCGAGCGGGGCGCCAAAGGTGTCGCGCCACCAGGCGCCGAAGCCATATTCGGGGGAAAAGGCGAGTAGCAGATAAAAACCCAGTACCGTGGGAGGCAGCACCAGCGGCAGCGCCACCAGCGCCTCAACCAGCGGCCGCAGCCTGTTCTGACTGCGCGACAGCCACCAGGCCAGCGGCGGTGCCAGCAACAGCAAAATCGCTGTGGTGCAGGCCGCAAGCTTCAGGGTGAGCCAGACAGCCAGCAGATCCCCTTCACTCATTGCCGACCTCCCGGTTGATAAATGCCCCCAACGGCATGGTATCCATCCTTATTGCAAAGAGTGGCCGACCCGAAGGCCGACCACTCAGGGTATCGCATCAGGCCCATCCCCTTATTGGGGCAAGGCATAACCCGCTGCCTTGATCTGCGCCTGACCCGGCCCCTTGAGCCAGGCGACCAGCGCCTCGACCGCGGCACCTTTCTTCAATACCAGCCCCTGCTGCTCGATGGGAGGATAGAAGCTCGCTGGCACTGCCCAGGCTTCACCAGTCTTGCCCGCCTCAACCAGATTGGCCCAGGCGACAAAGCCCAGCTCGGCATTGCCGGTGTCGACAAATTGCCAGGTCTGGCCGATGTTGGCGCCGGTCAGCAACCGGTACTGCTTGGGATCGATCTTGAGATGGGTGAGGGTCGCCATGGCGGCAGCACCATAGGGAGCAGTGCGGGCATTGGCGATGGCAAGGTTGCCTTTCCAGCTACGCAGGGTCGCCTCGTCAGGGGCCGGCCCCCCCTTCTTCCACAACCCCAGCTGGCCGATGGCGTAGGTGAAGCGATCGCACCCCATGCCCTCTTTTTCCAGCTTCTCGGGGGTCGCCGCATCGGCGGAGAGGAAGAGATCGAACGGTGCACCGTGACTGATCTGGGTGTAGAGCACCCCAGTGGCGGCAGACGAGATGGCCAGGGTGTGGCCGGTCTTGGCGGTGAACTCCTTACCGATACGCTCTATGGTGCCCTTGAAGTTGGCGGCCACGGCCACTTTCACTTCATCAGCCTGCACGACACCGGTATGCAAGGTGGCGGCGCAGACACCGGCGATGACAACAGATAACAACGGTTTCATTCCCTTTCTCCTGATGGGGCCCGCACATCCGCGCCCCTTGGCGGGGCCGTGGTTCCCGTTGAACCTGCGCCCCTCGTGATGAACAGGTCAGGCTTGCCAGCGGGCAGCGGCGGCGTTGTCGCTCTCCTTGGCCTCGACCCAGCGTTGCACACCCTCGGCGGTCAGCTCTTTTTTCCAGAACGGCGCCCGGGTTTTCAAGAAATCCATGATGAAGTGACAGGCGTCAAAGGCGGCGTCGCGGTGGGCACTGCTCACCGCCACCAGCACGATCTGATCGCCAAGCCACAACTCGCCGATACGATGAATGAGGGTACACTCCTGCAGCGGCCAGCGGCGACGGGCCTCCTGCACGATATCGGCCAGCGCCTTCTCGGTCATACCGGGGTAGTGCTCGAGGGCCAGCCCCTTCACCTCCTCCCCCTGATTGAAGTCGCGCACCTTGCCAACGAAAGTGACAATGGCGCCACTGTCTGGGCGGGTGGCTAGGCGGGCATATTCGTCCGCCAGCGAGAAATCCTCCCGCTGGACCAGAATGCGATCCGTCATAGTTGCCTCGCTCATCCTTAACCTCCGGTCACCGGCGGGAAGAAGGCCACCTCATCGCCATCATTGATGGGGGTATCGAGGGGCACCAAGGTCTGATTGACCGCGACCAAGAGCTTGCCTGCTTCCAGCGCCAGCGCCCACTTGTCGCCGCGTTCACAGAGCGCCGCGCGCAGTTGTTCGGCGGTGGCGTAGTCGCACTGCAGGCTCAACTCGTCGCAGGCCACCAGCTCTCTTACTTGCGCAAAAAACAGTACCTTGATCATGCTTGTTCCCCGCTCGTTAACCCCAACTGAAAATGGCCGGACTTGCCGCCCTTTTTCTCTACCAGCCGCACCTGTTCGATCACCATGTCTTTTTGCACCGCCTTGCACATGTCGTAGATGGTCAGCGCCGCTACCGACGCGGCGGTCAGTGCCTCCATCTCAACCCCGGTCTTGCCTGAGAGCTTGCAGAGGGTGCGGATATGCACCTTGCGCTGCTCGGCCAGCGGCACTATCTCCACCTCGACTTTGGTCAAGGCCAGCGGATGACAGAGGGGGATTAGATCGGAGGTCTTCTTGGCGGCCATGATGCCGGCGATGCGGGCGGTGGCGAATACATCCCCCTTGTGGTGCTGGCCGCTCAGGATCAGCGCCAGCGTCTCGGGGGCCATGGCAACAAACGCCTCGGCACGGGCTTCACGCTCGGTTACCTGCTTGTCGGTCACATCCACCATATGGGCTTCGCCGCTCTGGTTCAGATGCGTCAGGTTGGGCTGGGTCTGCTTGGTATCGGTCTGGTTCATCACTTGCTCTCAGAGGTGGGAGACAAAGTTGCACGGCTTGGTGCGGGCATCGAGCTGATCGCGGATCAGTTGCTCCCAACCCAGCTGACAGGCGCCGGTGGAGCCCGGCAGACAGCAGATCAGGGTGCGATTAGCGAGTCCCGCCAGCGCACGGCTCTGCATGGCGGAGCCTTTAATCTCGGCAAAAGAGAGTTGACGGAACATCTCGCCAAAACCCTGTACGGTGCGCTCGAACAGCACACCGACCGCTTCCGGCACCCGGTTCTGTTCGTTGAAGCCGGTACCGCCGTTAATCAGTACCACCTGCACCCCCTCATCGGCGATCCACTCGCTCACCCGCGCGCGGATACGAAACAGGTTGTCCGGGCAGAGCGCCCGATCGGCCAGCTGATGGCCCGCGTCGGTAAGGGCCGAGACCAGATAGTCGCCCGAGCTGTCATCGGCGGCGGTGCGGCTGTCGGAGACCGTCAGCACGGCGATCTTGAGGGGAATAAATGCGTTGTGTTTCTGTCCCATCGGGCAGCTCCTTGTGGCTATGGGCCGTCAACGAGGCAGGAAGAGAAGGGGTATGAGAGGCCAGCTGTCAGGGCGCAAAAACTGACGCAGACAGGGGTGACCAACTTGCTCAAGCGTGTGACGGCGGGCTGATTCTATCAAAGGTTTCACGAGATATGGGATTTAAAAGACACACAAATCTGATGCTTGTCCCATATATGAACAAAACGCAGGCCGGGCAAACCCGGCCTGTCGTCGCAGGATCAGAACCCTTTCACCCCGGTCATGTCGGGCAGCTGGTGAGCTATCCCCTTGTGACAGTCGATGCAGGTACTTTCACCACTGGCCAGATTGGTAGAGTGCATCTTGGCGGCACGCTGCCCCTGCAGGGAGAAGTCCATGTACTCGAAGTTGTGGCAGTTGCGGCACTCGCGCGAATCAGTCTCTTTCATTCGTTGCCACTCCCGCTCCGCCATCTCGCGTCGGTGCGACTCGAACTTCTCGCGGGTATCCACCTTGCCGGTGATCATGCCCCACAGCTCCTTGGAAGCCTGCACCTTGCGGATGATCTTGTAGGTCCACTCATGGGGTACGTGACAATCCGGGCAGCTGGCCCGCACACCGGAGCGGTTAGCGTAGTGGATGGTGTCGCGGTACTCCTCGAACACGTTGTCCTTCATCTCGTGACAGCTGGTGCAGAAGGCCTCGGTGTTGGAAGCTTCCATTGCGGTGTTGAAGCCACCCCAGAAAATCACGCCACCAAAGAAGCCCATCAGCAAGATGACCCAGAGAGCTGCCTTCGATGGTGACTTGAAGGTGGTCCACAGACGTTGGATAAAGCCGGGTAATTTCATCTATGGATTCCTCAGTTCAGCGCTTCAACCGGTTTAAAGGTATTTTCCACCAGCGGCTTGGCATCCGCTTGCGGCACATGGCACTGCAGGCAGAAGTAGCGACGCGGCGACACTTCACCCAGGGTCAGGCCGTCGCGGGTCTCGAAGTGAGTCGGACTGATCTTGGGAGCCTTCATGGCACTGGCATTCTTGAAGCTGTGGCAAGCCAGGCACTTGTTGACCTTGGTATCCACCTCGTAGTTGCGAATGTCGTGGGGGATCAGCGGCGGCTGATGCATGTACTGGCGATCGTAGGGCGCGCCATCCTTGCGGAAGTTTTTCAGGGGCGCGGCGGTGGCATCGGTCACCAGATCGGTGGCGCCACGCTCGGACTTGAGGCCACCGGTACTGTTGGTGATCTCGGGGGCCGCTGCCATCAAGGATCCCGCCATCAGGCAGGCCAGCATTGCTCCAATCAGCTTTTTCATTATTTGTTCTCCGACGTTTTTTCTGCCTTGACGGCAAAACCTACAGTGATTTCAAAAACTTGTTCCGCGCAGACATCGATGCAGCGGCCACAGTTGGTACACTCCTGAGCCGCAATCAAGGGCCCATGACCGCGCTTGGCACCATGAACAGGCCCGCGCAGGATGGGACGCTCCGGGCAAACCGCATAACAATCCATGCAGTTGTTGCACCGCTCGCGCCCCTTGGCAGAAATCTTGATAAATCCGACCCGGTTGACCAGGGCATAGAAGGCCCCCACCGGACAGAGATGACCGCACCAACCCCGCTCAACCACGAAGAGATCGAACAGGAATAGCGCTGCAAGCAGGGCCCAGCCAGCCCCCATGCCAAACAGCAGGCCGCGCATGGCGAGTGACACCGGATTGACCAGCTCCCACACCATCACGCCGACCACAGCAGGCACCACCAGCACCATGGCCAACAGCCAGTAGCGGGTCGCACGGCTGAACTGGCCATTGCCCTTGAGGCCAAGGCGCACCCTGAGCCAGGCTGCAGCATCCGTGATGAGGTTGACCGGACAGACCCAAGAGCAGAACACCCTCCCCCCGACCAGCCAGTAACCGGCCAGCACAATGGCAGCCCCCAGCCAGAGAGTGGCGATGGGCCAGTGACCCGCCGCCAGCGACTGCAACAGCGTGAGGGGATCGGTCAGCGGCACCGTCTCCAGCAACAGCGAGCTGGAGAGGTTGCCCTTGAGGATCCAGATGCCCGCCAGCGGCCCCAGCAAAAACAGCCCGAGCACGCTGAACTGACTCAGCCGACGCAGCAGCAGGAAGCGGTGGGAACGCCACCACCCCAGCTTGATGCTAGCCTCTTCCCCCGGATAACGACTCATAACCCCTCCGGTTTGCGGGTGGGCAGGGTGAGTCTGTCGCCGATGAGCGACTTGTTCCCCGCCTTGGCCTTCTCTTCCCAGCCGAGCCGGTAGTGATGACCCAGCTCACCTTTGGCGAGCTGGCGTGGCACCACCTTGATGGCCGCTTCCTCCAGCACGCAGGCATGCTCGCACTTGCCACAGCCGGTACAGACATCGCTGTGTACCGTGGGCAGGAACATGGCGTGTTTGCCGGTACGCTGGTTATGCTGCAGCTCAAGAGTGATCGCCTTGTCAATCAGCGGGCAGACCCGATAACAGACATCGCAGCGCAGCCCCAGATAGTTGAGGCAGGTCTCGTGATCGATGAGCACTGCCACCCCCATCCGGGCCTGATCGATGTCGGTCATCTGCTGATCCAGCGCCCCGCTCGGACAGGCCACCACACAAGGGATGTCATCACACATCTCGCAGGGCACGGCACGTGCCTTGAAATAAGGGGTACCAGTGGTCACAGGGTCAAACAGCCGGGCGAGCTTGAGGGTGTCGTAGGGGCAGGCCTCAACGCAGAGCCCGCAACGCACGCAGGCGCTGAGGAACTCTGTTTCATCGAGAGCGGCGGGCGGACGCAGCGCCTGGGCAGGCACAGCTTGTGCCTGCTGGCGGGCCACGCCACCGAGCCCCACGCCAAGCAGGCCCACACCGCAGGCCCCCTTGGCCATGTCGGCCAGAAACTGGCGACGACTACGACTCATCTCGCACTCCCCCGCCTTAAGCCTTCATCACCTTGACGGCGCACTTCTTGTAATCGGTCTCTTTCGAGAGCGGATCGGTGGCGTCCAGGGTCAGCTTGTTGACCAGCTGGCTGGCATCAAAGAAGGGCATGAAGACCAGTCCTTTCGGCGGACGGTTGCGACCACGGGTCTCGACACGGGTCTTCACCTCGCCACGGCGGGAGGAGACGATCACCTCTTCGCCACGACGCACGCCGCGAGCCTTGGCATCGTCCGGGTGCATGAAGAGCACCGCATCCGGGAAGGCACGATAAAGCTCGGGTACCCGACGGGTCATGGTGCCGGTGTGCCAGTGCTCCAGCACGCGGCCGGTGGATAGCCACAGGTCGTACTCTTTATCCGGCGACTCGGCGGCAGGCTCGAACGGCAGGGCGAAGATGACCGCCTTGCCATCGGGTTTGCCATAGAAACGCACCCCCTCGCCCGCTTTCACGTAAGGGTCAAACCCTTCGCGATAGCGCCACAGGGTCTCTTTGCCATCTACCACCGGCCAGCGCAGACCGCGCGCTTCGTGGTACTGATCGAACGGCGCCAGATCGTGGCCGTGACCGCGACCGAAGGTGGCGTACTCTTCGAACAACCCTTTCTGGACGTAGAATCCGAAGTGCTCGGCCTCGTCGTTCAGCAGACCTTTGCTCTGCTCTTTCGGGAACTGGTTGACCTGACCGTTGGCATAGAGCACGTCGAACAGGGTTTTGCCCTTCACTTCCGGCATCTTGGCAATCAGCTCAGCCGGCCACACTTCCTCAACCTTGAAGCGCTTGGAGAACTCCATCAGCTGCCACAAGTCGGACTTGGCCCCTTCCGGCGCTTTCACCTGCTGGTGCCAGAACTGGGTGCGGCGCTCGGCGTTGCCATAGGCCCCCTCTTTCTCCACCCACATGGCGGTCGGCAGGATGAGGTCAGCGGCCTGGGCAGTGACGGTCGGGTAAGGGTCAGAGACCACGATGAAGTTGCGCGGATCGCGATAGCCAGGCAGGCGATCGGTATTCATGTTGGGGCCGGCCTGCATGTTGTTGTTACACATCACCCAGTAGGCGTTGAGCTTGCCATCTTTGAGCATGCGATCCTGCAGCACGGCGTGGAAACCCACCTTGTCGGGAATGGTCCCCTCCGGCAGTTTCCAGATCTTCTCGGCAATGGCGCGGTGTTTGGGCTCGGTCACCACCATGTCGGCAGGCAGACGGTGGGCAAAGGTACCCACTTCACGCGCGGTGCCACAGGCAGAGGGCTGACCGGTCAGTGAGAAAGGACCATTACCCGGCTCGGAGATCTTGCCGGTCAGCAGGTGGATGTTGTAGCAGAGGTTGTTGGCCCAGACGCCACGGGTATGCTGGTTGAAGCCCATGGTCCAGTAAGAGACCACCTTCTTGCTCGGGTCGGCATAGAGCTTGGCCAGCTTTTCCAGTTTCTCCTTGGATACACCGGAGAGCTTGGAGACAGACTCCACATCGTAGTCGGCCACAAACTTGGCAAACTCCTCGAAGGTCATCGGAGTGGCATCGCCGCTGTCCGGGTTCTTCGCTTTCTGCTGCAGCGGATCGGTCGGGCGCAGGCCGTAACCGATGTCGGTGACCCCCTTCTTGAACACAGTGTGCTTGTTGACGAAGTCCCAGTTCACCTTGTCGTTCTGGATGATGTAGTTGGCGACATAGTTGAGAATCGCCAGATCGGTCTGCGGGGTAAAGACAATGCCGTTGTCCGCCAGCTCGAAGCTGCGGTGCTCGAAGGTGGAGAGCACGTGCACCCGTACATCCGGATTGGAGAGACGGCGATCGGACATCCGCGACCAGAGGATGGGGTGCATCTCGGCCATGTTGGAGCCCCACAGCACGAACGCATCGGCCTGCTCGATATCGTCGTAACAGCCCATCGGCTCATCCATACCGAAAGTACGCATGAAGCCAACGACCGCAGAGGCCATGCAGTGACGGGCATTGGGGTCAATGTTGTTGGAGCGGAAACCGGCCTTCATCAGCTTGGCGGCGGCATAGCCTTCCCAGACGGTCCACTGGCCGGAGCCGAACATGCCGACGGCGGTCGGCCCCTTCTCTTTCAGGGTCGCCTTGAACTTCTCGGCCATGATGTCGAACGCCTGATCCCAGCTGATGGGGGCAAAGTCGCCATCCTTGTCGAACTGGCCGTTCTTCATCCGCAGCATCGGCTGGGTCAGGCGATCCTGGCCGTACATGATCTTGGAGAGGAAGTAGCCCTTGATGCAGTTGAGGCCACGGTTGACCGGTGCATCGGGGTCGCCCTGAGTCGCCACGACCCGACCATCCTGAGAGCCCACCAGCACGGAGCAGCCGGTACCGCAGAAGCGGCAGGGAGCCTTATCCCAATGGATGGCCGTCTTGTCGGTACTGGTGATGAGATTGGCTGCCAGCGTGGGGGCACTGACACCGGCCACGGCAGCGGCAGCTGCCACCGCATTGGCCTTCATAAAGTCGCGTCGACTCAGCTTCATGGCATATCCTCACATTGCTTATCGCGTAATAGTTGTCGAATCTGTCGAACGGGAGCCAGCCATCAGCGGCTGAGGGCACGCCCGGCATCCCATCACTCTTTTCAGTGACCGCCCAGTTCATCGAACTGGTGGTAAATCAGGGCGGCAGAGAGCACACCCGGCATCGCCTGTATCGCATCAATGGCCGCCATGATCGGCCGCTGGCTCGGACCTTCCAGGGTCACGACCAGCTTGCCCTCGTCACTGATGGCGTGGATCTCGGCCCCTTCAAGGGCACCAATCTGCTCGGCGAGCTGATGGCGCAAAGGGGGCTGGGTCAGCACCACCAGACTCGATACATGGAACTCCTGATCCATTGTGGCTTCTGTGTCACACGGCTTCTGACTCATTCTGACTCCTGCTTGAGGGTGGGCTGGCTCGCACCACCGGATGGGGCGGCTCGCCCGTCGACCTTGATGCTGCCAACCGGACAATCCTGCACACAGGCGCCGCAGCCATTACAGCGATCCGGCTCGACCATCGGGGCGGGCACACGCCCCAGCACCGGAATAAAACGAATGGCATTTGGCTCACAGCTGTCCTGACAGCGCTGGCAGAACACCTGACCATTGGCCAGACAGTTGGCCTCGATATGGGCCTTGTAGTGCCAGGGGGACTCGCTGGTCGGGCGAAACACAGGCG
Organism: Aeromonas sp. s12; assembly: GCF_040907925.1. Lineage (NCBI taxonomy): Bacteria > Pseudomonadati > Pseudomonadota > Gammaproteobacteria > Aeromonadales > Aeromonadaceae > Aeromonas > Aeromonas sp. s12. The sequence continues at coordinate 191,028 of NZ_JBFOCT010000013.1, read as the reverse complement.
CCTTGCAGACCGTGGCGCACTCGGTGCAGAAGGTGCATTCGCCACGCTGGAAATCGACCACCGGAAAACCGCCCTCGCCATTCACCAGGATCTGCTCCGGACAGGCCGCCAGACAGTCCCCGCAGCGGGTGCAGTCGGCGACAAATGCCGACCAGTTGACTGACCAGGGCAACTGCACCGGCGGTTCGGCAGTTCTCAGCCGCCCCCGGAACAGGCCGCGGCGGGCAAGATCGATCTCATCCGGCATGTTGACTCCTGTTCTGGTGAAAAAGGGGACAGTGCGAGTCCATGATTGGCATTCTTGATACCAATTATAAGAGTGGGTGTATATTGCGGCCCTGACAAGGTAAGGGATATACCACCAGGGAGATAAACAGGGGGGATTCTTGCGCCAGATCAAAGCCTTGCAGCGCAATAAAAATGGAGGCATCGGTTAAAATACCTCCATGTGAGGATTGCTATTTAATCGTTGGCGATTTTTTGCGGTTATCCGCCGATCGAGGCGAGATGAGGGGTGATGCCGGCATTGCCCTCATGGAGACGATGGGTGGCACTCTTGCCCGCCAGTGCCGCGCGAATGCGCTGTTGCAGCTCATCAGATTGCCCATCTGCGCCGAGCAGATCCCGCAGGTCGATGCCGTTGTCGCCAAACAGGCACAGATGCAGCTTCCCCAGCGAGGAGACCCGCAGCCGGTTGCAACCGGCACAGAAATCCTTGCTATAGGGCATGATGAGCCCCACCCCACCTTGCGAGTCGGGGTGCATAAAGACCTGCGCCGGACCGTCATCCGTGCCCCGCAACTGCTGCACCCAACCGCTCTCCAGCAAGCGCTGTTTGATCTGTTCGCCGCTAACATGGTGGTCACGAAACAGGGTATCCATCTCGCCGGTCTGCATCAGTTCGATAAAACGCAGCTCGATGGGCTTGTACCTGATCCAGCCCAGAAAGGCATCAAGCTGGTAGTCGTTGAGCCCCTTGAGCAGCACCGCATTGATCTTCACCGATTTGAAACCGGCGGCCAGTGCTGCTTCGATCCCCTCCATCACCTCGGCCAGCTTGTTCTCGCCGGTGATCTGGTGAAACTGGCGCGGGTCGAGACTGTCGACACTGACATTCAGCGCGTTGAGTCCGGCATCAAACCACTCCTGAGCCCGCTCCTTGAGGCGATAGCCGTTGGTGGTCATGGCAACTTTCTCGATGCCCGGGGTGGTGGCAATCACCTTGACGATCTCGGTGAAATCGCGGCGCAGGGAGGGCTCGCCCCCCGTGATGCGCACCTTACGGGTACCCATGGCGGCAAAACCGCTGACCACGCGGCGGATCTCGTCAATCGAGAGAAAGGGTTGACGCCCCGCTTTGTGACCTTCGGGGGGACGATAACCGTCAGGCAGGCAATAGGTGCAACGGAAATTGCACACATCGGTCACTGACAGACGCAAATAGTAAAAACGACGGGAAAAACCATCTTCAAGTGGCAACATAAACACCTTTCCAAATACGGGAGGCCAGGGCATTTCTTTCCTGACCCTTACAGCTCGAACGTCGGCTGACGGCTGGTTTCCCCCTATCGCTAGGACTTAGGCAAAACCGCTCGGAGTTCATCTAGTTTTTCGATGCTAACACAAGTTGGAGTACACTCCCACGCATCTTGCGGGGTCCTTATCACTATTCAGAGGTGCGCATCAGTATGGGAAAACGGTTCAGGGTCCATTCGGTCAGCAGTGCCATCGGCCGCGCCATGGTGTTGATCCTCTTCATGGCCAGCCTGATCGCGCTGGTCGCCATGGTCACCCTCTTCTACTCGGTACCCGATGCCAAGGCGATCAACCTCTCCGGTTCGCTGCGGATGCAGGCCTACCGGATGGCCTACGAAATCGAGCGGGGCGACAGCGTGCTGGGGCGCCTCTCCCAGTTTGAAGAGACCCTGCACGCCGAAGAGCTACAGGAGACCCAGCGCTGGATCACTCCTGCCTCCCTGCGTCGCACCTATGGCGAGGTGCTCGGCCAGTGGCAGGTGATGCGCCAACACATCGAGGATCGCACTCCCAGACGGTACACCGATAACACCGAGCAGTTTGTGGCGGCCATCGACAATTTCGTCAATCAGATGCAGTACCACGTGGAATTCAAGGTGAGGATGCTGGCGCTTGCGGAGGGGCTCGGCCTGCTGGCCATCATCACCATCGCCTGGTTTACAGTACGCTTCACCCGCCAGCAGGTGGTCGCCCCCCTCAACCAGCTGGTCTACTGCGCCCGCCAGATCCAGCGGCAGGATTTCGATCTTAAGCTGCCCGCCCACGGCGAAAACGAGCTGGGGGAGCTCTCGCGCGCCTTCGTCACCATGGCAGACGAGCTGGGCAAGCTCTATCGGGAGCTGGAAAACAAGGTGGAAGAGAAAACCGCCAAGCTGCAACAGGCCAACGACACCCTCTCGTTTCTCTACTCGACCGCCCAGAAGCTGCACGCCGCCCCGCTCAGCACCCGCACCCTCATCAAACTGCTGGACCGTGCTGCCGCCCACCAGCATATCGACCACATCCGGCTGACCCGCTTCGAGCACAATGCCATGCCAGTCTACATCTCGGGGCGCACCGGCTGGCCCGGCGATCTCGATGCGGTCGCCAGCTTCTATCTGCAGATGGATGAGCAGGAGTTCGGCCGCCTCGACATCATCAGCCAGCACCCCATCGACGAGCGGTTGATCAAGAACTTCACCATGCTGCTGGCTCAGGTGCTGCACAAGGATCAGACCCTGCTGCAACAGCAGCGACTGCTGCTGATGGAGGAGCGGGCGGTGATCGCCCGGGAACTGCACGACTCGCTGGCGCAGGCCCTCTCCTATCTCAAGATCCAGTCCACTCTGCTCAAGCGCTCTTACGCCAAGGGGCAACATGACAAGGCGCAGGAGGCGATGCAGCAGATCGACGAGGGGCTTAGCAATGCCTATACCCAGTTGCGCGAACTGCTCGGTACCTTCCGGCTCACCATTGGCGATGCCAATCTGGGGGAAGCGATCCGCGTCATGCTTGATCAACTGCAGCCTCAGACCCAGGCCGAAATCCGGTTCCATTACGGACTGGCCGACAACGACCTAGAGGCGGGCCAGCATATCCACATTTTGCAGCTGATCCGTGAGGCAGTGCTCAATGCCATCAAACATGCCAACGCGCAAGTGATTGATGTTAGCTGTGAGACCCTCGCAAGTGGTAACATTGAGGTTCAGATTTCAGATGACGGTGTCGGGATCGGACTCGCCAGCTCGGCGATCAACCATTACGGTTTGAGCATCATGAACGAGCGCGCCAGCAAACTGCACGGTCTGCTGACCATCAACGAGCAGCAACCACAAGGCACCTGCGTGCATCTGACCTTTCCCACCAGTCTAGCGAGAGACGCCTGATGGACGAGATGAAATACACAGTTCTGGTCGTAGATGACCATCCCCTCATGCGCAAAGGGATTGTGCAGTTGCTGGCTCTGGAAGAGAACATGGAGGTGACCGGTGAAGCCTCCAACGGCACAGATGCCGTGGCATTGGCCAAAGAGTCCGAGCCGGACCTGATCCTGCTCGACCTCAACATGAAGGGGCTCTCCGGCCTCGATACCCTCAAGGCGCTGCGGGCCGAAGAGATCACCTCCCGGGTGGTGATCCTCACCGTCTCCGATGCCCGTCAGGATGTGGTGGCTTTGCTCAAGGCCGGTGCCGACGGCTACCTGCTCAAGGATACCGAGCCTGATCTGCTGCTGGCCCAGCTGGCCGACGTGATGACTGGCAAGCAGATCCTGAGCGAACCGCTGCGCCCCTATCTCGAAAACATCTACGAGCTGGATCACCTGCAGCAGAAGCTGGAAAGCTTAACGCGTCGCGAAATGCAAATCCTGCGCGAAATTGCAAAAGGCCTCTCCAACAAACAGGTCGCCTCGGTGCTCCATATCTCCGAGGGAACGGTCAAGGTTCACGTGAAGAGCCTGCTGAAGAAACTCGAGGCGCAAAGCCGCGTGGAAGCGGCTGTCATGTATCTGGAGCAGCGCAACTAAGCGCCCTCAACCGCCCGAAAAGCCACCCTCCGGTGGCTTTTTTCATTCTCTGGCACAGTCGCTGCATTGTCATATTCAGCAACTACTCAATGGAGGATGGAACATGAAACTACAACCTTTGGCACTGTTCCCCTTGCCTTCCCACATACTGCCGGGCGGCAAGCTTCCTCTGCGTCTGTTCGAGCCACGCCACCTGCAGATGCTCAAGGAGTCATTCATCAACGATCAGGGCTTTGGCATCGTGATGGAAGAGTCGACCACCTCGGGACAATCCGGCCGCATTCTGCCGGTGGGCACCCGGGTCAAGGTGACCGACTTCTACACCCTCAATGATGGCCTGCTGGGGGTGACGGTGCTGGGACTGGAGCGCTTCTGTATCCACGAGATGGAAACAGACGAGATGGGCCTGCGCCGGGCCAAGGTGGAGATGCTGCCCAACTGGCCGAGCACCCACTCAGATTTCAACGACAAGCTGCTGGTCAATCGCCTGCGGGAAGTGTTCGAGCAGTATCCGGAGCTTGATGAGCTCTATCCGGACAAGCGCTTTGAAGATGCCGCCTGGCTCTGCCAGCGCTGGCTCGAGATATTGCCGATGCCGATTTATGAAAAGCAGATGCTGATTGCCAAACAAAACAGCGAAGCGGCCCGTAAATTCCTGCATCGCCTGATTTCACAATGACAAAAACAGCGTTGCAAAATGCAATTATTCCAACAATGAAAATGTGAAATTCGCATTTTGCGAGTAAGTAGGAACGCAAAACACCATAACAAGAGAGAGCCGCTGCGCTAAACGGCCAAAATTGAACACAAAAGAGTCCCAAAAAAGTTGGCACAGATTTTTCATATAGATTGATACAACCCGATTTATCCCGTGCTCTCTTCAGTATTTGCTGAAGAACTGGTCAACCCACAAAGTTGACCATTTTTTTTATCCGCGCGTCGGCAACCGCTGACCAAAGTGACGCTGCAAACACTCTCTCAACCGTGACAAGGTGATAGGCTTGGCGAGAAAGTCATCCATCCCCTGCGCCAGACAGCACGCCTTGTCCTCCGCCATCGCATTGGCCGTCAGGGCAACGATTGGCATAGTGCATCCCAACTCACGCAAGCGTCGGGTCGCTTCCAGCCCGTCCATCAGGGGCATCCGCATATCCATCAGGATCAGATCCGGGAGCTGCTCATCCACCTGCGCCAGCGCCTCCAGACCATTGGCTGCCAGCCGTACCTTGCCCACCAGTTTTTGCAGCATCAGCGACACCACCAACTGGTTCACCGGGCTGTCCTCCACCACCAGCACATCCAGTGGCAGCAGTGCCGAAGCCCCCTCCTCCCGCTGCGGCTGGCTATGGCAAGGCAACGCCATGCCAGGCAGTTCGAACCAGAAACAGCTTCCCTTGCCTGGCTCGCTCTTCAGGTGGATCTCTCCCCCCATAAGCGTCACCAGACGTTTGCTGATGGCAAGACCGAGGCCAGTACCGGAAAAACGCCGGGTGGCCGAGTTGTCGACCTGGGAGAAGGGTTCAAACAGCAGCGCCTGATCCGCATCGGCGATCCCGATCCCGGTGTCGGAGACCGAGATCAGCAGCTTCTCATCCTGCCAACCCAGGTGCAGAGTCACCTGCCCCTGCTCGGTAAACTTGAGGGCGTTGTCCAGCAGATTGCCCATCACCTGTGACAAACGCATCGGATCCCCCTGCAACTCCCGGGGAACCGACTCATCGACCCGATAAACCAGCGCGATCCCCTTGGCGGTCGCGCGAGCTTGCAGCGGCTCGACCAGAGATTGGCAAAGCTGGACGGGTTGCAGGGTCTCGCAGTGAAACACCAGGGTTTGCGACTCGATTTTCGAAAAATCGAGCACGTCGTCGATGATGGTTTGCAGCAATCTGGCCGAGTGGGTGGCATGGCGCAGCAGGCTCTGTTGCTCCGGCGCCAGCTCGGCATGCTGCACCAGATCGAGCATCCCCAACACCGCATTCATGGGCGAACGGATCTCGTGGGTCATCATGGCGAGAAACTGGGACTTGGCACGGTTGGCCGCTTCGGCCTCATCCCGTGCCCGCGCCAGCTCCTCTTCCCTACGGATCTGGTTGCTGATATCCCGGGCAGTGCCGCGATAACCGATAAACAGGCCATCATGGTCAAAGCAGGGCTCGGCGCTCACCTCCATCCAGCAGGGGCCGTGTTGCAGCGCAACCTGCATCCGCACCCCTCGCACCGGCTGGCGCAGCGCCAAAAGCTGCAGGTATTTCTGGGCATCGCAGCTCTGCTTGTTGCAGACGTAGTCATAGAGGGTCGGCCGGGTCGCCTGCGGGGTCATCTCATCCAGATAACCCGGCTCTGAGGCATAACTGAGGCGATGCTCGGCATCTGTCTCCCAGAACCAGTCAGAGGCCATGGCGGCGAAGCTGCGAAAACGGCGTTCGCTGGCCTGCAGCGCTTCGGTTTTTACCGCGACCTGCTCCTGCAAGCGGGCCCGATAGGTGATGTTGACCAGCGCTTGGGCGATAAGCGGACGGCAACGCTCCATGGCGGCCTTGCTGGTGAGATCGAAGGTGCCCGCCCGAGCGTGGCGGCAGATGAGGGTGGCGGTAAAACCGGGGGCCTGCAGCCCGGTCAGCATCACGCTGGCCCAGCCCGGCTCACTCGCCAGCGGCGCAAGCTCAGGGAGCTGGGCGGGATCGTAAATCACCAGGGTTTCACCCGAGATGGCGCGGGCAAATGCCGGGGTCATGCGCCAACTGCGGGCTGATAGCATTGGCTCGGTACTGAGGTGGGTACTTCCCTGCTCCCCTTCCCAGGCCACCACATCAGCGTGCTCAAAGCCGATAAAGGGTTTGAGCACCTGGATAAGGCTCTCCAGCACCTGCTCCAGCGTCTTGGCATCGGCGAGGGTGGCAACGCCCCCCAGCAGAGTCTGAGACTCGTGACGATACTTGGCCTCGCGCTCGCGGCAACGCATAAGGTCGACCAGCGTGGTCTGCAATTTGTCGCCGAGGGCTTCCAGTTCACTGTTGCCAATCATCTTGTTGCCTGCTCTGTTATGTTCTGCCGACTCAACGGGTCAGGAAAATCACGCTCGATACCATCAGGTTGCCGTGGGCCAGCTCGCCATTGGGCAGCCGCCCCTGCTCGCCGAAAGTAAAGGGGGTGATAAAGGGGATCTTGCCGAGGCGAGCCTGGCTCTGCTCGACAAATTGGCACAACATATCACCTAGCGCCAAACGGCAACCAGCACAAAAGATGATGAGCGCGCCGATAGGCTGCAATTCCACATCGACCCCATACCCTGGCTCGACGCGCATGGCATTGAGGCTGCGCTGCAACAACCCTTCCTGACTGCTGTACATCAACAGCAGACGCTCCCCTTGCACCACATCGGTAAAGAGCCGCAGCCCGCCCTGTTCGGTCACAGCTTCGGGATGGGAGAGTTTGTAGTAAGGAATGCCATCCAGTGCTCCCACCTGACGAGCTAGCGGGGTGAGCGTGGTCTCCCGCAAAATCGCCCCCACCGGCCAGGGCTGCTCGCGCCCGCACCAGCGGGCATAGACCTCGGCGGCAGGCTGATGATCGATGGTGAGTACCTCCCGCCCGTTGCAGGTGGTGATCTCGCCGCTGAATTCGGCAGGCACATAGCCCGAATGAAACTGAAAGGCCAGCTGGCAATCAGGATAGAGCACCGCCAGACCGATGCCATCCTGGGCCACCGCCTCATCCCAGCTGAGTTGCCAGTCACCGCTGACGCTGCTATCAGCCGCAGATCCACCGACCACCGGCACCGAGGCACCGAGTTCGGCCTCGATACCGGCCAGCAGCCCCTCTTCCTTACCGGGACTGGCATGAAACAGGATCAGCTGGGGCAGCTCGCCCGGCCGACCACAGTCGCTCATGGCTCGGCGCAGCAACTGCCGCACATCCACCCCGTCACCGCTGGCACCGGCTACCCCGAATGCCCCTTTCTCATCGTACAGAGCAGCAACGGCCAGCCCATATCCGTCTCGGGCGTGGTGTCCCATCTCGGTCATGACACCACCGCAAGAGCTGCACCCAAGCAGGCGGGTCGTCGGGAACTGGCGTTTGAGCACGTCGCGCAGTATCGCCCCCTCATGGGCTTGGGTAAAATAGAGTAACAGCAGGGAGGGGGCCTGATCGGCATGGTGGCGCAGCTGCGCGCAGATATCTTGGGCCGCCAGCGATGAATTCTGGGCGAGGGAGTGAACGGTCAGAAATTTCAACACCATCTCCTTGTTTTATCGAATGGCTGCCTCAAGCAAAAATCATACCTTTATCAAACAATTATCTCGCTTCGCTTGCTAACATAGCGGTCAACTGAGACCAATAACAGGACGCCCATATGTGGCAAAAAAACATCAATGACTTCGATCGGGTCGTTGCCATCGGTGGTGGCCATGGCATGGGACGAGTGCTTTCGTCCCTCTCGTTTCTCGGTCAACGGCTCACCGGCATCGTCGCCACCACAGATGATGGTGGCTCGACCGGACGCCTGCGCAAGAGTCAGGAGTGCATCGCCTGGGGCGATCTGCGCAACTGCCTGAACCAGCTGGTGACCGATCCCAGCATCGGCAGCCTGTTGTTCGAGTACCGCTTCGCCGGCAAAGGCGAGCTGGCGGGCCACAACCTTGGCAACTTGATGCTGCTGGCGCTCGATAATCTCTGTGTCCGTCCTCTTGATGCTATCAAGCTGATCAGTGACATGCTCAAAATCGAGTCACAATTGCTACCCATGTCTGAATTTCCCACCGATCTCTGCGCCCATATGGAGTGTGGCACCCAGATCCTGGGAGAGGTATCCATCGATCAACTGGCAACACCGCCCCTCTCCCTCGGCCTGATGCCGGAAGTGCAAGCGACCCGGGAAGCGGTGCTGGCATTGCAGCAGGCGGACATGATCATTCTGGGGCCGGGCAGTTTTCTCACCTCCATCATGCCGCCACTGCTGCTGGCCGAGATCGCCCAGGCCATCAACGAGAGCAGCGCCATGCTGGTTTTCGTCTGCAATCTGGTGGCGGAGAACGGTCCTGCCAGCCAGCTGGATCTGATGAGTCAGTGTCGCTGGCTGGAGTCCCGGGTCGGTCAGGGTCGGCTGGATGCCATCCTGGCCCCACAGGGCGCGAGTGATGCGGGGGACTGGCAAGGGCGTGTGATCGAAGCCGAGCTGGGCGAGCTTGAGCTGCCCCATCGGCACGATCGGTTGAAGCTGAAACTGGCGCTGGACCGGATCATCCAGCAACTGCTCAACCAGCGTTAGGCAACGGTCACGGCGCCCCGGCATCCCTGCATGGCGCCGTTACTGATAATCGGCAAGAAACGCGAGCACCTGAGGCAAGGAGGCCTCCAGCAGTTGCAATTGGCGCTCAGCCTCGGCCACATCGGCCTGCTTGCTGGCCATCTCCAGCGCCATCACCTGCTGATAGCTCGGCATGGCGCCGTAGCTGCCACAGGATGATTTCATGCTGTGCGCCACCCGAGCCAGCGCCTCCCACTCTCCCTGTTCATAGAGGGGTCTGAGCTGACTCAGCTGCTCGCCCACCTCTTCAATAAAGACTGCGATGACCACGGGCAGCATATCCGGACCGATATCCTCTGCCAGCTGCTGCAACACCTTGCGATCCACCCACTCCATGCGAGGCTCCTCCAGAACGGTATTCAAACAGACCATACTATAGATAGTTTTCGATGTCGTGGCTCACGACCAAGCTGTGATGAAGCACCCGATTGGATGGCTCAGGGAATAAAGTGGCAAAAAATGTGATCAGTATCGAAATAGCGATGCTGAAACGCCCGTCAAGACAACAACTTGATTGCCACAAATTAACAATTGATCAACACTCAATGCCGTCAGAGTGATGATGCTCAGCAACACCTCTCATCCCTTTTGCCTTTTATGGCTGCTGCGAAGAACCAGGGTAGGTATCTACCCTGGTATTTTTTTATCTTGCTCAAACGCGACCTGGTTGGTCGCCACCCGCTCCCCCATGCGAAACAGATTGAATTCGCCGGGCGCCATTTTGACCCAATTCTCATTGCCGGTCAGCGGACGGGTGGTGATCAGGGTCACCACATCGTTGGGGGTGGTCTCCCTTTGAAAGTCGATCACCACCTCCTCATCCAGCAAACTAGCCTCGCCAAAGGGCGCACAGCGAGTCAGCCAGTGCAGGTTGTTGCTGCAGTAGCTCATCACATATTCCCCGTCCGAGAGCAGCATGTTGAACACTCCGAACGCTCTGAGCTCGTCACACAGGGTAGCGAGATAGCGAAACATGGCGGGAAAGTTGGCTGGACGCTTGGGATATTTTTGCTCTAGCCTGTCGAGCAGCCAGCAGAAGGCGTGCTCGCTGTCGGTATCCCCTACCGGACGGTGGCGACCGGTTGGCAGCTTCTTGTAACCGGTCAGCTGACCGTTGTGAGCGAAGGTCCAGTAACGGCCCCACAGCTCACGGGTAAAGGGGTGGGTATTTTCCAGTGACACGCAGCCACGGTTGGCCTGCCGAATGTGGCTGACCACGGCGCAGCTCTTGATGGGCAGCGCCTGTACCAGTCTGGCGATGGGAGATTGGGCGCTGGGCTCGGGATCCTTGAAGGTACGAAAGCCCTTCCCCTCGTAGAAGGTGATCCCCCAGCCATCCTTGTGGGGCCCGGTCTTGCCGCCGCGCAGCATCAACCCGGTAAAGCTGAAGCAGATATCGGTCGGCACATTGGCACTCATGCCGAGCAGTTCGCACATATCCGGCAGACTCCTTTCATGATTTGGCTTGTGTCATGTTCGACCAGCACGCTGGTTCGACAGACAGCAGGGGAAGGCGCAATCCCTTCCCCTGTGACTGGCAACAACCGGCAGATGGCGAACCATGCTACCGGCGCAGCCCTTATCTGGTAGTTATGGCCTGATTACTTGGCCATCTCTTTTTCGACCAGCTGGATCAGGATGTGGATGACCTTGATGTGCACTTCCTGAATACGGTCGGCATAGCCAAAGTGCGGCACGCGGATCTCGACATCCGCCAGACCTGCCATCTTGCCGCCATCCTTGCCGGTCAGGGCGATCACTTTCATCCCTTTGGCGCGGGCAGCCTCGATGGCTTTCAAGATATTGCCGGAGTTGCCGCTGGTGGAGATGCCAAGCAGCACGTCGCCACGGCGGCCGACCGCTTCTACGTAGCGGGAGAATACATAGTCATAGCCAAAGTCGTTGGAGACGCAGGAGAGGTGGCTCGGATCAGAGATGGCGATACCGGCATAACCCGGGCGGTTCTCGCGGTAACGACCGGTCAGCTCTTCGGCGAAGTGCATGGCGTCACAGTGGGAGCCACCGTTGCCACAGGAGAGCACCTTGCCCTCTTCTTTGAAAGAGTCGGCCAGCAGTTTGGCGGCCGCTTCGATGTTTTTCAGGTTCTGCTCATCAGCCAGGAAGGCCTGCAGCACGCTGGCAGCTTCGGTCAGTTCATTGCGGATCAATTCTTGGTACATGATGTCTCTTCCACTGTTTTTAGTGTGCGTGTAGATCGCGGCTATTCTCGCACAAGCGAATCGCACAGTCGCCCCCCTGCGAGCCACAGCGCTGGCGGCGCGTGAGCGTTATGGGGATCACAGAGAGAAGGTAATGAAGATGTAAACAGCTTGATAACTTTGTGCGTATGAATTACAACAGGGGCCATATCCAACAGGTCAGACCTCTGGATCAGTTACGCCACGTTGGCAACCTAACCACGCAAGGAGCAAGCAATGACGACGACCCTCACTCTGCTCGGGGTGATCCTGGTTATCGGAGCCCTGGCCTATCGCCGGGCATCCCTGTTCATCTCCACCCTGGTCACCGGCGCCGCCCTGGTGCTTGGCACCATCTATGGTCATGTGCCCTTGCTGGTATGGGCGCTGTTCGCGGTGATTGCCATCCCGCTCAATCTGGTGGAATTTCGCCGCAATCAAATAACCAAGCCGCTGTTCAAGATCTACAAATCGATCATGCCGGAAATGTCCCGCACCGAGAAAGAGGCGATTGAAGCGGGCACCACCTGGTGGGAAGCCGATCTGTTCGCGGGCAACCCGGACTGGAAAAAACTGCATGCCATCCCGGTCAGCGCCCTCTCTGCCGAAGAGCAGGCCTTTATGGATGGCCCGGTCGAGGAAGTGTGCCGCATGGTGAGCGACTGGGAAGTGACCCACGAGCGCGCGGATCTCTCCCCCGAGGTGTGGCAATACCTGAAGGACAACAAGTTCTTCGCCATGATCATCAAGAAGAAATATGGCGGTCTGGAGTTCTCGGCCTACGCCCAGTCCTGTGTCCTGCAAAAGCTGTGCGGTGCCAGCGCCGTGCTCGCCTCCACCGTTGGCGTACCCAACTCGCTGGGCCCGGGCGAACTGCTGCAACACTATGGCACTGACGAGCAGAAAGATTACTACCTGCCCCGCCTGGCGGTAGGCAAAGAGATCCCCTGCTTCGCCCTGACCAGCCCGGAGGCAGGTTCGGACGCCGGTTCCATCCCCGACTTCGGTATCGTCTGCAAGGGCGAGTGGGAAGGCAAAGAGGTGCTCGGTATGCGCCTCACCTGGAACAAGCGCTACATCACGCTCGCCCCTATTGCTACCGTACTGGGTCTGGCCTTCAAACTGCGTGACCCCGAGCACCTGCTGGGTGAAGAGGAAGAGCTCGGCATCACCTGTGCGCTGATCCCGACACACATCAAGGGGGTCGGCATCGGCCGTCGCCACTTCCCGCTCAACGTGCCGTTCCAGAACGGCCCGACCCAGGGCAAGGATGTGTTCGTCCCGCTCGATTTCATCATCGGTGGCCCGGCCATGGCCGGTCAGGGCTGGCGCATGCTGGTCGAGTGTCTGTCGGTCGGTCGCGGCATCACCTTGCCCTCCAACAGCACAGGTGGCGTCAAGATGCTGGCCCTGGCGAGCGGCGCATATAGCCGCATCCGTCGCCAGTTCAAGCTGCCCATCGGCAAGATGGAAGGGATTGAAGAGCCGCTGGCCCGCATCGGTGGCAATGCCTACATCATGGGCGCCGCAGCCAACCTGACCGTGACCGGCATCGACCTTGGCGAGAAGCCCTCGGTCATCTCCGCCATCGTCAAATACCACCTCACCGACCGTGCCCAGAAGTGCATCATCGATGCCATGGACATCCACGGTGGCAAGGCCATCTGCATGGGCCCCAACAACTATCTGGCCCGTGGCTATCAGGGTGCCCCCATCGCCGTTACGGTGGAAGGGGCCAACATCCTGACCCGCAGCATGATCATCTATGGTCAGGGCGCTATCCGCTGCCACCCGTATGTACTGCCGGAGATGCTGGCTGCCAGCCACCCCGACAAGGAGCAGGCGCTGAAGGATTTCGACAAGGCGGTATTCAGCCACGTCGGCTTTGCCATCAGCAACCTGGTACGCAGCTTCTGGCTGGGTGTGACCGGCGCTCGCTTTGCCGCGGCCCCTTACAAGGATCAGACCAAGGGCTACTACCAGCAGCTCTCCCGCCTCTCGGCCAACCTGGCGTTCCTGTCAGACATGGCGATGGGCACCCTGGGTGGCGAGCTCAAGCGCAAGGAGCGGGTCTCCGCCCGCCTTGGCGACGTATTGAGCCAGCTCTATCTGGCCTCCAGCGCCCTCAAGCGCTATCAGGACGAGGGACGCCAGCAGGCCGACCTGCCGCTGCTGCACTGGGCTCTGCAAGATGCCATGTTCAAGGCACAAGAGGCGATCGACGAGCTGCTGCGCAACTTCCCGAACCGCTGGATTGGCCTTGCCCTGCGCGCCGTGGTATTGCCGCTGGGTCGTGACCTGAACCGTCCGTGCGACAAGCTGGACCAACAGGTTGCCCGTCTGCTGCAAACCCCGAGCGAGACCCGCAGCCGCCTGGCCAAGGGCCAATACCTGACTCGCGAAGAGGGCAACCCCTTCGGTCTGCTGGAGCAGGCGCTCGATGACGTGCTGGCCGCCGAGCCGCTGTTCGAGAAAGTCTGCAAGAGCGATGGTATCAAGCGCCCCTTCATGGCGCTGGACAAGGTGGCCGACATCGGCCTGGCCGCTGGCGTACTGGCCCAGAGCGAAGCCGAGCTGCTGCGCCGCGCCGAGGTAAGTCGCCTGCGCACCATCAACGTCGATGATTTTGATCCCATCGATCTGGTGGCCAACAAGAAGCTGTTTGAAGCCTCCGCTTACCATCACGCGGCCTGATAACCAGCTATCGACAACGCCTCCCTTGTGGAGGCGTTTTTTATGGGCGCTCGCCACTATTCACGGCCCGAACAGCCACCACTTGCACTCACAGCTCCCCCGACCAGCTGCAGTCCCCGTGTGGTCAGCCGGGAAAAAAGGCACAATAGCCGACAAATCGAATCACCAAGGAAGCCAAGATGACCCTTGAGCACCTGATCCTGTGGCGCCGTGACCTGCACCGCCTGCCGGAAGCCGCCTGGAAAGAGTTTCGCACCACCAGCCTGATTGCCCACCACCTGAGCGAGCTCGGTTATCGCATCGTGCTCGGCGACAAGCTGCTGGCCAGCAATCTGATGATGGGGCGCGATGTGGATGTGGCGGCCGAGAAGGCTCGCGCCCGCCGTCAGGGAGCCCATCCCGACTGGCTGGAGCGGATCGGCGATGTCACTGGCCTGATGGGGGAGCTGGATACCGGCCGTCCCGGTCCGACCCTGGCCTTTCGCTTCGATATCGACGCGGTGGAGGTGGAAGAGTCCGACGCTGAACAACACCAACCGCAGCAGGAGGGCTTCGCCTCCCACAACAAGGGGTGGATGCACGCCTGCGCTCACGATGGCCATACCGCCATCGGCATGGGGCTGGCCAGCAGCCTGATGGCGATGAAAGAGCAGCTGTGCGGTCGCATCAAGCTCTTCTTCCAACCCGCCGAAGAGGGGTGTCGCGGTGGCAAGGCGCTGGCTGCCGGTGGTGCACTCGATGACGTGGATGCCCTGCTCTCGCTCCATATCGGCATTCACGCTGGCAGCGGCGAGCTGGTGATCAACCCCACCGAGTTTCTCTGCTCCACCAAGTTCGACATCCACTTTATGGGCACCGCCGCCCACGCGGGGCTCGAACCCAATGCCGGCAGCAATGCGCTGGCAGCCGCCTGCATGGCCACCACCGCCATGCTCGGCATTCCCCGCCACCGAGACGGCATGACCCGCATCAACGTCGGCCAGCTTCACGCTGGCAGCGGCCGCAACGTCATCCCCGATCATGCCGAGCTGCGCGGTGAGACCCGCGGCGCCGACAGCGCGCTCAACGACTACATGTTCAGTCAGGTACAGCGCATCGTCGAAGGTACCGCCCTCGCCCACGGTGTCACCTATCGCATCATCAAGCAGGGTGAGGCCATTGCCCTCGACAACAGCCCAGCACTGCAGGCCGAGCTGGCGGCGCTGGCCCGCAAGCAGGGGCTCGCCACCATCCAGACTCGCCGCTTTGGCGCCAGCGAAGATGCCGGTTTTCTGATGGAGCGGGTGCAAAAGCAGGGGGGCGAAGCGGCTTACCTCATCCTAGGGGCCGATCTGGCGGCGCCGCACCATCACAACGAATTCGATTTCGATGAGCGGGTGATGCAAAGCGGGGTCGAGCTGCTGGCCGCCTGGGCACGCGCACGGCTGGGTGTGGCAGAAGCAGCCCTCTCTTGATATCCCCTCGGCCAGCTCACCGGCTAACGGGAGCAAAAAAAGGCGCCTCGGCGCCTTTTTTCTGCAAGAAAAACCTGAGCGCTACTCGCGGTGCTTGCGATGCACATCCGGGCGACCACCGGTCACGCTATCGGCTCTCCCCTCCTCTTTGGCCTTCTCGGCCCGCTTTTTGCGCATCTCGCGGGGATCGGCGATGAGCGGGCGGTAGATCTCGATACGATCGCCGTCGTGCAGCGGCTCGCTCCCTTTCACCGGGCGGCTGTAGATACCGAACTTGTTGACCGCCAGATCGATCTCGGGGTGTTTTTGCACGATGCCGGACTGCTCGATGGCCGCCAGCACGCAGGTCTCGGGCGCCACCCGCAGGGCAATCACCGTCTGCTGCTGCGGCAAGGCATAGACAACCTCGATATTGAGCTGGTCAGACACCGTATACCTCCTTCGCCCGGTTGGAGAAGGCGGAGACCATGGAGCTCACCAGATCGCGGAATACCTGACCAAAGGCCACCTCGATGAGCTTGGAGGTAAACTCGAAATCGAGATCGAACTCCACCTTGCAGGCATCCACATCAAGCGGGGTAAAGGTCCACCAGCCCGCCAGCTTGCGGAACGGGCCATCCACCAGCTCCATCCTGATCTGGCGGTTCACATCCAGCTGATTGCGGGTAGTAAAGGTCTTGGCAATCCCCGCCTTGGCCACATCGACCGACGCCATCATGTAGTCATCGCCAGCCTCGTGGACACGGCTGCCGACACAGCCGGGCAAAAACTGCGGATAGGCATCCACATCGTTAACCAACTTGAACATCTGTTCTGCACTGAACATCACCAGGGCACTGCGCGTAATTCGGGGCATGGCTTTTCCTCATCCAATCGGCGCGATTTTATCACCATGTTTGGGGTTGTGGAGGTAAAACCTCAGCCAAACCGCTCAGAAAGCCACCACTTGACCTGCTGCGCGTTTTACAGCCGTCCCTGCCTACGTATAATACGAGCCTCCTAGTCATTGCCGGAAATCGCCCGTCATGAGCAAAAAAAACAGTAAAAACAAAGCCGGGTCCAGCACCATTGCACTCAACAGAACCGCGCGCCACGAATACTTCATCGAAGAGAAGATCGAAGCGGGTCTGTCCCTGCAAGGGTGGGAAGTCAAATCCCTGCGGGCGGGCAAGGCCAACATCAGCGAAGCCTATGTCATCTTCCGCGATGGCGAGGCCTATCTGTTCGGCTCCAGCTTCCTGCCACTGCAAGCGGCCTCCAGCCATGTGGTATGTGACCCAACCCGCACCCGCAAACTGCTGCTGAGCCGTCGTGAACTCGACAAGCTCGAAAGCCTGATTGCCCGTCAGGGCTACACCATAGTTCCCCTCGCCCTCTACTGGAAACAGTGCTGGGTCAAGGTCGAGATCGGCCTGGTGAAGGGCAAGAAAGAGCACGACAAGCGCGAAGATACCAAGGCCCGCGAATGGGATCGGGAAAAAGCTCGCATCATGAAGAACAAGCATCGCGGCTAACCTGCGACTGGCAGGATCAGAACGCCAGTTCACCTTCCCCCAGCGCAGTTGGCTCTTCAGGCTCAGCTGCGTACAATAAATCGGCAAACAGACTGGCTGCCAGAGGGAATGGGTATCAACGCCTTGCTATGACAGCATTTTTGCGTACAATCGCAATTAACAACTTGGGGCTGATTCTGGATTCGACAAGATTCACGAAACCCAAGGTGCATGCCGAGGTGCGGTAGGCCTCGTTAATAAACCGCAAAAAAATAGTCGCAAACGACGAAAACTACGCACTAGCAGCTTAATAACCTGCATAGAGCCCTTCTACCCTAGCTTGCCTGTGTCCTAGGGAATCGGAAGGTCATCCTTCACAGGATCGTGTGGAAGTCCTGCTCGGGGCGGAAGCATTAAAACCAATCGAGCTAGTCAATTCGTGGCGTGTCTCTCCGCAGCGGGTTGGCGAATGTAAAGAGTGACTAAGCATGTAGTGCCAAGGATGTAGTAATTTTGGACGGGGGTTCAAATCCCCCCAGCTCCACCAAACGTTTGGAAAGGGCCACCTCGCAAGAGGTGGCCCTTTTTATTTGTCCATGTTGTTTACCGATATCAAACTGGTTGGATTTTTTTCCAATATCCCCCCTAGAACTGGCCTTTGGCAAAAAATCAGGCGCATCACCGCGCAGGCTTTATCATCAGGTTGCCATCCCGGTACTAGCCGGACTCACAGCCGCACAGTGGCATGTCGTGGCCCAATATTGAGTAAATTGAAGTTGGCCGCTGCATTTTAATGCACTTACAATATGCGCCCAATTCTGTTGGATTCCTTCTGATGCTCCGCCAATGTGATCGTCTATTCCTGTTTCTCCTGCTACTGCTCTGGGGCGTGGCGGCACACGCCATTACCAGTCTGAATGAAGACGAGTTTGATCTGTCTGAGCGCGCCTGGCTGTCATCACACCAAGAGCTGGTCATCGGCATGCCGATGATGGGTGACCCTCCATACAGCTATAAGGATGCAGATCAACGCTTTACCGGCCCAGTCCCCGACATTGCGCAGCAGATTGCCAGAACGCTCGGGTTGACCCTGCGCTACAAGGTTTACCCCTCCTACGTGGATGCGCTGACCGGGCTTGACCACGGCGCAATCGACATACTGGTGAACGACCAGCCAAGCGAACAATGGCGATCCAATATTGTCTCCCTCCCGTTTTTGCTCTCCATGCCGCGCGGCGTACTGCTCAACAATGGCAAAACGAAGTTGTCACGACAGGATGCCCATGGTTTGCACTGGGTCTGTGTCACGGGAGTCAATGCTTGCAGTGAATTGAAAAAACTGGGATTTCTCCGTGTGACCGAGGCCGAGAGTCGCGGCGAAGCAGCCTTTATGCTCAAAAAGCACATGGCTGACGCCTATCTTGCCGACATGCCGTCACTGGTGATGGTGAAAGATCAGCACCCCAAGGCTGGCTTCACCATTGCCACTCCGGAATGGGTAAGCGGCACGTCTCTCTCCATCAATATGCACAAGAGCGACCCGGCACTGGTCAGCCTGGTGAGCAAGGCATTCAACGAGATACCGGTTGAAGATCGTCGTCATATGCTGGCAGCTACCACGACTAGCCAACATGCGGACTCAGGAGCGGTGAAGTCTGTGCAGTTTACCCCTGAGGAGCAGGAGTGGCTCAACCAGCATCCTGAGCTAACTTACGGCGTCTCTCCGGACTGGACCTCCATGAGCGAATTCAATTACCGGGGCAGGCTGGTCGGTTATGTGGCGGACCTGATGGCGCTGATGCAGCAAGTCTCCGGGCTGAAGTTCTCTCTGGTTCGCACCAATAGCTGGGGTGAAACCCAGAATATGCTGAAGCTGCGGCAGATCGATTTTATTCCGGCCATCTCCCCCAACCACGACCGCGGCCAGTTTGCGCTGTTCACCCCCGGCTATCTGTTTGTCGATCGGGTCGTTATTGCCCCCAAACGCAGTGCCGATATCACCGATCTCTCACTGCTGCGAGGGAAACGGGTCGGCATGGTGCATGGCTCGCTGGATAAAGATCTACTGACCCACATCGGCGCCCATCCGGTAGAGGTCAACAATGACAACCGCTTGCTGGAGCTGCTGGACACGGGCGATGCCGACTACGTGATGGTCACCCTGCCATCCATCAACAAGCGGGTGAGCGAAAGCTATCAGGTGGTCTATGCCGGCAAAGACTTGCGCCTGCCGGTCGCCATGGCCACGCGCAAAGATCCCATGCTGCAGCGGATCCTTACCAAGGTGCTTTATTCGATACCGCCGGAGGAGCTCAATAAAGTGGAGAGACGCTGGCTCTCCATGAGCGTGCAGACCGGCATCAATAACGAAACAGTGCTGTTCTGGTTCGTAATGAGCGGCGCGGCAGCCACCCTGCTGTTTACCCTGTTCTGGGCCTGGAACCGTACCTTGAAACGGGAGATCGTGCAGCGACAACGGGCCGAGAAGACGCTCAATGAACAGTTGGTGTTCGTCCAGACCCTGCTCGACTCCCTGCCCAATATGGTGGCGCTGCGGGATCGCGATCATCGCCTGACCCTCAGCAACCGGGCATACCGCGAGCTGTTTGTCGGTGATGGGGAAGAAGGTGATCGCTGGGGCTATATGACCGAGGACGAGCGGCAACAGATGTTGCGCGAGGAGCGTGCGGTCTGGGAAACCGGCGAGATCTTCCAAGGATCGGGTTATACCCAGCGCGAGGGGGATGTTCCCCTTCACGTGGTCTACGTCAAGTTGCCCTATCGCGCAGCAGACGGCGAGATTCAGGGGGTGCTGACGGTATTGACCGATGTCAGTGCCCTCAAGGCCGCCGAAAACAAGGTGCGGGAAGTGGAGGGCAGGCTGCGGGATATCACCGACAGCATGCCGGGTCTGGTTTATCAATATCTCTGGCAAGGAGCTGGCAAGGGGAAATTCCTCTATCTGTCCCAAGGCGCCAGCGACATTCTCGGGATGACCCACCAAGAGTTGATGGCAGCCGAGTCTGGCGGCGTGATCCTCGGCTTGAACGATGAGGCTCTGGCAGCCTTTATCGATAAGGTGGCCAAACATGCGCAAACCCTTGAGCCGCTCGATATGGAGGTGCTGGTGCCCTCTGTTCAGGGGGAGCGCTATATTCAGATCCGCGGCAACTTTGTGGCGCAACAGGGCCATGATCGCCTGCTCAACGGCGTGGTGCAGGACATCACCGCCATCAAGCAACAGGAGCATGAGCTGCGTGAGGCGCGCGCCGCGGCCGAGCAGGCGATGCAGGCGCGCAGCCTTTTTCTGGCCACCATGAGCCATGAGTTGAGAACCCCCATCTCGGGCATGCACGGCATGCTGGAACTGCTGCGCATGAGCGAGCTCAATGATGACCAGCGCTATCTGCTGCGCAATGTGGAGAGCTCTGCCAACCACCTGCTCTATCTGGTCAACGATATCCTCGACTTTTCCAAAATCGAGGCGGGTCAGCTGCACCTAAATCCCCAATCCTGCCGTCTGCAACCTGTGGTGTGCGACGTGATCCGCGGCCATGCCGCACTGGCCTACAGCAAGGGGCTGAAGGTCACGCTCCAGTGGGAGGATCAACTCCCCGACCTGGCCGATATCGATCCGGTCAGAGTGGGCCAGGTGGTTTCCAATCTGCTCAACAATGCGGTGAAGTTCACCGAACAGGGCGCCATTTCGATCCAGGCCAGCTATCACTACCAGCAGCTGATTATCGCGGTGACAGATACTGGCATCGGCATCGCCGAAGAGAAGCAAGCGCTGCTCTTTACCCCGTTCGAGCAGGTGGAATCCGATATCAATCGCCGCTTTGGTGGCACCGGTCTGGGCCTGGCCATCTGTGATCAGCTGGTGAAGAAGATGGGCGGCACCCTGACGGTCAAGAGCCAGCTCGGTGAAGGGGCCTGTTTCCGCTTCAGCATCCCGCTGCTCAATGGCCTGTGGGAACCACCCGCACTGGCGGGCAGCGAATGGTGGTGGCTGGGTAGCGATGCCGCCTTGCAGGCCACCATGGCACGGCTCGGCGCCCGGTTGACCCCCCTCGATATCCACCAGCTCACCGCCGATCTCGACGGCCTGCTGTTGGCGGAAGAGGCCGCGCTGGAGTCCAGCATGGGGAGCGATTGGCACTCCTTGCTGCAGTCCGGCACTCTCAAGGGGGTCATCCTCTCCCCCCGCGAAGCGTTGCGGGGACGCATGGGCTCGGAGAACTGGTGGCGCCTCGGCCAATCCCCCCTCTATCCCGATCTGTTGGTCGAAAGCTGCCGCGAACTGATCACCGGGCGAGCCGTGACCACCCATGCCGCCAGCATCGAAAAACTGGGCGGGCGGGTGCTGGTCGCCGATGACCATCTGGTCAATCGCGCCCTGCTGACCCGTCAGCTGGCGATTCTGGGAGTGGAGTGCGAGGTAGTGGAAGATGGCGAGAAGGCGTTGCGCGCCTGGCAAACCCGGAATTTCGCCCTGCTGATCACCGACTGCCACATGCCGCACATGGATGGCTACACCCTGACCCGCCACCTGCGGGAACAAGGGGAGCAAGCCCCCATCATCGGCGTCACTGCCGATACCTCGGAGGAAGCGGCAGCCAATATGACGGCAGCCGGCATGAACGACATGCTGTACAAACCCTATTCGCTGGAGTCACTGCGCCAGATGCTGCTGCGGTGGTTGCCCGCGACTACGATCACAGAGAGAGTGCCCGCACGACAGGCCATCAATCTCGACATGATCGGTCGCTGGCAAGATCTGTTTGGCGATGAAGGGATTGCCAAAAGCATGGCAAGGGAGTATCTGGCCTCCAACCGGAAAGATTGCCACGCTATGATGAGCGCGCTCTCCTCCGATGATAGCCAGGAGCTGGTGGAGATCGCCCACCGCATCAAAGGGGCAGCCAGAATGGTCGGGGAGCTCTCCCTGGCCGAGCAGGCGGCGCAACTGGAATCGGCGGCCCGCCTCAAACAGTTTAGCGAGCTCGCGCTGCTGACACAGAGAGTGGAAGAACAGATGAACAATATTGAACGTGAAATGGGATTGTGGCTCGATGAGTAGAACGGCAGACGAGTTGGTCATCATGGTGGTCGAGGATCACGGGTTTCAACGCAAGACCCTGATGCACCAGATCCGGGCGCTCGGTTATCAGCAACTGCTGGAGGCCGCAGACGGCATCGAAGCCCTGGCGCTGTGCCAGAGCCACACTGTCGACATCCTGTTCTGCGATCTGCGGATGCCCGGCATGGATGGCATGGCGCTGCTGCGCCGCCTCTCGCTGGGTGGCTTTCGGGGCGGCATCATCCTCTCCAGCGCGCTGGAAGATGACGTGGTGGAGGCCGTGCTGCGCATGAGCGCGGCCTATGGTCTCCATGTGCTGGGTCGCATCGAGAAACCCTCCAGCCCGCAGCGGCTGCGCCAGTTGATCGACTCCTGGGCACCCAAGTCGGCCCCCTCGGGCAAGGACGATGGCCTCGTCCTCTCGGTGGACGAGCTCAAACGCGCCCTCGACAACGACCAGCTGTTGCCATGGTATCAACCCAAGGTCGGCTTTGCGTCCGGCCAGTGGGTGGGGATGGAGGCGCTGGCCCGCTGGCAGCATCCGGAATACGGGCTGATCTCCCCCGGCATGTTTATCCCGCTGGCGGAAAACAACGGCCTTATCGATCAGCTGACCGATGTCATCATCAACAAGTCGCTGCAGGATTGCCATCTGTGGGGGCAGACCGGTCTCTCCCTCAATCTGTCGATGAATCTCTCAACCACCTCGCTGATTGAGGGAGATCTCTGCCACTTCCTGATCAACCAGTGCCAGCGCTGGGGCGTCAATCCCGAGCTGATCACCCTGGAGGTGACCGAAAGCTCGTTTGTCGAGGATATCGGCAAGGCACTGGAGGTGCTGACCCGGCTGCGGATGCACGGCTTTGGCCTCTCCATCGATGACTTCGGCACCGGCTACTCCTCGATGCAGCAGCTGGCGCTGCTGCCCTTTACCGAGCTCAAACTTGATCGATCTTTTGTCGATCGCTGCTATGCCGACCCCTCCCGTCTGGCCATCATAGAGTCGAGCATCGAGCTGGCCCGCAAGCTAGGGCTGAAATCAGTCGCCGAAGGGGTGGAAGATGTGCAGACCTGGCAACTGCTGGCCAAGCTAGGGTGCGATATCTGTCAGGGCTTCTTCACCGCCCGCCCGATGCCGCGCAGCGAACTGCAGCACTGGCACCAGATCTGGCAAGCCCGACTGCCGACCCTGATATCCGGCTGATATCCTGCGACCACCCCTTCGGGCCAACAGGGCACCGACCGGCAACGTGAATGGCCGCCTTGGAAAAGGTGGCCATTTTCTTTATCTAGGACTCGCCACTCACGCATGTCCGCCCCCTATCCAGCAGCCGTCTATCCAGCCGAGTGCCTTCATCAAAGTCACCATTTATGCAAAATAAGTTGCATCACAAATGGTGCTACTGGCGGATAACGCCTATCGCGAGCGAGAGCTGCCTCTCTTCTACCAGACGCATCAACTGACAATAAAACAATGAATATCCTGCTTTAACAGAAATAGTTCTCAACGATGCGCCGTGCCGATGAGGTAGACAAGACAACCTGAAATCGTTTTCCCTTTTGAACAATAAGCTGTCTAAAATCAAATAAAGTTGTAAATAATCTTTGTTATGGTGAGCGTATAGCAAGCGGCCTCCCTGTCGCTTCCCCTGCTGGCTCCGCCAGATGCAGCATTTTCTGCGCCTTGAAAGCGAGTTATGACGCCATGATCACCATCACCCTCGATGGGGCTCAGTTGACGGTTGACCCGACCAGAACCCTGCTCCAGATAGCAAAACAGCACCAGATCGACATCCCCTCCCTGTGCGGTGACAACACCAGCGGCCCCAAGACACCCTGCGATCTCTGCGTGGTCGAGATTGCCGGTCTCGGCATCCTGCGCGCCTGCGAGACGCGCCCCGAGGCAGGGATGGTGATCACGACGCAAAGCGATGCCCTGCACGCACACCGCCAGCAGGCGCTCGGCCGCATCCTCGCAGATCACTACGCCGATTGCGAAGCCCCCTGCCAACGCGCCTGTCCGGCCGGGGTGGACATTCAATCCTATCTGCACCACATCGCCATGGGGGAGCATGAGGCGGCAATGGCCGTCATCAAGCAGACCCTGCCGATGCCCCTCTCCATTGGCCGGGTCTGCCCCGCTTTTTGTGAAGCGGAGTGCCGCCGCGCGCTGGTGGATGAGCCGCTGGCCATTCGTCAACTCAAGCGCCATGCCGCCGATCTCGATCTGGCCGAGGTCGCCCCCTATCAACCGACAATGAAACCCGCCAAGGGCAAGCGGGTGGCCATTATCGGCAGCGGCCCGGGCGGCCTGACCTGCGGTTACTATCTGGGTTACGAGGGGTTCGAGGTCGATCTGTTCGAGGCGATGCCCGAAGCGGGTGGTTGGCTGCGCTACGGCATCCCCGAATACCGGCTGCCCAAGGCGATCCTCGATCAGGAGATCGACCTGATGTGCCAGAGTGGCATGCGGATCCACACCCAGCAGCGACTGGGCCACCAGATCACCCTCTCGGCACTGTGCCGCGACTATGATGCGGTCTGTCTGGCGGTTGGCGCTTCCAAGGCGGTGCCGATGGATTACCCGGGCAGCACCCTGGCCGGTTGTTATCTCGGGGTCGATTACCTCAAGGATCGGATGCTGGCCAAGCGGCTCACCACCGGCAAGAGGGTTGCGGTGATCGGGGGTGGTAATACCGCGATCGACTGCGCCCGCACGGCGGTCAGGCTGGGCGCTGAAACCACCCTTATCTATCGCCGCACCCGCGCCGAGATGCCCGCCGAAGCCTACGAAATCGACGAAGCGGAGCAGGAAGGGGTGCGCTTTTTGATGCTCACCAATCCGGTAGAGAATCTGGCCGATGAGGCTGGTCGCGTCTGTCAGGTGCGCCTCGAGAAGATGGCTCTCGGCGAGCCGGACGCCTCCGGTCGCCGCCGCCCGGAGCCCACCGGTGAGTTCTTCCTTGAAGAATTTGATACCGTGATTGCGGCAGTGTCGCAGCAGCCGGATCTCAGCTTTATGGAAGGGGAGCCCCTCACCCTCTCCTTCACCCGCTGGCAGACGCTGGAGTCCCACCCCGAGACCATGCACAGCGGCCACGGCAACCTGTTCGCCATCGGCGATCTGCGCCGCGGGCCCGCCACCGCCATCGAGGCGGTCGCCGATGGCCGCAAGGCGGCGCTGGCCATCGATCAGTTCCTCCACGGTGACATGATCGACCCGGTGCGGCCCTTCAACGCCTGCAAGGCTCCCACACTCAAGCAGGTCGATCCCGCCCAGTTTGCTCACCTGAAAAAAGTCGCCCGCACCATCATGCCCCATCTGGCAGAGCAGGATCGCGAGGGCAGCTTTGCCGAGGTGGAGCGCGGTTTGAACGATGCCGATGCCCGCAGTGAGGCCAGCCGCTGCCTCGAGTGCGGCTGTCAGGCCAACACCGATTGCGCGCTACGCGACTACGCCACCGAATACAAGGTCGAGCAGAGCGCTCTCGATACCAGCCAGTGCCAGAAGTTTGCAGTGGATAACAGCAGCGAATTTATCGTGTTCGATGCCAACCGCTGCATTGGCTGCGGCCAGTGCGTGCAGGCCTGTGGTGAGCAGGCGGTGCAGGGGGTGCTGCGCTTTGCCAAGAACAACGATGGTACCCTCTCGAACCGGCCGCAGTTCGACACGGGACTCTCGATGGGCGACTCCCACTGCGTGCAGTGCGGCGCCTGCGTACAGGTCTGCCCCACCGGGGCCCTGGTGGATGCCCGCGACAAGTCGCAGGGGCGCACCGAACTGCTCACGCCGGTCAATACCATCTGCACCTACTGCGGGGTCGGCTGCGGTGTCACCCTCTACGTCGATGAGGCGCGCAACCGCATCCGCTATGTGGAGGGGAATCGCAACTCACCGGTCAATCAGGGGCTGCTCTGCGTCAAGGGACGTTTCGGCTTTGATTTTATCCAGAGCGAGGAGCGCCTCACCACCCCGCTTGTCCGCAAAGATGGCGAGCTGGTGCCCGCCAGCTGGCAGGAGGCCATCGCCCTGGTGGCCGAGCGTTTCACCGCCCTGCGCCAGCACTATGGCAGCGATGCGCTGGCGGGTTTCTCGTCAGCCAAAACCACCAACGAAGAGAACTACCTGTTCCAGAAGTTCATGCGACGGGAGCTGGGCACCAACAACGTGGATCACTGCGCGCGGCTCTGCCACGCCTCCACCGTTACCGGGCTGGAGGCGTCACTCGGCAGTGGCGCCATGACCAACGACATCCCGAGCATCGACCACTCGGACCTCATCTTCATCATCGGCTCCGACACATCGGCGGCTCACCCCATCATCGGCTCCCATATCAAGCGGGCCGTCACCACAGGCAAGGCACGGCTGGTAGTGGCCGATCCGAAACGGATCGAAATGGCGGACCACGCCAGCCTCTATCTGGCCAACCGTCCCGGCACCGACGTGATGCTGCTCAACGGCCTGATGCAGCAGATCATCCATAACAACTGGCACGACAAGGCCTATATCGCCGAGCGGGTGGAAGGGTTCGAGGCGCTGCAAGCGGAGGTGCTCTCCCCCGCCTATGCCCCGGACAAGGTGGCCCTCGTCACCGGCGTACCGGCCGAGCAGGTGATCGAGCTCGCCCGCCTCATCGGCACCGCCGAACGCACCGCCATCTACTACTCGATGGGGATCACCCAGCACACCACCGGCCACGACAACGTGCGCGCCATCGCCAACCTGCAACTGCTGTGCGGCAACATCGGCATCGAAGGGGGTGGCATCAACCCGCTGCGGGGCCAATCCAACGTGCAGGGCGCCTGTGACATGGGGGCGCTGCCCAACTGCCTGCCCGGCTATCAGAAGGTGGCCAACCCCGAGGTGCATGCCCGCTTCGCAACCGTCTGGCAGCAGCCAGACTTGCCGCGCACGCCCGGCCTTACCCTCACCGAGACCATCGATGCCGCCTGCGCGGGCAGCATCAAGGGGCTTTATGTGATGGGGGAAAACCCGGTGCTGAGCGATCCGGATCAACACCACGTCATAGAAGGGCTCAAGCAGCTGGAGTTTCTGGTGGTGCAGGATATCTTCCTCTCGGAAACCGCCCAGCTCGCCGATGTGGTGCTCCCCTCCTGCTCCTTTGCCGAGAAGAGCGGCCACTTCACCAACACCGAGCGGCGGGTGCAGCGCATCTCCCCCGCCCTCAAGGCGCCGGGTGACGCACGGGAGGATTGGTGGATCATCCAGCAGATCGCCAACGCCATGGGTGGCAACTGGCGCTATCAACACCCGCAGGAGATCACCGCCGAGATCTGCCGGGTCACCCCGCAATACGCCGGCATCCAGTGGGACAAGGTGGGTGTACAAGGGCTACAGTGGCCCTGCAACGACGCGGCGCCCGAAGGCACTCGCCTGCTCCACGGCAAGCAGTTCACCCGTGGCAAGGGGGAGATGGTCGCGACCCCGTTCCGCTATGCCGCCGAACTGCCCGACGAGACCTATCCCATCGTGCTCACTACCGGCCGCCTGCTGGAGCAGTTCCACACCGGCACCATGACCCGCAAGACCAAGGGGCTCGACAAGCTGGCTGGCCCGCGGGTGATGATGAGCGTGGCGGACGCCGAGCGGATGGGGATCAGCAACAGCGAGCAGGTAAAAGTCACCAGTCGCCGCGGCCATATAGAACTGCCCGCCTTCGTGACCAAACGGATGCAACCTGGCGTGGTCTTTATCCCGTTCCACTTTGCCGAAGCCCCAGCCAACCGGCTCACCATCAATGCCACCGACCCCCACGCCAAGATCCCCGAGTTCAAGGTGGCAGCGGTGCGCATCGACAAGCTGGAATCCCCGCCGCAAGCTGGAGAGCTCTCCATGCAGAAGGAGCCAGCCAAGCCAGGCATAGAGGTTGCCTGAGGGGAATAGCAAAACCTGAGTAACCGCCTACCGGGAGGGTTGGCCCGCTGCCCCTTCCTCCCTTGGTTTTGCGATAGCAAAAGAGGGATATGAGAAGGGGCCACCAACCAAAAAGCACAAAGGGTTAGCTTCGCTGAGAAGCTAACCCTTTGTTTTATATGGTGCCGATAAGGGGAATCGAACTCCTGACCTTCGCATTACGAATGCGCTGCTCTACCAACTGAGCTATACCGGCTTGTTGCTCTCCACATTCATAAAAAATGACCGGCAAGTCAATTGAGCCAACTCGATTTTATGAGTTGGCTCATGGTGTTAGAGCCCGATTTACAGATCGGAAAACTCGGGGATATGGGTACGGCCGCGGCTCTCGAGGAAATCGAGCAGGGCGCGGGGGGAGCGCACCAGGATCCGCTCTTGCGGGAAGCCCGCTTCGGTCACCAGACGGTGGCAGTGGTCAAAATCGCCAAGAGTAAATGCCACGTGGGAATCGGAGCCGAAAGTGAGATAGGCCCCCAGATCTCGCGCGGCTTCAACTATAGCACGGCAGTTGCCTTCGCTGCCCGGGCGCGAGTGAATGAAGGAGGAGTTGTTGATCTCCAGCGCCACCCGATAGTCCGCCGCCGCCTTGACCACCGCCTGAATGTCGATGGGAAATGAGGGGTTGCCCGGGTGGCTGATCATATCGACCCGGCCGCTCTTGATGGCGTTGATCATCGCCTGGGTGTGAGTGGCCTGATCGCAGGGAGGGAATACCTGCTCATGAAAGCCCGCCATGATCATGTCGAGGCGCGACTCGTAACGCTCGGGAAAATCGATCTCCCCCTCCAGGTTTTTGATGTTGGCCTCGATACCCCGCAGGATCCCTACCCCATCCACCACTCTTGGCAATATCGGCAAGTTGGCAAAATGCCAGACATGAGGGGCATCGGCCATCTCGGGCCCGTGATCCGTGGTGGCAAACAGCTTGATCCCCTTGGCCCTGGCTATCGGCAGATAGTCGTGGATGGTGCTGTAGGCATGGGTGCTGGCAATGGTGTGAGTGTGGGTATCGACCGGGTACTTCATCTTATCTCCCCTCATATTTTGAAAGGGCAGCATAGCAAAGAGCGGCAGCTTGGGCCACGCCAGTGCTTGCCACACTTTGTCACAAAATACCGCGAAGCTGACATAGTCTGAGGGGCTCTGGCTGGCATACTGCCCCCGTCGATACATGCCTGAACTCGCATCGACAGTTTGCCGTCAGGATGACGCGAACTCACTTTCCCCACCGTCGCGCCCTGCGGCGGTTTTTTTGCCTGCAAACCGCAAACCGGTAACAGACGCGCAAAAAAAGGCCCAACTAGCATGGTGCAGGTTGGGCGAGACTTAATGTTTAATTGCAGTGGCATAGATATAGAGTCCTGCTTTTTGACTAAGTTCCGCCCACTTTGCTTTTTTCATCGAAAAACATTCCGCTAACACTCATTCACATTCTCTTGACACTTCACGTTATGAAACGTACTTTTTAAACATTCGTTTAAGTGAGGTGTCCAGTGAGTAAAATCGATACCAAAAACCGTATTCTCGACGCCGCTGAAGTGCTGTTTGCCGAGCGGGGATTCGCCGATACCTCTTTGCGTCTGATCACCAGCGAGGCCGACGTCAATCTGGCGTCGGTGAACTATCACTTCGGCTCCAAGAAGGAGCTGATCCAGGCAGTGCTCGACCGCTATCTGAGCCTGTTTATGCCCGATCTCGATGCTCGCCTGCGGGTACTGATGGAGCAGGAGCAGCTGACCCTGCTGCAACTGTTTGAAAGTTTTGTCGAGCCGCTGATGAAGCTCTCGGCAGTGCGGGCCAACGGCCCGGCCATCTTCATGCAACTGCTGGGGCGCGGCTATATCGACAGCCAGGGCCACCTGCGCCGCTTTATCACCGCCCACTATGGCCCCATTTTGCAGCGGATCACCCAGGCCATCTCCAAGGCCAATCCGGCCCTGTCGCCAGCGGATCTCTTCTGGCGCCTGCACTTCACCCTGGGCACCGTCGTATTCACCATGGCCTCTGCCGATGCGCTGCGCGACATCGCCCTGGCCGACTTTGGCCAGCAGCTCGATGTGGAAGGGCTGGTGCGCAACGTTATTCCTTATCTGGCGTCCGGAGTCGGGGCGCCCGTGGAGTCGACCAGGCTCTCCCTGGCCGTGTAACAACCAACAATAAATCAACGGAAACAGTGAAATAGAAGGAACTTCGGTATGATCACATTGCTTGTCCTGCTGGTGCTGGCGATAGCCGTTGTGCTCGGCGTACCCTCCATCCGTAAAAAGGTGGTAACCCGTCCGGTGTTCGGCATCTTCAAAAAGATATTGCCGCCCTTGTCAGCTACCGAGCGGGAGGCCATGGAAGCCGGCTCCGTCTGGTGGGATGGCGAGTTGTTTCGCGGCAACCCCGACTGGAAAAAACTGCACGGCTACGGCAAGGCCGAGCTGACCGCAGAGGAGCAGGCCTTTATCGACAATCAGGTCGAAACCCTGCTCGCCATGGTTGATGACTTCAAGATCGTCAACGAAACCAAAGACCTGCCGGAGCCGGTGTGGGACTATCTGAAGAAGGAAGGCTTCTTCTCCCTGATCATCCCGAAATCCTACGGCGGCCGCGAATTCTCTGCGATTGCCAACTCCACTATCGTCACCCGCATCGCCACCAAGAGCCTGAGCGTGGCGGTCACCGTCATGGTGCCGAACTCCCTCGGTCCGGGCGAGCTGCTGATGCACTACGGCACCCAGGCCCAGAAAGATTTCTGGCTGCCGGGGCTGGCCAATGGCAAGGAAGTGCCCTGCTTCGCCCTGACCGGGCCGGAAGCGGGCTCCGATGCGGGCGCCATTCCTGACAAGGGGATCGTCTGCAAAGGGATGCACAAGGGTGAAGAGGTGCTGGGTATTCGCCTCAACTGGAACAAGCGTTACATCACCCTGGCACCCCGCGCCACCGTGCTGGGGCTGGCGTTCAAACTCTATGACCCGGAAAAACTGCTGGGTGACAAGGAAGAGCTCGGCATCACCTGCGCCCTCATCCCCACCAGCCACCCGGGCGTGCGTGTCGGCGATCGCCACTACCCCATGGGTCTGGCGTTCCTGAACGGCCCGACCTTCGGCAAGGATGTGTTCATTCCGCTCGACTGGATCATCGGCGGCCCGGATTACGCCGGTCGCGGCTGGCGCATGCTGGTGGAGTGCCTCTCCGCCGGTCGCGGCATCTCGCTGCCTGCCCTTGGCACCGCCTGTGGTCACATGGCAAGCCGCACCGTGGGCGCCTACTCCTACGTACGCAAGCAGTTCGGCATGTCCATCGGCAAGTTTGAAGGGGTGCAAGAGGCGCTGGCTCGCATCGGCGGCCTCACCTATCAGCTGGAAGGAGCACGTCGTATGACCGCCGGTTCGCTGGATTTGGGTCAGGCACCGGCCATCGTCACCGCGATTTCCAAGTACCACATGACCGAAATGGCGCGTCAGATCATGGATGACTCCATGGATATCCACGCCGGTCGTGCCATCCAGCTGGGCCCGAAAAACTACACCGGCTACGCCTACATGGGTATTCCGGTCGCCATCACGGTGGAAGGGGCCAACATCCTGACCCGCAACCTGATGATCTTCGGGCAAGGGGCTACCCGCTGCCACCCGTACGTGTTTGCCGAGCTGGAAGCGGCAGCCGATACCGACGTGGAACGCGGTCTCGAGAAGTTTGACGCCCTGCTGATGAAACACATCGCCTTTGGCGCCGGCAACTTCTTCGGTTCCCTGTTCCAGGGGCTGACCCTGGGGCAGTTCAACAGCGCGCCGGTAGCCGGTGAAACCGCCCGCTACTACAAGCAGCTCTCCCGCATGAGTAAAGGGCTGGCCCTGTGCGCCGACGTCTCCATGCTGATGCTGGGTGGCGATCTCAAGCGCAAGGAGATGATCTCCGCCCGTCTGGGTGACGTGCTGAGCCACCTCTATCTGGCCTCCGCCACCCTCAAGCACTACGAGGATCAGGGCCGTATGGTCTCCGATCTGCCGTTCGTGCAGTACGCGGTGGAACGCAACCTCTACCTGATTGGCAAGGCGTTCGAGGGCTTCTTCCAGAACTTCCCGAACAAGGTAGTGGGTGCCGTACTCAAGCGGGTGGTGTTCCCGTTCGGCGTCGGTTACAAGATGCCGGCAGACGATCGCTGCCACGCCATCTGTCTGGCCATGATGAAGCCGGGCGAATTCCGCGACCGTCTGACCGCTCTCTGCTATGTAGGCAAAGACGAGGCGGATCCGGTCGGCCTGATGGAGCGTGCCTTCCAGGCCATGGTTGCAGTGCAGCCCTACGAGAAGAAGCTGGTGCAGGCCCAGAAAGAGGGCAAACTGCCCCGCAAACTGGCGCTGCCGGAGCTGGTTGCCGCCGCACTGGCCGGTTCCATCCTGAGCAAGGACGAAGCGGACAAGCTGCTGGCCGCCGATGCCCTGCGCTACGAAGCGATTCAGGTAGATAACTTCGCCCCGGGCGAGCTGGAAGGCTTCTCCCAGCAAGCAAACAAGCAGCCAAACAAGGTCGAGCACGCCGCCTGACCCCTTGGCAAACCAGTACCAAACCGGCCCTCGTGGCCGGTTTTTTTGTTTGTTAACCATGCATTTACAAGCCGGGAGAATTCCAGTTAAATGCTTGAGTCCCTTTGAAGGGGCTTTGGAAGCAAGGCCAGCGGAATGGCCGATAACAACAACTCAGGAAGAGTGAATGAACCTCGCCAAAACGGCGATCGAGCGCCCCATCTGGGTGGCGGTCTCGATCGTGCTGATTTTCCTGCTGGGCCTGCTCAGCATCCGGGGACTGCCGATCCAGCTGTTCCCCGACATCGACCGTCCACACCTCAACATCTCGGTGAGCTGGCGTTCAGCCTCGCCCCAAGAGATGGAGTCGGAGATCACCGACCCCATCGAGCAGGAGATGCAGGGGGTTCAGGGGCTCAAGAGCCTTGTCAGCAACAGCTATCCCGGCTTTACCGAAATCGACATGGAGTTTGCCCTCGGCACCGACATGCAACGGGCCCAGCTCGATGTGATTTCGCGATTGAACCGGGTCTCGGGATTGCCGGACAAGATTGGCGGCCCCTACGTCAACAACTACAGCAGCAACGACACCCTCACCTTCTTCTTCATCCAGCAGCTGCCCGGCGCCAAAGGGGTGATCGATGATCATCAGGCGTTGATCGAGGCGCGGGTCAAACCCGAGCTGGAGCGCATTGAAGGGGTCTCGACGGTCGCAGTCGAGGGGATCAACGAGCGCCAGATCCAGATCCGCTTCGACCCCTACCGCGCCGCCGAGCTGGGGGTGGAGATCCCGGTGCTGGCCAGCCGGGCCACCACCGGCTGGGACGTGTCGGCCGGCACCCTCGACATCGGGCGCTGGGAGTACAAGCTGCGCTTCGCCGGTCGCTATGATGTCGAGACGCTGGGGGACAAGGTGGTGGACTGGCGCGATGGCCTGCCCATCTATCTGCGGGATGTAGCAGAAGTAAGGGTGGCCCGGGAAGAGAACCCGGTGCTGCGGATCCAGAACGGCAATACCGCCATCGCCGCCCAGATCTTCAAGGAGAGCGGCGCCAATGCCCTGGCATCCCTTGAGGCGATCAAGGCCCGGGTGAACGAGCTCAACCGCGAGGTGCTGGAGCCGGTCGGGCTGCACATGGAGCAGTCGTTCGATGCCTCCCTCTACATCAATCGCGCCGTCAGCATGGTCACCGCCAACCTGGGGCTCGGGGTGCTGCTCTCCTGTGCCATCCTCTGGCTCTTTCTGCGCCAACTCAAGGCGACCCTGATGATTGCCCTCGCCATCCCCATCAGCATCATGCTCACCTTCTGCCTGCTCAAGGTGATGGATCGCACCCTCAATATCATCTCGCTGGCAGGCATCGCCTTTGCCGTCGGCATGGTGCTCGATGCCGCCATCGTGGTGCTGGAGAGTATCTACCGGCGCCACGAGCGGGGGGATTTGAGCAAGGCGGAGGCAGCGCTCGAAGGTACCCGTCAGGTGTGGACGGCGCTGGTCGCCTCCACCCTCACCACGGTCGCCATCTTCCTGCCGGTGCTGCTGCTCAACGATGTGGAGGGTCAGCTGTTTGCCGATCTGGCGCTCACCATCGCCTGCGCCGTGACAGTCTCCATGCTGGTCGCCGTCATCGTGCTGCCTGCGGTGGCGGCGCGCTGGATGGGACATGAAACGCTGACCGACCCCTATGAGTCGCTGTGGCAGCGCACTACCCGTCACGTGATCCGCTGGACCTCGACCTCACGCCAGCGCTGGGCGGTCATCACCCTGATGATGAGTCTGCCGGCACTGGCCACCTGGGCGCTGCTGCCCAAGATGGACTATCTGCCGGACGTGAAACGGGACGCGGTGGATGTCTGGATGAACTTCACCCCCGGGGTCAATTTCAAGGCCCAGCGCGAAGAGGTGATCGATACCCTGATCGCCCGCCTCGCCCCCTACATGAAGGGGGAGAAAGAGCCTGCCCTCAAGAACTACTACATCTTGCGCTACCCGGGGGGCGCCCAGATTGGCGTGCGCCCCAAAGACGAAAACCGTATCAAGGAGCTGGAGAGCCTGTTGATGAAACAGTTGCTGGTAGGCATTCCCGACACCCGGGTGTTCGGCGGTCAGGGGTCGCTGTTTGGCGGCTTTGACAGCGAGAACGGCGTCTCCCTGCTGCTGCAGGGGGGCAACCTGCCCGAGCTCTATCAGGCGGCCCGTGCCAGCATGGGGATCCTCAGCAAGGACCTGCCGGGAGCACAAATCCGGCCCGAGCCGAGTCTCGACTTCACCGCCCCCGAGCTCAAACTGGTGCCGCAAGATCGGCGTCTCGCCGAAGTGGGCTGGGATCGCACGCCCTTGCCCACCATCATCCAGACCTTTGGCGACGGCTTGCGGGTTGGCGAGTATTTCGACGGCGAGGATCGGCTCGACATCATGCTGATGGGGCAGAGCTCCGCCAATCCGGACGAACTGAAGGCAGTGCCGCTGGCCACCCCCTCCGGGCGCATCGTTCCCCTTGGCGAGCTGCTGCGGGTAGAGCACGACATGGGCCCAGCCAGTATCTTCCGGGCCGATGGGCGGCGCAGCATCAGCCTGCAGATAGCACCTCCGGCGGGCATGACCATGGAGCAGGTGCTCGACACCCTGAAAAACCGCAGTTTTGCCGCCATCCGCCCCCTGCTGCCCGCCGGTGGCGAGCTGCGCATTGCCGGCAATGCCGACAGCCTGCAACAGGCGCTCGACAATCTGGGGACCATCTTCCTGTTCGCCGTGGTGATCCTGCTGGTGCTGCTGTGGGGAGTGTTTGCCTCCATCAAGGATGCCCTGCTGGTGCTGCTCACCCTGCCCCTTGCCTCGGTTGGCGGCGTGCTGGCGCTGCAACTGAGCGGGCTGCTGGTGCCGCTGCCGATGGATCTGCTCACCATCATCGGCTTTGTCATCCTGCTGGGACTGGTGGTCAACAACGCCATCCTGCTGGTGCATCAGACCCGCACCGCCGAGCGGGACGGCATGAGCCGCCAGCTGGCGGTGGCCGATGCCCTGCAAAGCCGGATGCGTCCCATCGCCATGACCAGTCTCACCAGCATCTTCGGCATGCTGCCGCTGATGCTGAGCCCGAGCGAAGGGAGCGAAATTTACCGCGGGCTCGCCACCGTCATTGTCGGCGGCATGAGCTGCAGCACCCTGTTTACCCTGATCCTGTTGCCTGCCTTCCTGCGTCTCGGGGAGCAGGTTGCGATCCCACAACCCCTGCGCCAGCGGGCCTGAGCAAGGAGCTCATCGATGACACATATGATTACCCGAATGTTGGCTGGCGCGGTGCTGATTGCAGGCAGTGCGCTACCGGTATTGGCCGATCAGGGCAAGATGGTGACCCTGGCGGATGTGACCCAAGGGGATGCGGCCGCCAATATCTGGGTCAGCGGCACGGTGGCGAGTCGCCAGCAGGCGGCACTCAGCGCCGAAGTGAGCGGCCGGGTGGAGTGGATCGCCGAATTTGGCAGCCGGGTCAAAAAAGGGGATGAGCTACTGCGCCTCGACAGCGCGGCACTGCGCCTCTCGCTGGAGCAAGCTCGCGCCGAGCAGGCGAAATGGCAGAGCAACTTGCGCTTCGCCCGCGCCGAATCCCAACGGATCACCCGACTGCACCAGCAAAAGAGCGCCTCCCAGAGCCAGTACGACAAGGCCAGCTACGATGTGGAGCAGGCCGCGCTGGCCGAGCGGCTGGCCGCCATACAGGTGAACCAGATTGAAGAACAGCTGCGCCGCAGCCACATCTATGCCCCGTTCGACGGGGTGGTGAACAACCACTTCATCCAGCCCGGCGAGCATGTGGACGCGGGCGAGCAGGCGCTGGAGCTGGTCAACCCGGATCAGCCGGATATCCGCCTGCAGGCCCCCATTCTATGGGCCCAGCAGCTGGCACCGCAAACCCGGCTGCGGGTGGAGGGGGAGCAGTTGAGCGGTCACGGCGTCTATTACCAGCGAGCCGCCAGCGCCGATCCCAAGTCGCGCCTCATCGAGCTGCGCCTCAAACCGGAAGCGGGCACCTTCATCATCGGCTCGCCGGTACGGGTTGCCCTGCCACTGGGGGATCAGCAGAGCATGCTGCTGCCCCGTGACGCTCTGGTGCTCGGCACCGATGGCAGCGTGGTCTATCAGGTGGCGAGAAGCGGCAAGGCGCTCAAGGTGAATCGGGTGCCGGTCACCGTGCTGTTTGGCGACAGCCAGCAGGTGGCGGTGAGCGGCGCCCTCAAGCAGGGGGACCGGGTGGTGGTGCGCGGTGCCGGCAGCCTGCAGGATGGCGACACCATAGAATTGTTCAAGGGGTAGCCACGCCCGACGCAGGCTGGCCAATCTTTGCCCGCTTGACCAGGGACATACAGCCAAACGTGCCACAGTTTGCTATCTTGGCGGCCATCACTCGCGTTTAGAGCAATCAACACCCATGAGCATTATTTTGGGCATCGATCCGGGTTCGCGGATCACCGGCTACGGGGTTATCCGGGTCGTGGGCGGCAAGGCCGAATATCTTGGCTCTGGCTGCATCCGCACCGATTGCGGCGAGCTGCCGGAGCGCCTCAAGCAGGTTTATGACGGGGTATGCGAGATCATCACCCAGTTCAAGCCCACCGAGTTTGCCATCGAGCGGGTCTTTATGGCCCGCAACGCCGACTCGGCCCTGAAACTGGGACAGGCCCGGGGCAGCGCCATCGTCGCCGCAGTCAACGCTTATCTGCCAGTGAGCGAATACTCCGCCACCCAGATCAAGCAGGCGGTGGTCGGCACCGGCGGCGCCGCCAAGGAGCAGGTACAGCATATGGTGACCCATCTGCTGAAACTCTCCGCCACCCCGCAGGCGGATGCAGCGGATGCCCTCGGCGTCGCGCTCTGCCACCTGCACACCCGCCAGAGCCTGATCAAGATGGCCGGCCGTGCCAGCAGCTCGGTACGTGGCCGCTATCGCTGAGCCCTTACCCACCCAGACGACTCGTCTCGGTATCACCAAATAAAAAAACCGCCCCGGATCTTCGGGGCGGTTTTTTATATTGCCCCACATAACGGGGCCATCACTGATGGCCCCGTTATGTTTCTCATGTTGAATGGATTTGCCTTACACCTGCTCCCCCAGAGCGCCGATCAGAGCGTCGAGTCCTTGATCGACCTTTGAACGCGGACAGCCGACGTTGAGGCGGATATAGCCTGTGCCTTCCGGGCCGTAGGTGTCTCCACGCATGATGGCGACCCGGTATTTCTCCACCAGCAAGGTTTGCAGCGCATCCATCCGTTCGGGGGAGTCGATGCCAAGGCCGCGCAGGTCAATCCAGGCGAGATAGGTTCCCTCGGGCACCCGATAGTCGATGGCGGGGAAAGCCGCGTTGAGCCGCGCCGCCACATGGGCGAGATTGCCGTGCAGGTAGGATTTGAGCGCATCGAGCCAGCCAGCGCCGTCCCGATAGGCGCTGATATGGGCCAGCACCCCGAGAATGGGGGGCGATGAGAGGCCATGGGCCGCCTTGAGCCGCTGCAGATAGGCGGTCCGCGCCGCTGCGTTGGCAATAAAGGCGTAGGCGCCGCCAAGGGCCGGAATATTGAAGGATTTGGAGCCCGAGCTCACCAGCGCCCAGTGATCGTCCGGTGCCACCTCGCTCCACGGCAGGTAGCGGGCAAAGCTCACATCCATATGGATGTCATCCGAGATGACCCTGACCCCGTGGCGCTGACAGATAGTGGCCATCCGGCCCAGTTCATCCCGCGTCCAGACCCGGCCGGTGGGGTTGTGGGGGCTGCACAGCAGCAAAATCCGGCAATCGGAGCGGGCCGCCTGTTGCTCGAAGCAGGCCCAGTCGATCTGGTAGCTCCCCTCCCCCTTTATCAGCGGGCAAGAGAGCAGTACACGATCGTTGGCGGCCAGCATATTGCCGAAGGCGTCGTAGGCGGGGGTATGCACCAGCACGCCTTCGCCGGGCGCAGACCAGAGGCTCACCAGCTGGGCGATGATGTAGATGACCGAGGGGCCGTAGACCAGCGTCTCGGGGTCAAGGCTCGCCCCGTAGCGGTGGGCAAACCAGTTGCTCACCGCCCCCTTGAAGTCGTCGTGATTCCAGCGGCTGTAGCCAAATACCCCGTGCTCAAGGCGGGTTGCCAGCGTCTGGCGAATGCAGGGGGCGGTCTCGAAATCCATATCGGAGATGGTAAAGGGGAGCAGATCGGCATGGCCAAAACGGTCGGCCACATAGTCCCACTGGGTGCAGTAGGTGCCGTGGCGGCCGACCACATGGTCGAAGTCATAAATATCGTGCATGAATTTTCTCCCTCCATAAACAGGAGACATATTGGGAGAGGCAAACAAGGGGGGCTTGCGCCCCCCGTTCGGATCTTATTGGCCGGTTCAGGCCCCCATCAGGCTCTGCAGCTGGTTTTTCACCAGATGCACCTGCGGGCCGATCACCACCTGCAGGTTGTGCTCGTCGAGCTTGATCACCCCGATGGCGCCGTTTGCTTTCAGTACCTTGTCATCGACCCTGCTCATGTCCTGCACCGACATCCGCAGGCGGGTGATGCAGTTATCGAGCGCCAGAATGTTATCGGCGCCGCCCAGGGCGTTGAGGATGATTTCACCGTTGTAACCGCTGTTGCCGGCCTTCTTGCCTGCGGGCTGAGCAGTCTCGCTGGTCTCGATTTCACGGCCGGGGGTCTTGAGGTTAAAGCGCACGATGGCAAAGCGGAACACGCTGTAGTAGATGGCAAACCAGATGGCCGCCGCGACCGGCACCAGATACCACTTGGTGGCGGTGCCCTGCAGCACGCCGAACACCAGAAAATCGATGAGGTTGCCGTCGGTGTTGCCGATGGTGACGCCGAGCAGCCCCATGGTCATAAAGCCCAGACCGGTCAGGATGGCGTGAATGACGTAGAGCACCGGAGCCACGAACAGGAACAGAAACTCGAGCGGCTCGGTGATGCCGCCGATGACGCAGGCCACCACGCCGGAGACCAGCAGTGCCTTGATCTTGCCGCGATTTTCCGGGCGGGCGCAGTGATACATGGCGAGCGCCGCGCCCGGCAGGCCGCCGAGGAAGGCAGGCATCTTGCCTTGAGAGAGGAAGGAGGTGGCAGAAACCGAGAAACCGGTGGTGTCGGCGCAGGAGAGCTCGGCGTAGAAGATATTGAGGGCGCCGCTCACCTCGTGACCACATACCAGCTGGGTGCCGCCCGCTTCGGTAAAGCGGATAAGCGCCACCAGAATGTGGTGCAGACCGAGCGGCAGCAGCAGACGCTCACCGGTACCGAACAGGAAGGGGCCGAAGGGACCGGCGTGGGAGATGAGCGCCCCGATACCGTTGATACCGGCAGCAAACCAGGGCCAGGCGAACGGCACGACCAAGCCGACCACACCCAGCACCAATACAGTGATGATGGGCACGAAGCGGGCGCCGCCGAAGAAGGCGAGCGCATCGGGCATCTTGTAGGTGTAGAAACGGGCGTGCAGTTTGGCGACGATCACCCCGACGATGATAGCCCCCAGAATACCGGTGTCGATGGAGCTGATGCCGAGGATCGATTTCACCCCGTAGGCCTTCTCCGCCGCCGCGTCACCGATGACGTTGGCCACGGTCAGGTAGAAGTTGATGGAGAGGTTGAGCGCCGCATAGCCGACGAAACCGGCAAAGGCTGCGACCCCCTTCTCTTCTCGCGCCAGCCCGAGCGGAATGGCCACCGCAAACATCACCGGCAGGTAGATAAAGGCCACCAGCCCCACCTTGGTCATCCAGAGGAACAGCAGTTGCAGCACGGTATTGTCGAGGAAGGGCATGCTCTGTTTGACCGCATCGCTGGTGAGCGAGCTGCCGACACCGAGCAGGATGCCCGAGAAGGCCAGCAGGGCGACCGGCAACATAAAAGTCTTGCCGAGGCTCTGCAGGAACTCCCAGATAGTGGATTTGGCTTGAGGCTTGGCCA
The DNA here is from genome assembly GCF_040907925.1 of Aeromonas sp. s12. Classification (NCBI taxonomy): domain Bacteria; kingdom Pseudomonadati; phylum Pseudomonadota; class Gammaproteobacteria; order Aeromonadales; family Aeromonadaceae; genus Aeromonas; species Aeromonas sp. s12. The sequence goes on along the minus strand of NZ_JBFOCT010000013.1, from coordinate 150,368 downwards.
TGAAACGGCTCCTTGTGAATAGACAGCAATATCTGCGGCTACCCTCCCCCGCTCGAGGCAATCTCGAAGCAATCTCGAAGCAAAAGGCGCGGGTCAGCATCAGGTTTTGCTGGATGATAAAACGTTTTATCAACTTACAAGTGCCGACAGGATCACAGAATAAGGGGGCTGGCTGGCAGCAGGATCCAAATTTGTGAGCCGGATCGGCCCAATGGTGATGTAACGTTTCACTTGAGCATCTGAGCAGGTATGCTGGGGCCTCGCTTTCAACTGTCCGTCGTCCGTTCGCCCTATGTCGCCCAAATCCCTCTCTGCCAAAGCCACCAAGATCACCGATGTCGCCCAGCGGGCGGGAGTGTCGGTCACCACCGTCTCCATGGTGCTCAACGGCAAGGGGCGTATCTCGCCGGCCACCGCCGAGCGGGTGCAGCAGGCGATAAAAGAGCTCGACTACGTGCCCAACAGCGCCGCCGCCAACCTGCGCAGCCAGCAATCCAATCTGGTGGGGCTGATCCTGCGCGACATCACCGACCCCTTCTATACCGAGGTGACCGCCGGGGTGAGCGAGGTGCTGGAGCAGCAGGGCTATCTGCTGTTTCTGACCCAGTGCGGCCACAGCCCGGAGCGGCTGCAGCAGAGCATCCACTCCCTGTCACGGCAGGGGGTGGCGGGCATCATCTTCAATCCGGTGCGCGGCGCGGCGGCCAAAACCCTGGAGACCCTGCTCGACTCCGAACTGCCGGTGGTGTGCGCCGCCCGCTCCTACTATCGGGATGACGTCGACTTTATCGGCCCCGACAACACCCACGCCGCCAAGCAGGCCACCACCTACCTTATCGAGCAGGGCCACCGCCATATCGCCTACGTCGGCGGGCGAGCCGACTCCCTCACCCGCGCCGAGCGGATCGGCGGCTACTGCGCCAGCCTGCTGCAATATGGCCTGCCCTTCAAACCGGAGTGGGTACTCGAGTGCGAGCGCACCCAGCGCAGCGCAGCCGACACCATCGCCCAGCTGCTGCACCAGCACCCCAAGGTGACCGCCGTGCTCTGCCACTACCCCGAGGTGGCGCTCGGCGCCATCTATGGTGTCGAGGCGAGCGGCCGCACCGTGGGCAAGGACAACTACATCGGCCAGCAGGTGGCCCTGCTCGGCTTTGACGATGTGGCGGAGGCCGAACTGACCTCCCCCGCCCTTACCTTTGTCAGCTCACCGGCCCGCGAAATCGGCCGTCAGGCGGCAAAACGACTGCTGACCCGGATGCAGCAACCCGAGCTCGCCCCCAACCGCCATATCATCACCCCCAATCTACAAAAGCGGGAGTCTGCCTGAGCTGGCTGGGCAAGCCCGAGCTCGCCCCCACCCGCCATATCATCACCGCTCACCAACAAACCGCAGAAGCGGGCATCGGCCTAAGCTGGCCTGGCTGGCTCGCCCGCCTGCGAATCACCCTCTCTTCACTTTTCCTGCGCCTTGATCCAGCGCCGATAGCGGGCGTTGCCAAGCAGGGTTTGCCACTGTTGGCAAGCCAGCGCCAGCGATGGTGCAACCTTTGGGTGGCTCGGCTGACCTCGGCCCAGCCGCCGCAGCTGATATTTCACCATCGCCATATAACCTACCGAAGCCAGCACCTTGTTGCGCCAGGGGATGGGTCTGAGCTCGGCGCTTGCCGCCTGCTCACGGCGCCATCTGGCAGGCAGATCCGGGGCGATGGCAAGCGCGGTGGCCATGCCAACGACCGCCACTCCGCTGCCGAGCACTTGTTCCACCACCGGATAACGGCGGATCCCCCCGGTCACCATCACGGGCATATGAGCGGCACCCACTATCTCTTCGGCAAACGTCAGAAAATAGGCTTCCCGCGCCAGGGTGCGGCCATCGCGGGCCTGACCGTGCATGGCGGGCGCCTCGTAACTGCCACCGGAGAGCTCCACCAGATCCACCCCGAGCGGGTTGAGCATGTCGACCACAGCCTTGGCATCTTCGGTACTGAAGCCGCCACGCTGAAAGTCGGCGGAGTTGAGTTTGACCGACAGCGAGAAGCGCTCCCCCACCTGCTCACGGATCCCCTGCACTATCTCCAGCAGCAAGCGGGCACGATTCTCAAGGCTGCCGCCCCAACGATCGTGGCGCTGGTTGGTGAGCGGCGAGAGGAACTGGCTTAGCAGATAACCGTGCGCAGCGTGGATCTGCACTCCGTCAAAGCCGAGACGCTGTGCCAACAGCGCCGTATTGATAAAGCGTGCTTTCACCTCGGCAATATCGGCTTCGCTCATGGCCCTGGGCGGAGAGAACTGTTTGGAGAAACTGCCGAGCGCCATGGGCACGGCGGAAGGTGCCAGGGTAGGTTGCCCCAGCGCCGCCGGCATCTGGCGACCGGGGTGGTTGATCTGCATCCAGATCTGGGCGCCCCCGCTTTTGGCCGCTTCGGCCCAGGCCCTGAAACGCCCGGCCAGCTGTGGGGATAGCGCCGGGGTGTCGAGCACCACGCCCCCCGCTCCCGTCATGGCATGTCCATCCACCATCACATTGCCAGTGATGATAAGGCCAGCGCCGCCCTCAGCCCAGGTGCGATAGAGGCGGATCAGCGCCTCGGAGGGGGCATGATCACGGTCAGCCATGTTCTCTTCCATGGCTGCCTTGGCGAGGCGGTTTATAAGCTGGCTGCCATTTGGCAGGGTCAGGGGAGTAAATGGGTTCATGGCGATCTCCTCAGTAGTGAGGGCCCCACCATAAGTTTGAAGCTGACTTGAAGGTCAAGCCCTTTGTCGAGATGCCGCTACGACCAAGGAAAGGCTATCCACCCAACCCTTGCTTGCTCAGGGCCGTTGACATTCAAGTGAGCTTTAACCCTAGAATCTCCCGGCACCCGCCCCTCAGCCTTAACGTCAGGGGCCATCAACCTGCAGCCCAGGAGGCAAGATGAAGATCGGTGAACTGGCCAAACAGACCGGCATGGCGGCCTCGGCTATCCGCTTTTACGAAGCCAGGGGCCTGCTCAACAAGGTGCAACGGGGGGCCAACGGCTATCGCGACTACCCACCCGAGACAGTGCCGTTGCTGACTATCATCAGCCAGGCACAACAGGCAGGCTTCTCCCTCGACGAGATCAAGCAGCTGGTACCGGCGGATATCAGCACCTGGCAACACGCCCCGCTGCTGGCGGCACTCAAGGCCAAGGTGAACGACATAGAGGCGCTGGAGGCCAGACTTGCCCACAGCAAGCAGCAGTTGCAGACCCTGATCCGGCTGGTGGAGTCCAAACCCGACGAGATGCCCTGTGAAGAGAACGCCGCCCGGGTATTGGCCAGCATGGGCATCCCCTCTCACAAGCACGTCGCAAAGGCTGCCACCACGGCCAAGTCTGCGTTACGCCACAAAAGGTGATCCTGTTCACAACCGGCACACGCCCTCGACCAGAAAGGTTGAGAGCCAAGTGGAGAGGAATATGATGGGGGCCCCCTCTCTGCACGAGCCCATTTATGAGCAACCCGCACGACCAGAATCCGCCGAGTGAAATCCATCGCTGTGACAAATGCGGCGAGCATACCCGCCATATCGTGGTGCTGGTCGCCCGCGATCACAGCCAGGACATCATGCCCAAGGATCCACGCAAAACCTTCTGGCAAGCCTTTCGCTCCAGCAGCCTGACCAATGCGGTATTCGGCCAGACCCTCGCCTATCAGGCCACCCATGTAAAACATCTGATCTGCGAACGCTGCGGCGAGAAGTTTCTGGAGTATTGAGTGGCGGTTGTATCCGGCAAGAGATGAAGCTCTGCCTGCGGTTGCTGTGCCAAGCGAACCGATAGCAGCCACTTAATAAGTAATTTATTGATCCTTGGCAGGTTTTTGCCCGACTGCGGTTTCACCCTACCCCTCACTCGATTAATATGCCTCACTTGGCAACCACTCTTGCAGAGATAACCCTGTGCAGCCGTTTCGCCATCCCCCCACATCGCCGGATAACCATAGCAGGCTGGAGGCTGTAATCCACGGGCGGTAGCGTGTCTGCAATAAATTGATCTAGTGATAAATCCCTCGCGCTCGCCTGATCACGCTTAACTAATATAACCTATGGCTTGAAATAATTAATGTTTAGGGTTTCTAACTAAAGGCTGGCAATAAATAACTTTCTTTTTAAAAAAATCAAATAAACTAATCTTCTCGAATAAAATTTATACATTTCCATTCAAAAATAGACTCAACCATTTAAAAAAATGCTCAAACCATGAAAAAATATACATTCGAAGAACTTACCGACATTGAATTTGAAGACTTTGTCAATGATCTACTTTCATGTGCTTATGGTTGGGAAATTGAATCATTTAAACCTGGCCGTGATTTTGGAATTGATGGCCGTTCAAGTACAATAAATGGAACTATAATTATTCAATCAAAGCATTATCGTAAATCAGGTGTCGATAAGCTACTCAGAGAAATAGCTCTTAACGAAGTCCAAAAAGTAAAAGAGCTCAACCCAGAAAGATATGTTTTCGTTACATCATTGAATCTTAGCCCAAATAACAAAGATAAAATTAAAAGTGCATTTTCGGGAGTGAATCTTGATGTCTCAGACATCATTGGAAATGATGACCTTAACTCGCTATTACGACATAACCAAGATGTACTAATTCGATGGTATAAACTATGGTCTGAGAGCTCAAATGTTTTACAACTTTTTCTTCACCCAGCAATTAAATCTCGTGAAATTATACTGTTGTCGCGACTGAATAAAATAAATAAAACTTTTGTTATGACAGAAGATATTCATCCTGCACTGTCATCATTAAATAGCGAACATGTTGTCGTTCTTTCTGGTGAGCCTGGTGTAGGAAAAACCACGCTAGCTGAATATTTATGTCAAGTACATATGAAAAGAGGCTATACCGTTGAAGTAATCGAAGGGGATGTTACTAACCATCCTTTCAACTTTAGCAATCCAGAAGAAAAAACCATCTATTACTTTGATGATTTCCTTGGTTCTAATTACTTCAGTGTCATTTCAGGAAGCCAAGATAACAATATTGTAAAAATAATAGAGCATTTAAAAAACGAACCCAACAAGAGACTAATTCTAACTTCGAGGACAAATATAATTCACAAAGCGGAAGTTATGAGCCAGTCTTATCGTTCATTTAAACTTACCTCGCGCCAATATATCGTAAATATCAACAGTTACTCTAAACTAACAAAAGCAAAAATTCTTTATAACCATCTATGGCATAGTCCCCTTCCATTAGAGTGGAAAGAAGATATAATAAATGATGGATTTTACAATAAGATTATAAATCATAGAAACTTCAATCCTAGACTGATCGCATTTACCATGAACTTAGAAAACAAAAATGAAAAATCACTTTCTCAGTTTGTGTACGATAATCTTGAACATCCAGATCAAATTTGGGATCATTGTTATACAGTTCAACTTGATGAACAGGCTAGAATTTTAGTAAAAATCTGCATTGCAGCTGGAGGGAAAATATCAGAACAAGAACTTGAAGTGGCATATGAGCAAGGCCTTACTGAATATAACTTCACATCGACAACAAACCAACCTAAAGACTTTTTTCATACATCAAGATTAGTATGTGGCTCAATTCTATTACGTCACATAAGCAATGATTTAATATATTACACTCACTTCAACCCATCTGTAACAGACTATGTCATAGATAAAATAAGTAGCATATCTGAAGCAAAGAAACTAATTAACAGCCTAAATAACAACCTTGTTGTTAAATTTTACTCGGACTTAATAAAATCAAATAAAATAAAAAACATGATGCTAATGAAATCATTGACTTTATGCTTAAAAAATTCAGCGGAAACATAAGTCAACAATTTATCACCTCTCTTGATTTAGGCATGAGAAATTTATCACATAAGAATATAAACATTTCCAACGCCATTAACTTATTTAATGAAACATCTATTTCATTACCTAAAGGACTGTCGTCAGACACACTGTCAAATATTCTAGGTTCAGGAGTTGAGTTTGGCGTAAAAACCACTACTTACAAAAGTCTAATATCTCTTGGTATATTCAACGCCGGAGAGCTGGAGTATATATATCAATGTATTAAGGATGATGCTATTTTCCCATCAATTCAATATCACCTTAAAAATGCGTTGAGAGAACAGCTTGAATCAGATATCAATTACATCATTAAAAACACCCATGGGTTTTATGAATGTCACAACGAGGTAGACTTAGAATCATTTGCTTCATCAGTAATTGACAATCTCTCTCTCGACTATGAACTACTTATTTCAGATGATTTTGATTTAATAAATGAACACGTTTCAATCTCAGAACTTCTGGATGATATAAATGAGTACTCAAGTTATGAAGACGAACCCGACAAAATAGAACAAGAATCACCAGCTAAAATTCTCTCTCACATAAGAACAGAGCAAGATGAAATAGATTATATGTTTCGACAACTCAAGAGTTGATATTTTTATTTTAAATCCAACTTGCTAGAGTGTAAGTTAGCTTAGCGATTCGTATTCGGATATGCTCGGAGCCACATCGACTTTCCAGCTTCCAGATATCTGTTCCAGAAAAGAGCGCTCATAGATGAAACGTATTCTGATTATTGGCAACTCTGGATCGGGCAAGAGCTGGTTGGCGGCTAGATTGGCTGAGCAGTTAACTATCCGCGAGGTCAATCTGGACACCATTATCTGGCAACCGGGCGGGTTTAACAAAAAACGGCCCCAGCATGAGATTGACTATGCCATTCAAACCTTTGCTCAAGAGCCATCATGGGTGGTCGAAGGGGTATTTGGTGCCCTGGCCGAGCAACTGCTTGATGCCGCCGATACCCTGCTTTTTCTGGATCTCGACTGGTCGGTATGCCGTGATTCACTGCTATCGCGCGGATCACAAAGTGCCAGGCAACGGGATGCAGTGGCAGCGGAAAAGAACTTTCAACAACTGCTGGTGTGGGCATCGGAATATGGGCAGCGAGCCAGTAAAAGCTCCCGCCACTTCCATCGCGAGCTGTTTGATCGATTCCCAAACGACAAGCACCGTTTCACGACTCGGGCAGAGGTAAATAGCTATCTCAACTGACCGTTAACAGCTAACAAGAAACTTGATGGACCAATACAAATAGACTCCAAAACCTGACCATATGTTTTTCAGAAAATTTATATCCTATCTGGCTATTACCTTGCCTATCGGCCTGATCCCAGAATTTATTCGGCAGGACTTTTATCTGGATTTGCTCTCATGGCAGGAGGGCGGCCGCCTCACTCTGATCATGATTGGCGTCGCGGCGGCAATGGCGGGAATTGACTGGCTCGTGCATCGCTATCGAACCAAACGACAGCAACCAAAAGGCTCGGTTGGACCAAACAGGTAAGGGAGGATCGGGCTGCCACAGAATATGGCAGCCCCGTGTCATCAGGAGAGCATGCTTCTTAGCATCCAGGCGGTTTTTTCATGAATATCGATGCGCTGGGTCAGCACATCGGCAGTGGGTTGGTCATTGACGGCATCGACCAGATCGAACAGTTTTCTGGCGGTTCTCGCCGTGGCTTCTTGCGCCAACACCAGATGTTTGAGCATTTCACTGGCACAGGGAACCCCTTCGACCTCCTCAATGGAGGAGAGACGGACAAACTCCTTATATGTGCCGGGTGCGGGGAAGCCCAATGCGCGGATCCGCTCGGCGATAACATCCAGCGCATTCCACTGCTCGGTGTATTGATCCATAAACATATTGTGCAGGCTGTTGAACTGCGGGCCGGTTACGTTCCAGTGAAAATTGTGGGTCATCAAATAAAGGGTGTAACTATCGGCAAGCAGTGCCGACAATCCATCTGCAATTTTCTTGCGATCGGCGGCTGAAATACCGATATCCATTTCTGGTAAAACCACACTCTCTTTTTTCATCACGCTAACTCCTGTTATTGGCTTTCGGCTTGATAAATTTGGCCGATGCTTTTGCAACAATCATCCCGCCGACCGACGCTACGGCATTCAGGCGATAGATACCGTGACGCTGGTCGACTATTCTGGCCGACAGCGCTACTTGGCTGCCAATATCGATGGGAGCAATAAAACGAACGCTCAGCTCCGCTGTTAATCCTCTTATTCCCCGTTGCAGCAACGCATGTGTCATCACCGCATCGAGCAGGGTGCTGGTCATGCCGCCATGCAAAATATCGCTGTAACCCTGATGGCGCTGGTTGGCAATAAACAGCCCTTCCGTCGTCCCTTCCTCCCCCTGATAAAAGCGAATTCCCAGTGAATCCGGGTTATGAGTGCCACACACCATGCAACGGGCGTGGGACATCATGGTCTGTTGATAGTTCTCTGATTGATATTCATCCACTTGATCTATTCACTCGCTATTTGGCCACTCGCATGTTGAGAACAGAGTGCTAGGAGAGCAGCTCTTCGATGGCGGCATGTGCCTGGGTGCCATAGATGATGGAGGGGCCGCCTCCCATCAATACCGCGACATCCACGGTGGCAATCAGTTCCGCTCGCGAAGCACCGGCCTTCACGGCCCCGGCAACATGGGCGGCAATGCAGCCATCGCAGCGGGAAGCGATACCAATACCGAGGGCGATCATTTCCCGATATTTCAGCGCCAGCGCCTCGTCCTCTTTCATAACGGCTTTGTGCAGCGCAATAAACGCATTCATGGTATCCGGGCTGCTCTTGCGATAAGCAGAGCCAAGCTGGTGTTGTTCTTTATTGATCTCTCGATAATTTTTCATCACGTTATTTCTCCGGTGTGAAAATCTCACCTTTATAGAATGACTGCACTGTCATGCTGATTAACCAGATGATCAATACAATCAGGGCACACACCACTATTTTGGCCAGATAATATGGAATGATATTCCCGGTTGCGTCGGCAAACATGGCCGAGGCTGCGGAAAATGCCGCCAGTGGAAATGAGTACGCCCACGAAGAGAGAAAGAATTTCAGTTTCAAAAAAGTGAGGGTGTTGTACATCAGCAAGATAAATACAAACAGCGCAAAATAATAAATGACATGGGCAAACAGATCGCCGGAGCTGGCTATTTCGCTATACGAGATAAATCCGATGGAGGGCGGTGCCAGCAGAATAAACATGGTGGGCATCAGCTTCTCGGGCAGGCTCTCATGAAAGAACAGCCGATAGAGCACTATGGTCAGCAGAGAGAACCAGAAAATAAGACCAATGCTGAAGAAGAACAGGCTGATCTCGTGAAAGCCAAGCGGCATGCCACCTAGGGGCACCACGATATTGCCGACAATCGGTATAAACCATGCCGGGTTGGTGTGGGTGATTGTGAAATGGTCGCGATGGATCCAGTTGCTCATGATGTAGAGGGTGAAGAGCAACTGCAAGCTGGCTCCCACCGACCAGAGGGCCAGCGCTGCATCATGCCAGCTGGCCCAGTAGGCGGATTGCAGCAGCAAGCTGATTGAGATGGTCGGGAAGAAATTGATCCTGACCGGGTGTTTCAGCTCATGCAGGAACTCGTCATTGTGTCTGAGGATTTTCCAGCCATACATCACCAGAAACGTCGCCAGTAGCAGGGATGACAAGACCCGAACAGGAACCCTGCCGACTGCAACAGCAGCAGATCCGGAAATGCCTTGCGACAGGCAATCGCCGCCCCCGTCAGCCCCATGATGATTGAAAAGAGTGTGACAGGCATATGTGCAATCTTGGTTATGGAGGGGATTTGCTTACCCTCTTGATTCAGGTTTTCCATCAACGTTCCCCTCCAGTTCGGCCTAGCGGTAGTGCTTACTCTTCACAACATTTCTTGTGGTTGCGCTGACGGTTACCCTGACAGCCCTGCTGTTGTCCGGAGGCTGACTTGCAGCAACCCCCTTTGCCAAGGCGGCCACGGGGAGCGCATTGACGGCTTCCCTTGCCGTGATGGCCAGCCCCCTCGGCGCAGCGCGATGCACTGCCCTGTTCAGCGGATGTCAGCTCGGTCAGATTGCCCGACTCATTGCTCAGCATGTCAGCCATAGCGAGACGCCCCTGACTGGCCTGATAGACGGCAAGCCCACTGCCCAGCAGCTTGCCAAGCATCTTGCTACCGATATTTTTCAGCACGATACGACGGGCTCCCTGCGCCTGAAGCAGCTCCGCCAACGCACTTTTGCACTCGTTGCCAGCCACCGGATTGGCGATCTCTGCCAGGGTGCTCCCCTGTTCATCTACGAATACAAAGCGCTCTGCCTTGGCAAAATGTCCTGCGATATGGTCGTCATTCATCGGAATGGCTGTGATGATGGTCATTTGACCTCCTGCTATCACTGTTGATATTCCGGCCCTGCCCCTTGCCACTCTGCATTAGTCCCCTTGTTCAGGATCTTCCCGCAGGCTTGCCGGTTGGCATGGCCATGTTCCCAGCCTCTTGCAGCAACCAGATGAAGAGCCGTACGCATCAACTTTTACTGGTTTAGTCACGCATCATTCGGCTCGATAAGCGTCTGATCATGATGCCGCCGTAATTGGCATATGCCATGTATACGCTCAGTTTATGGCATATGCAACAAACTATTTTTTCCAACGAAGAGGTTTGGGGACTCATTAAAGCTCGCCCTGGCATCATTCCAGGGCGCGCCAACCCGCTATTCGCGAGGGCAAAAGGCAGGGGGAGAAATGGCGCATAAAAATCCTAATCCGCCCGGCGAAATGGCGACTTTTTGTGAGAAGGGTCACATCTGATGGCACCGTTTAACCACATATAAATCCAGACCCTGCTGATGATTAATTTATTGACATGGCGCATTACAAACCTGACGGTGAGCCTGACATCAATTCATTTATCTGTTTTTAAAGAAAAAATGGATGGTCGGCTGAAAATGGCGAGTCCTGCCTGAAAACGGGATCTTCATCACATCTCGTTTTTCTTCGCACAAAAATCCAGTGATTAGCACATTTGTCCGATAGGGAGGGTACGGGCGAGCCGCGATAATGATCAGGTCATTTTTATCCAGTACGTCGATACGTACTCACGCATAGCTTCCGTCACCGGAAGCGGGGAGAGCGCCATGATCACCACCTTGATCAATGAACATCTGATCAACCTCGATTTGAAAGCGACGCGTAAGGAAGAGGTCTTCACCGAGATGGCCCGCCTGCTGGCGTCGCAAGGCAAGGTCAGCGACGAGCAGGCCTTTATCAAGGATCTGTGGGCCCGCGAAGAGCTGGGCAACACCGGCTTTGAAGAGGGCGTGGCCCTGCCCCACGCCAAGAGTGCGGCGGTATGCAACCCGGCGGTCGCCATCGGCATCAGCCGCAACGGCATCGACTACGGCGCCGAAGATGGCAAGCCGTCCCATATTTTCTTCATGATCGCCTCCCCCGATGGCGGCGCCAACCACCATATCGAGGTGCTGGCCGAGCTCTCCGCCAAGCTGATCGAAGAGGGCTTTATCGCCAAACTGCTGGCGGCCAACACCCCGGCCGATGCGCTGGCGCTGCTGCTGGCCAAGAAAGAGGAGCAGAGCGCGGCACCGACCACCAGCAAAGGCTTTATCATCGGTGTCACCGGCTGCCCGGCCGGAATCGCCCACACCTATCTGGCTGCCGAGTCGCTGGAGCGCGCCGCCAAGGAGCTGGGTTATGAGGTGAAGGTGGAGACCAACGGCTCCATCGGCGTCAAGAACAGCCCGACCGCAGACGAGATCGCCCGCGCCACCGCCATCGTGGTTGCCTGCGACAAGCAGGTGGACATGGCCCGCTTCGCTGGCAAGCCCCTCATCAAGACCGGCGTAAAAGCCCCCATCAAGGATGGCAAGGGTCTGATTGAGCAGGCTCTGAAAGCCCCCGCCTATGTGGCAGACAAGGATGAGAAGAAGGGTGACGAGAAGCGCGCCAGCGGCGGCAGCTCGGATCTCTATCGCTACCTGATGAACGGCGTATCGCACATGATCCCGTTTGTAGTGACAGGTGGTCTGTTGATTGCGCTGGCACTGGCCATCGGCGGCAACCCGACCCCGAGCGGCATGCAGATCCCGGAAGGGAGCATGTGGAACCAGATCCTCAACGTGGGCGTGGCCGCCTTCACCCTGATGATCCCCATACTGGCGGGCTATATCGCCTACGCCATCGGCGATCGTCCGGCGCTGGCACCGGGCTTTATCGGCGGCTGGATCGCCAACAACGGCAGCTTCTACGGCGCGGATGCCGGTACCGGCTTTATCGGTGCCATCATTGCGGGCCTCCTGGTCGGTTATCTGGTGCGCTGGATCGCCACCCGTCAGTACCACAAGATGGTGCAGCCGCTGGTGCCGATCCTGATCGCCCCCATCGTCGGGTCGCTCTTTATCGCTGCGGTCTTCATCTTCATCATCGGTGCCCCGATTGCCGACATGATGACCGGCCTCAACGCCATGCTGCTCTCCATGAGCGGTGGCAGTCTGGTGCTGCTGGGTATCGTGCTGGGTGGTATGGCCGGCTTTGATATGGGTGGCCCGGTCAACAAGGTGGCCTTCCTCTTCTCCGTCGGCATGATCGCCTCCGGTCAGACCCAGTTTATGGGTGCCATGGCCTGCGCCATCCCGGCTGCGCCCCTTGGCATGTCGCTGGCGACCGTGCTCGGTCGCAAGCTCGGTATCTTCGATGCTTCTGAAATCGAAGCGGGCAAAGCCGCCGGTGCCATGGGTCTGGTGGGTATCTCCGAAGGGGCGATTCCGTTCGCCGCCCGTGACCCGCTGGCCGTGATCCCGGCCAACATTCTGGGCAGCATGACCGCCGCTGTGATGGCCTTCCTGTTCGGCATCACCAACAGCGTTGCCCACGGTGGCCCCATCGTGGCCCTGCTGGGCGCCGTCAACAAGCCGCTGCTGGCCCTGCTCTGCATGATCTGCGGTGCCATCGTCACAGGCGTGGTCGCGGTTGCCCTGAAAAAACTGCGGGTCAAGAAGAGTGACGAGGTGACCCTGGCCAAGGCGGCCTGAGAGCCCCTCGCCATCGCGGCTCGTAGAGCATAAAAGAGGCCACCCCACGGGGTGGCCTCTTGTTTTTGGGATGGCTGGCGAGCCGTATTTCCCAATATCGCCCCCCGAGAAATAGTGGTCGATAAGCACTCTTCCTCGTCTATCCCTTCACCTCTCTCCTTGCCTTTCCTTGGCTCCCTTCTGACCTCTCCCCTCCTCAGCCCAGACCTTACACAAAGCGCCAAACTGGCTGAAATGGCAGCAATCTGGCGTCAGCGGTGTGATGTTTCTCACGCTTTGTCCGCGAAAGCGCAAAAACTAGGAAAATTTCCTAGCCCCACTAGGGATGGCTCTCAAGCCATTTTTTGCCCCTCTTATTAGAGTCACCCCACCTGATGTCGTGACCCGCACCGCGACGGGCAATGCGCCCCGTCATCCCGTGCCGGGCCCGGGTTTATATGGATGGAGCGTCGAGCGCAGCAACGGCTGACAGCCCCGACGTTCCGTTCCCCCTTCCGTGGCGTGACCTCGAACAACCTATCTACAAATGAGGGGCGCGGCGGAAATACCGTCTATCTCGCAGAGGATGAACGAAGATGTTGAAATTGCTCCAACAGGTCCGGGTCCCCACCCTGGACCTGCCGGTCGAAGCCCGGCGCAAGCTCTGGTTCAAGCCGTTTATGCAATCTTATCTGGTTGTATTTATTGGCTATTTGACCATGTATCTGATCCGCAAGAACTTCAACATTGCGCAAAATGACATGATCCAGGAGTACGGTCTCTCCATGACCGAGCTCGGCATGATCGGCCTTGGCTTCTCCATCACCTACGGGGTGGGCAAGACCATCGTCTCCTACTATGCCGACGGCAAGAACACCAAGCAGTTCCTGCCGCTGATGCTGATCCTCTCCGCACTCTGCATGCTGGGCTTCAGTGCCAGCATGGGCGGCACCGGTTTCAGCCTCTACTTCATGATCTTCTTCTACGCCCTGAGCGGTTTCTTCCAGAGCTGTGGCGGTTCGTGCAGTTACTCCACCATCACCAAGTGGACCCCTCGCAACAAGCGCGGCACCTATCTGGGTATGTGGAACCTCTCCCACAACGTGGGCGGTGCAGGTGCAGCCGGTGTGGCGCTGTTCGGTGCCAACTACCTGTTCGATGGCAACGTGCTCGGCATGTTTATCTTCCCCTCCATCATCGCGCTGATCGTCGGCTTTATCGGCCTGCGCTTTGGTAGCGATTCACCGGAAGCCTATGGTCTTGGCAAGGTGGAAGAGCTGTTTGACGAAGTGGCGAGCGAAGAGGATATCGCTACCGAAGAGCAGAAGCTGACCAAGTGGCAGATCTTCGTGAAGTACGTGTTGCTCAACAAGGTGATCTGGCTGCTCTGCTTTGCCAACATCTTCCTCTACGTGGTGCGTATCGGTATCGACCAGTGGTCCACCGTCTATGCACACCAGGAGCTGGGATTCTCCAAAGACGTGGCTATTCAGGGCTTTACCTTCTTCGAAGTGGGCGCTCTGGTCGGCACCCTGATGTGGGGTTACCTCTCCGATCTGGCCAACGGCCGTCGTGGTCTGGTTGCCTGTGTGGCACTGGCGCTGATCATCGCCACCCTGGGTCTCTACCAGCATGCGACCACCCAGTTTATGTTCCTGGGTTCCCTGTTCACCCTGGGCTTCCTGGTGTTTGGCCCGCAACTGCTGATCGGCGTCGCCGCCGTGGGCTTCGTCCCCAAGCAGGGCATCAGCGTAGCCGATGGCGTCAAGGGCACCTTCGCTTACCTGATTGGTGACAGCTTCGCCAAACTGGGTCTGGGCATGATCGCCGATGGCACCCCCATCTTCGGTCTGACCGGCTGGACCGGCACCTTCGCGGCGCTGGATATCGCAGCCGCCGCCTGTCTGGTGCTGATGGGTTGTGTCGCGGTCGCCGAGGAGCGCAAGATCCGCCGCATCAAGCGCGAACTGAAAGCCGCCGAGCTGGCTGCCCAGACCGCCTGATAGCCATAACAACAGACGCAGATTGATCTGGGCCACCCACAGGGGTGGCCCTTGTTGTTTGGGGAAAAACCACTTCCGGCTGGCCCGGCATGAGCCTGCACTACCGTTCAAGGGGCAGGCATATCCCCATCAAGATCCCACTTTTCATATGCGCTTTTGGTAAAAGCCCCCCACTGGCGCTATCTTGTTGCTCCCCCTTGTCAGCATCACAGAGAGCAGATGAAGATCGTCGCCGTCACCGCTTGCCCGACCGGTATCGCCCATACCTATATGGCTGCCGATGCCCTGCAAAAAGCCGCCACTGGGCTGGGACTCAAGATCAAGGTCGAGACTCAGGGCGCCATGGGCATGGAGAACATGCTGACCGCCCGCGATATTGCCAGCGCCGACCTGGTGCTGATTGCCTCCGATATCGAGATTGAGCAGAAAGAGCGCTTCCTCGGCTGCACCATCCATCAGGTGAGACTGGAAACCGTGCTGCTGGATGCCAACGCCGTACTCAAGGCCCTGCCGATCCCGGCCTGATGCTGACCCGCGAAATCACCTTCTACTGCCAGCAGGGGTTGAGCATCACCCAGGCCAAGCAGTTGAACCGGCTGGCGAGGATGTTCAAATCCACCATCCGCTGCGCCAACCTCACCCGGCGCCAGATCGTTGCCGCCAGCAACCAGCTCTCCCTGTTGACCCTCGCCACCCAACCCGGCGATCTCTGCCAGTTGCAGATTGAAGGGTGCGATGCCGAGCTGGCCCACATGGCCTTTACCTGTTGGTGCGGGGAACTGGGTCAACCACTGGTGCGCCCGCGCACCGCCGCGCTGGCGGAGTTGCGACTGGCCAACGCCCTGCCCGACTACCATTTTGCCCTGCGCCAGCTGGCCTACAACCCCGAACCGCTGACCAAAGCCGAAGCGCTCGAGCATCTGATCGATCTGCTGCCCGTCGAACTGGTCACCGACCGCGCCACACTGACCGCTGCGGTAGAGCGGCGCGAGCAGGTCTCGGCCACCATCATCCGCCCCGGCCTTGCCATGCCTCATGTATTGAGCGAAGGGATCAGCCAGCCAGCGCTGACTCTGCTTAGCTGCAAGGAGCCCATCGAGTGGGGCTCTCAAATCGGGCAGGTGCAGACCATTATTCTGCTGGCGGTGCCGACCGGCTGCGGGCGGGAGACTCTGCGCCCCCTCACCCGACTGGCGCAGGCGATGATCGAGGATGTGGTCAGCCACGCTCTGTTGCAGGCAGGCTCGGCCCCCGCCCGTCAGGCTATCGTGATCGAGAGCCTGCTGAGCTAGGCGAAATCGAGAGCCTGCTGCGCTAGGCGAATTAGCTCTGGGCGCTGTTTGTTGAAACCCCAGCCATTCATCCTGCCCTCAGCACCCTGTGGTACACTCGCTGCCATCGTCTGTCTGAAGTGTGTATCCGATGAAATCTCCCCGCTCCCGTCTCTCTGTCATCCGTGCGCCGCGCGATAACGCCCCGCGCACGGCGGCCAAACCAGCAGCCCCCCGCCATGCTTCCCCCCGCAAACCGGAGCTGGCCCCAGCGGATCGCAAATTGCTCCTGCTGAACAAGCCCTATATGGTGCTCTGCCAGTTCACCGACGAGGCGGGCCGCGAGACTCTCAAGGATTACATCAAAGAGCCCGGCATCTACGCCGCAGGGCGGCTCGATCGCGACAGCGAGGGGCTGCTGCTGCTCACCAACGATGGAAAGCTGCAGGCGCGCCTCACCCAGCCGGGGGAGAAGACCCCCAAGACCTACTGGGTGCAGGTGGAAGGGATCCCGAGCGAGGAGAAACTGGCCGCCCTTCGCGCCGGGGTGGAGCTCAATGACGGCATGACCCTGCCCGCCGGGGCGCGCATCATGGATGAACCTGCGGTGTGGCCGCGCAATCCGCCCATTCGCGAGCGCAAGGAGATCCCCACCAGCTGGCTGGAGATCAAAATCATCGAGGGACGCAACCGACAGGTGCGGCGGATGACCGCCCATATCGGCCACCCCACCCTGCGCCTTATTCGCTACGCCATCGGTGACTGGACCCTCGATGGACTGGCACCCGGCGAGAGCCGCAGCCTGCCCGCCCCCGAGCTGGCGCCGCTCTCCAACAGCCGCCCACGTCCCTCCTCATCCCGTTCAGGCGCTCATACCGCCAAACCGGCCAAACCGACAGGGGAGGCACCACGGCGGCCCAGCCAGCCGAGACGGGACGAGCGCCCCCGCACCACTCACCCAACCGAGCGTTCAACTTCAAACCCGACCAGCGGCAAACCCCGCAGCAGTGGTCGAGGAACGGCACGCCGACCGGCCCGAGCGGGCAATCCCAATAGCAACGACAAGGAGTCATGATGAGCAATCAGGCAGAGCAATCGACCACCAGTCACGCCCGCATGGAGGCGCGCCTGACGGTCGCCGCCCTGGTGCAGTGGCAGGGGCGCTTTCTGGTGGTGGAAGAGGAGATAAAAGGCCAGCGCCGCTTCAACCAACCCGCCGGCCATGTGGAGCCGGGAGAAAACCTGCTTGAAGCGGCTTGCCGCGAGCTCAAAGAGGAGACGGGTCTGACCGCCACGCCGACCGCCTGGCTTGGCACCTATCTGTTCAAACCGGCCGACAGCGAGGCCACCTATGTGCGCACCGCCATCATCTTCGACCTTGAAAAAGCGCCCGGTCAACACCATCCAGAGGATCCTGACGGTGATGTGCTGGCTTGCCACTGGCTCACTCTGGAAGAAATAGCGGAATGCAAACCGGCCCTGCGCAGCCCCTTGGTATGGCAGTGCATTCAGGATTATCTGGCGGGGACACGGCTGCCACTCTCGGCCCTCAAGGCCTTTATCTGAGGCCATTTGACACTCTTTTTCGGTGACAAAGGCCAACAACAGAAAAACGATTTCCTGCTATCAGGCTCCTGATGGGAACTGCGGCATGGATATGTGACCGGGGGCGCAAAACTCTGGTAGAATATGCCCCGTTTAAACGAACTGGTAACTTCGACTAATGACAGACAACAGCCAAATCAAGGTGATCGTCGGCATGTCCGGCGGCGTGGATTCTTCCGTCTCGGCCTACCTGCTCCAGCAGCAGGGATATCAGGTCGAAGGCTTGTTCATGAAGAACTGGGAAGAAGACGACACGGACGAGTACTGCTCTGCCGCCCAGGATTTGGCTGATGCCAAGGCCGTCTGCGACAAGCTGGGGATGAAACTCCACACTATCAACTTCGCGGCCGAGTACTGGGACAATGTGTTCGAGCACTTCCTCGAAGAGTACAAGGCTGGCCGCACGCCAAACCCGGATATCCTGTGCAACAAGGAGATCAAGTTCAAGGCGTTCCTCGAATTTGCCGCCGAAGAGCTGGGTGCCACCTACATCGCCACCGGCCACTATGTGCGCCGTGACGACAGCACCGGCCGCCCGCGCCTGCTGCGCGGTCTCGATACCAACAAGGATCAGAGCTACTTCCTCTACACCCTGAGCGAGAAGCAAGTGGGTCAGAGCCTGTTCCCGGTTGGCGATCTGGAAAAGCCCGAGGTGCGCCGCATCGCCGAGCAGCTCGATCTCATCACCGCCAAGAAGAAAGACTCCACCGGCATCTGCTTTATCGGTGAGCGCAAGTTCAAGGACTTCCTGGCCAAGTTCCTGCCCGCCCAGCCCGGTAAAATCGAGACCGTGGATGGCAAGGTGATCGGCGAGCATCAGGGGCTGATGTATCACACCCTGGGCCAGCGCAAGGGGCTCGGCATCGGTGGTCGCAAAGATGCCACCGAAGAGGCCTGGTATGTGGTCGACAAAGAGGTCGAGCGCAACGTGCTGGTGGTGGCGCAGGGCGAACATCCCCGCCTCTACTCCGATGGCCTGATTGCCAGCCAGTTGCACTGGGTGGATCGCACCCCCATTCGCGAGCCGCGTCGCTGCACCGTCAAGACCCGCTACCGCCAGCAGGATATCCCCTGCCTGATCCAGCCCATCGACGACGAGACCATCCGGGTCATCTTCGACGAGAAACAGGCTGCGGTGACCCCGGGCCAATCCGCCGTCTTCTACGACGGGGAAGTGTGTCTGGGCGGCGGCATCATCGAACAACGTTTCAGCCATCCGGTTTGAATCCTTAACAGAAGGCAGCAGACGTGAGCGATAAATTCCAAGACAGAACCATGGCCTTTGCCGGCATCTGCCAGGCCGCGTATCTGGTGCAGAAGGTGGCCCGAGACGGCAGCTGTGACGAGGCCGCCCTGCGCGAGAGCCTCTCCAGCATTCTGGTGACCAACCCGAGCCAACCGCTCGAGGTGTTCAACAACACCCATCTGGCCATTCGCGACGGCTACCGTGCGCTGGTCGAGCAGCTGGGTGCCGACGGCAGCCAGAAGAATGCCGAGCTGACCCGCTACGTGGTAAGCCTGATTGCACTGGAGCGCAAGCTGGCCAAGCGCAAGGACATTCTCAACATGCTGGGTGAGCGGATCAGCCAGATTGGCCGCCAGCAACAGCACTTCGATCTGCTCGACGAGCAGATTTTGGCCAACATGGCGAGCATCTACAGCGATCTTATCAGCCCCATCGGGCCACGCATCCAGGTGGCGGGTACCCCGCTGTTCCTGCAGCAACCGCTGGTGCAGCACAAGGTGCGCGCCCTGCTGCTGGCGGGCATTCGTGCCTGCGTGCTGTGGCGTCAGCTCGGTGGCAGCCGCACCCAGATCATCTTCGCTCGCAAGAAGATGGTGGAGCTGGCCAAGCGTTACTAATCATTGGCTTGCGCGCAGGCAGAGGGAGGACAAGGTGAACAGCCGCACATCAGCCTTGATACACCCCGACCGGCGCGCAAGTGAATACGGATCCCCCACACCAATCATCAGGAGTTCACCCCATGGAGCTGTCCGCGCTGACTGCTGTTTCCCCGATTGACGGTCGTTATGGCGACAAGGCCGATGCCCTGCGCCCTATCTTCTCCGAATTCGGCCTGCTGCGTTTTCGCGTTGAAGTCGAGGTTCGCTGGTTGCAAAAACTGGCCAGCCACGCCGGGATCCCGGAAGTCCCTGCCCTGAGCGCGGCCGCCAACGCCCTGCTCGATGGCATCGTCAGCAACTTCAATGAGAGCGACGCCGCCCGCATCAAACAGATCGAGCGCACCACCAACCATGATGTGAAAGCGGTGGAGTACTTCCTCAAAGAGAAAGTCGAAGTGAACCCGGAGCTGGCGGCTGTCAGCGAGTTCATCCACTTCGCCTGTACCTCGGAAGACATCAACAACAACTCCCACGGTCTGATGCTGAAAACCGCTCGCGAGGAGGTAATCAAGCCTTATTGCGAAAAGCTGATCAGCGAGCTCAAGCGCCTGGCTCACGAGTATCGTGACATGCCGCTGCTCTCCCGTACCCACGGTCAGCCGGCGACCCCGAGCACCATGGGCAAGGAGATGGCCAACGTCGCCTACCGTCTGGAGCGCCAGTTCAAGCAGATCATGGCGGTGGAGATCCTCGGCAAGATCAACGGTGCGGTCGGCAACTACAACGCCCACCTTAGCGCCTACCCGAATGTGGACTGGCACCAGTTCTCCGAGGAGTTTGTTACCTCCTTGGGCCTGACCTGGAACCCCTACACCACCCAGATCGAGCCGCACGACTATATCGCCGAGCTGTTCGACGCCATGGCCCGCTTCAACACCATCCTGATCGACTTCGACCGCGATGTGTGGGGTTACATCTCCCTGGGTCACTTCAAGCAGCGCACCATCGCCGGTGAAATCGGCTCCTCCACCATGCCGCACAAGGTCAACCCCATCGACTTCGAGAACTCCGAAGGCAATCTGGGTCTGGCCAACGCTGTGTTCCAGCATCTGGCGAGCAAGCTGCCCATCTCCCGCTGGCAGCGTGATCTGACCGACTCTACCGTGCTGCGCAACCTGGGTGTGGCGGTGGGTTACTCCCTGATTGCCTATCAGGCGACCCTCAAGGGCATCTCCAAGCTGGAAGCCAACGACGCCGCCATGGCCGCCGATCTGGACGCCAACTGGGAAGTGCTGGCCGAGCCGATCCAGACCGTGATGCGCCGCTACGGTATCGAGAAGCCCTACGAGAAGCTCAAGGAGCTGACCCGTGGTCGCCGCGTCGATGCCGAAGGGATGCGTACCTTTATCGACACTCTGGAGTTGCCGGAAGCGGTCAAGGTTGAGCTGAAGAAGCTGACCCCGGCCAACTACATCGGTGACGCCCAGCGTCTGGTTGATCTGCTGAAGTAAGCCAACCGGCAGTGACGAAGGGGCCCTGTGCACGATACGCCACAGGGCCCCTGTTATTTTCCCTGCCACGGCAGGATCCCGAGTGGCTTTTCCCAAGCCCGCCTTGGGCAAAACCTCTTTGCGAGACACGAGAAACAGCATGTACGAACTCAATCTGGATATCGCTCACTTCCTCGAGCACTACTGGCAGAAGCGCCCGCTCCTTATCAAGGGCGGCTTCACCGACTTTCAGGATCCCATCAGCCCGGACGAGCTGGCGGGTCTGGCCATGGAAGAGGTGGTAGAGTCCCGCCTCGTCACCCGTTTCGACGGCAAGTGGGATGCGGCCCACGGCCCCTTCGAATCCTACGACCATCTGGGCGAAGAGAACTGGACCATTCTGGTACAGGCCTGCAACCACTGGGCCCCCGAGGTGAACGAGCTGGCGGTGCCGTTCCAGTTCATTCCGGGCTGGCGCTTTGACGATGTGATGGTAAGCTTCTCCACCCCTCACGCGGGTGTCGGCCCCCACATCGACAACTACGATGTGTTCATCACCCAGGGGCTGGGCAAACGCCACTGGCGGGTTGGCGATGCCAAGCCGCTCAACGAGTTTGCCGCCCACGCCGCCCTGCTGCACTGCGAGCCGTTCGAGGCTATCATCGACGTCATCATGGAGCCGGGTGACATTCTCTACATTCCGCCCGGATTCCCCCACGAAGGCTACGCCATCGAGCCCTCCATGAACTTCTCGGTGGGTTTCCGCGCACCAGATGCCAAGGCGCTTATCTCCTCCTTTGCCGATCATCTGATCGACAACGAGGTGCGTACCGAGCGTTATGGCGATGCCGATCTCAAGCCCCGTGCCCGTCACGGCGAGATCCAGCCCCACGAGCTGCACCGTCTGCGCGAGCTGATGCAGCAGGCCCTCGATGACGAGACCCTGTTCAAGGAGTGGTTCGGCACCATGATCTCCGAGGCCAAGCACGATCTGGATGTCAATCCGGTCGAGCCGGACTACAGCGCCGAGGAAGTGGCCGACCTGCTGACCCAGGGCGAACCTGCCATCAAGGTGCCGGGTCTGCGCACCGTCTGGTTCAGCGGCGAGAGCCAGCAGTGCTTCATCGACGGCGAAGCCTGGACGCTGCAGAGCGAAGATGCGGCCGCCATTTCGCTCCTGTGTGACAAAGACATCATCACTCAGGCCGACATGGTGGAGCTGGCCGATCAGGCTGGCTTCCTGCAACTGCTGACCCGTCTGGTCAACCGTGGTTACTGGTTCTTCAACTAACCTGACTGGCTGATAGAGATGAAAAAGGCGCCATCAGGCGCCTTTTTCACAGATGTCGACCATTCACACCTCGAGCGGCTCTTCGTCAGGCAGCTCGTCAAACAGCGGGTGATAGAGCACCTCACCCTGCACACCCGCAAAACCGCGCTCCTGCAGCTCCATCGCCATAAAGCAGTCGGCAGGCACCTCATAGATGCAGTGGAGGCCAAACTCGCTGGCCGGGCGGAAACCGAAACGGCTGTAATAGGCCGGATCCCCGAGTACTACCACCCCTTTCCAGTCCATCTCGAGCGCCGTATCAAGCCCTTCACGGATAAGATCCGAGCCAATCCCCTGGCCTTGCCAGTCGGGATGAACCGCAACCGGCGCCAGACCAAGCCAGGGCCCTTCCATGCCGTTAATGGTGATCGGGCTTAGCATCAGGTGCCCCATGAACTCGTACTCTTCCTCTTCGACCATGGTCACTACGGCAGCACCACATTCGCGCAGGCGGTTGACCAGTTCGGCCTCATCGGAACGACCGAAGGCGGCACTCAGCAGCTCATAGACCGGCAGCATGTCACCGGGGCGCTCGGTTCTCAACATCAGGTATTACTCCTCGTACAGCAGAGCGGGCATTATTCCACACAACGGCTGGTCATTCTGAGTACCTTTGTCCAAAAATGGGAGGGTGCACTCAGGAAAACGAGCAGCAAACTGCAGCTGCAAGGCGGTTAGCGTAGCCGGGGTGACCCTGTTCATCGCCTCGCGGTAGGCCAGCCAGAGGGCGGGAGCCTCCCGCGCCAACCGCTCAAAGGTCAGTTCGGGCGTTTGATGCCAACAGCCATCCAGCTCGTCGACCAGCTCCGGCAGCTCCACCAGCAGCCGTAACTGCTGATAGCGTATCTGCGGCGAGTCACCGTTGCCACCCAGCGCCTGCGCCATCAATTGGTTGAACCAGTGGCGCCGTGATGCGCGCGCCTCGCGGCTAAGCAGCTCGGGCCCCAGCCGCTGCAGCGCGGCCAGTTGCAGCAGCCACGCCAGCCCCTGTTCATCCCTGTCTTTCAGCAAGACGCCGCCAAGATGGGACAACTGCTCCGGTTCGGCCTGCTCCAGCAGTTCGACGGGGTAACAGTGCAGCTCCAGAGACCTCTCAAGATGCGGCGGGCAGCGAATAGAGCAGGACTCCTCCCCCGCGCCCCTCTCATCAACAAAGAGCGAGATGGCCAGCTTGCCGTTGGCACTCTGCCGATTGCTCGTTGCGGGATCCCACAGGATCACCACGGCGATCCGCTCATCAGCAAGCCAGCGGGAAATTTCCTCGGGCAAGGGATTGGGCAAGGAGGGAGCGCGATCCAGCCGCCAGTAGCTCACCTCACACGGCTGGCGACCGCTGATATGGCGCCGCCCGCGATAGTGCATGCCCACTTTTGCCATCACCCGGCCGGAGGCTAAATTGTCTGGCATATGGCGAGCCGTCAGCGCAGGCAGTTGCAGTTGGTCAAAGGCGAACCCCTTGACCAAGCTGGCGGCCCGGGTCGCCAGACCGCGATTCTGCCAGGGCACGCCCACCCACCAGGCGAGCTCGCCATTCCAGTGCAGGGAGATCACCCCAAGCAACGCCGCACCTTGCTCCTCTGGCAAGGTGATGGCCCAGCTCCAGCCAAGGCCAAGCGCCGCCTTGCGCCAGCTGAGCGCCAGCCAGTCGCGGGCCCCCTCGGGCGGATAGGGGTGAGGAATATTGAGGGTGTAGCGCGCCAGCGCCTCGTCGCTGCAGTAGCGCACTATCTCGCGCTCATCGTCGGCCTGCAGTGGTCGCAATACGACACCTGATAGCGAATGCCCCTCAGCCAGGGTCGGCACCGTCACGCGGCGCACCAGCAGGCGATTGAGCACGGCGCCCAAATCGGCCTCGGGGGTGAGCGGCAGATCGGCCCCCACAGGGCCAAGGGTGAGCAGTCCCTGCTCCTTGGCGAGGGTCAATAGCGAGGTAGAGGCACTGATCAGAACCTGGCGGCTGGGATCAACATGAAAATCCGCCAGCAGATCCCCATCGAGCCAGGCAGCCAGCAGGGCCCCCGGGCAGAGCACCCCGTCAGGAGGACTGCTCGCCCAGGGAGCATCGGTTTGATCGAGGGCGGCAGCCGCCTCTTTGCCCAGCAGCAGCTGCCAGCGATGACCTTGCTGCTGCCAGTGCAGCAACAGCGCAGCCCACTGCGGTTGCCACAGACTGGCCTCGATCAGCAGTTCCATCAGCTGGCCTGACAGGCCGCTGGCAGCGTCAGATGGCGGGGATGGGCTTCGATACGGGCGATCCAGCTACGGATAGCGGGCCACCCCTGCAGGGAGAAGATCCCCTCCTCTGCCACGTGGGTGTAGGCATAAAGGGCGATATCGGCGATAGTCGGCGCATCACCGCACAGATAGGGGCTCTGTTTCAGCTGCTGCTCCATTACCGCCAGCGCCTTCTCGCCACCGGCTTTCAGACCGTCGAGCCGCGCCTCCTGCGACTCGGGTCGGCCGAGATAGTGAACGATAAAGCGGGCCACCGCGATGTAGGGCTCATGGCTGTACTGCTCAAAGAACATCCATTTGAGCACCTCGGCCTGCTGGCGCGGATCGGTTGGCCACAAAGACGAGCCCTGCGCCAGATAGAAGAGGATGGCATTAGATTCCGCCAGCGTATCGCCCTGGCCAATCTCCAGCACCGGGATCTTGCCGTTGGGGTTCTTGGCCAGAAATACGGGGGTACGGGTATCCCCCGCCTGAATATCCACCTCAACCCACTCAAGGGGCAGCTTCAGCCAGCGGGCCAGCAGCCACACCTTGTAACAGTTGCCGGAACGCAGATCACCATACAGACGCATACACACTCCTTGTGAAAACAGAATTGAACAGCGCGCTCAGGGTGCCAGACGCTCGATATGCCAGCCATCCCCGTCGCGGGTGTAGTAGAAGCGGTCGTGCAGCCGGTGCTCGCCCCCCTGCCAGAACTCCACCGTCTCGATCACCACTCTGAATCCGCCCCAGAAGCTCGGCAGCGGCACTTCGCCATTGGCAAACTTCTGCTTGAGCTCAAGGAACTTGGCCTCCAGCACGCCGCGGGCCGAGATGCGGGTCGACTGCTTGGAGACCCAGGCAGCGATCTGGCTATCCTTGGGACGGCTGTGGAAATACTTCATCACCTCGAAGGTGCTCATCTTCTCCACCCGACCGGTCACATGCACCTGTCTGTCCAGCGTGTGCCAGGGGAAGAGCAGGCTGATACGAGGATTGCCTGCCAGCTGCTGCGCCTTGCGGCTGCCCATGTTGGTGTAAAAGACCATCCCCTGGGCATCGTAGTGCTTGAGCAGCACAGTGCGCTGCCAGGGCTGACCATCGGCATCCACCGTCGCTACCACCATGGCGGTGGGATCGGTCAGTTTGGCCTCACAAGCCTGCGCCAACCACTTCTCGAACAGCGCCAGCGGCTCGGCCGGCAGATCGGCCCGGTGCAGCCCGCCACGGGAGTATTCACGGCGCAGATCAGCAACATCCATCATCTTGATTTTCCTTCAAATAAATAATGGTTCCACGACCATCAAGAGAGTGACGCAGGCATTGTGCGCTCGATAAAGCGACCTTGTAAACCATACAAAAAAAGCGAAGAGGCTAACGCCTCTTCGCTTGGTTTATCAATTTACCAAAGATGGGTAATCTCACCCTTGGGTTATCTGGTTTAGTAGCTCATGATCTCACGACGACGCAGCAGCGCAGCGATACCAAGGCCCAACAGCGCGAACAGACCGGTCGAACCGCCGCCACCACCGCCGCCATTGCTTTCAGGCTGGGGAGCCGGTGTATCACTGCTCTTGGTCGCCAGTTTTGGCGTAATGGCATAGAAGATATTGTCGCTACAGGCCAGCTTGAGGCGAACAGCGCTGCCAGCATTGGCCGGAATGGTCACCTCATGGGCGCCATTGTTGTTCACGCCATTGACCAGCGGCTGCCAGCTCTTGCCTTCATCGTTGCTATAACTGATATCGACCCGCTGACAGTTGATGCGGCCACCGTCGGTTCCAGCTACTTGCCAGTTCACTGTGGTCGGGCTGCCAACCAGAATACGCTGGTCAGGGGCTGGCAATATCTTGAAGGTTTGTGAACCTGTATCGACCACTTCGACCGAGGTCTCATCATAGGCACCACCGCCTTTTCCATCACGGGCCACCAAACGGAAATTCAGAGTACGCGGTACATTGACCCATGGATCGCCCTTCTCTTCATCTTTTATTAGCTCAGGCTGTTGCAACATAAATCGTTCATATCCCCTTAGCTGAGTAGCCAAAGAAGGAAAGTGACGTTCAGGAGACGTTGTAGGCGCTACAAAACGATATAAGGGTCCATCGTTCAATTTCCCATAGTAAATATCAGATGCACTCTCTGTCGCTCGACCAAGATCAACCTGTTCCCAGCTAAAGGTCATTCCATCTTCACCAGAACCAATCCCTGTGAGTGAAAATGCAGTTCTAACAGGAATAACTTTTGATTGCGATGCTGGTGAGATATTCACATCAATATCTTGCTTGAACATAGGCTCAACAACGCCACAATTATCTGGACGGCTGGCTAGCACAGCAAGCATCTGCTCAATGGACTTGCTATGAAAATAACCAGTCGTTTTAGATTGCAGATTTTGTGACCCCATGCCAACTCTGCCCGGATAACCCATGATGGTCGCACCGCTACCAACCTCCCAAGCGGAATTAGCTACACGTCCGCCTTGGTCGACATTAAAGATATGCTCTGCACCGAGCTGATGACCCACTTCATGCGCAAAGGTATCGACAAACATCGCATCGATCTCTGCGATTCCCGCTCCCGAGCTGCCATTACCGGCTCCACTCATTGCATTAGATCGCAAGTTTCGACCAAGGGACTTATTCCCGAAATAATCCAGATTTGGAGCTGCGCACAGCGTCCCCCATGCCAAGCCAGAATAATTAGTCGTCATCAGCACGTGGCCAATATCAAACTCACCTAACTTTTTCGCAGGATTGGTTTCTCTTTGAGCCAACAGTTGAACAAGCTCATTTCGATGTGCATCATCACGGTCTATTGTAGGCGTGGTAAATGTGCGGTCTTTATTAGTTCCATTAAAAAATAGATCTGTGTCCGGATCGTCAAAAATAATATTATCATTGCCATCAGCCAAGATAAATTTTATACCGAGATCACGCTCATATATCTCATTGACTCGAACCAGCAATGTTACAATAGATGACAACGCACCTATTTTACCATGAAATGAGGTGGTGTACTCTCCAGTGGTAGATATCGCAATCCGATATATTTTTATTCCAGGAAAGTTATATTTTTGTGCTGCTTGCTTAGTTGCACTATCTAACAATGAGCGCTTTTTTTCACTTTCATGCTCACTTGTATTATTCTGCATCAGCTCTTCATGATGCCCATTTTTTCGCGGCTTTACATTTTTCTTGTAATAAACAGAATAAAGACCACTACGTTGAACATCAATAAACACCTGCTCCCCTTGGTGCATAAACATGCCATTAAAACCACGTGGGGAAATATCAAAACTACCGGTATTATTTTCATTGCCCACTTCATGGCCTTTAAAGGTCATGATATCCGGATACTTGGCGGCCAATACAGGTGGCAACACCGACGAGGGCTGCACTTCAAATTGCACCATTCCACCATTTGGTAATGGCAAAGTAATCAGCGTATCGCCAGCACGTAGATTTTGAATAAACTCTTCATCGACCTTAAAGCTGGTATAGGCACTAGTTGTGACTGTATCAGCCGCCTGCCTATTGTGTGCTTCGACCATATGCCATGGGGATGCCAGCGCGATATTGGCTGACATTGCGATGACAACTGAGATTGCATTTATTGTGAACTTCATCATTATTAATCACCTGACTGAACAGCCGGCGAGAATAACGTGACGAAAATCACAATTCAACTTTTTCAATAAAAATTAAATGAATTTTATTTCATTTAAAGTCATGCAGTTAGTGAGTTATAGTTTATAAATAGCTCATTTTGTTAGCATTTTCAGCAGTTCTTTTTAATAGAGTTAAAACTCCAAAAAAATTATATGGAGGCTCATATGTGAGTCATCGAATCATTCCCATGAGGCTATAACTATGTTTGGAATATTAGAGTTATAACTCCAATCATGCCGATTTACACGCCGTTGTTGAACAGCCACTACGGCCTTGAAATCGCCTCCGGCATGCACCTTTCCAGCATCTGTCGGTTATATCGGGTGGCATAGTCAATCCGCTGCTCAAACTCCGACTCCTTGCCCATCTCAATCACATCACCGAACCCTTTCAGATAACGGACTCCGCACCGGGTTCTCGCTTCTGCTTGCAATGACTCCACAACCCCCGGAGCCATACCGCCGCGCCCGCCACGCACGATGAGCCGATAATCTTGAGCTGCAAGACTTTCATCTATTGCCTCGGTCAGTGATGCGGCCACAACAGGCGCTGCGCAGATATATAGAAACAGCAAACTGACGGCTAACCGTAATACCTGCGCCATCCGGCTGCCCCTCCCATCAGGAGGATCACGATAAGATTCACTGCACCACCACCACCACCACCACCGCCGCCACCCGCATTGTTGTCGGTAATGACCGTTGCACTTTCCGTAGTGGCAGACGCATTACCTCTTATCCCATTGATAGAGAAAAAAATATTATTGCTGCATGCCAGCTTCAGCCTGGCCGTGCTGGTCAACGGTGCAGGCAACACCACACTGGCCGAACCGTTATTGGCAAGCCCGCTTGCCAGCGTAGTCCAGGTAGAGCCGCCATTCTGTGTCAGTGCCAAATCCACGCTGGGACAATTGATAGGAGGCTGATCGGTCCCGGCAACATTCCATGTCACTAGCTGAGTGCTACCCGCCACCATGGCGCCGATCTGCGGAGCTGTGATGGCAAATGCAGCGCCGGTATTGATCACCTGAACCACCATTTCATCACTGCTCACCGCCCCCTGACCATCACGTACGGTAAGGCGGAACTGGAGATTGCGATTGGTCGCAGGCCACGCCTCTCCTTTGGCCAAGACACCCGATATCAGAGAGCTCATGGCGGGCAATGTTCTGCGGGGATCCGATGTCGGTGAAACAAAGCGAAACAGCGGGCGGGTTCCATCATCCACCATGGTTGCCACGCTGTAGGATGCATTGCCAAGATCAACCTGCTCCCAGGTGTAACTGAGGGGATGACCATCCAGATCCAGCGCACTACCGACAAGAGTGAAAGGCGTATTGGCGGGGATCACCCTATCGCCCCCCGCATCCACAACCGGTGCGTTATTGGCAAGCGCAAGGTCGGTGCCGCAGGAGGGCAGAGAGGCCATCAGAGCCCGCATCTGCTCGATCGACTTGCTGTGAAAAAAAGGTGTGCTGTTAACCTGCAGATTCTCCTCACCACAGATCCCGGCATAGGCCATGATGGTCGAGCCACTGCCCGGTTCCCAGGCTGAGCTAGCCTTGCGACCCGTGGCACAACTGTCGGCCATGCCATTGAAGGAGTGCTCTGCCCCCAGCTGGTGCCCCAATTCGTGAGCCACATAATCAATAAAGAATGCATCGCCGATAGGCTGTGAGCCTCCGGTCATACCCCGTGAACGACTGAAAGGGTTGCATAAAGATCTCAGGGTCGCCACCCCGCCGCCTGATGTCGCCAGCAGATGGCCCAGATCAAAAGAAGGATTGAGCAACACCCCCTGTTGGGTCTGGTTGATGGCGATATCCTGGGTCGAGTTGGTGAAAGGATCCGTCGCAGGATCGGTGAAAATCACATTATCCGTATCAGCTGCAAGCTGAAACTCGGCCCCCACATCACGGCGATAGACTTCATTGACCCGATTAAGCAGTGTTGCAATGGCCGAGAGTGCTGCAACCTTGGTACCACCGTGATACTGGGTATATTCCCCGGTTGCCGAGATGGCGATAGTGTAGCGCTTGCGCAAATTGCCATCGACCAGCACAGCTCGCTCACGCTCGATACCATGAGGATCAATCACCTGATCCACATCCTGTCGCCGCCAGGCATCTTGCTGTTCATAAACGGCATAAGAGAAACCGTCCTGAAGCGGATCGACATAAAAGGTACGCCCCTGATAGGTAAACATACCGTGAAAACCATGTATGGTGACATCAAATCGGCCTGTATCCGCCGCCCGATCGATAGCCTTCCCACTGTAAGTATTGATAGAAGGGTAGCGCTGGGCCAAAGGCTCCGGGAGCAAGGCATTGGGATGAACATCAAACTGCACCGTAGTGCCATCCGGCAATGGCAAGGTCAATACACTGGCGAGATGCCCGGGTTCAAAAGGCTTGTCAGGAACCACCACTCTGACCTTTTCAGCTCGCACATCATAGACCCCTCCCCTTTCCAAGTTTTCATCCATGAAGGTCCACTGTGGTTCTGCTGCAACCTGAACAGACAAACTGGTGATAATCACCGCAATGCCATGCTTCATAGAGCCTCCTTGCCCTACCTTGGTGACAACAAGTATGGTGCAGCGTCAATTGACGATCTGCGTGACAGACAGAAAAGAAAATTCGCACAAAACTTCTGTCACGCTGAAAAATCGTGCTATACCCGCGCTCCCCATCTCAGGCAATACAGACTGGCCCCATTCAACAACGGAAAAAAGTGAAGGCGCCATTGGCGCCTTCACGGATAGATAGGGGGATGAATATCCCCTCCATTTGGATTGGTTCGTTGGTGTATTACTGCTTGCCAGCGCCCGATGCTATTGGGCAATGAATCAGCATACGCTGGTTATACTCGCTGGCGTAAGCACTCAACTTGGCATGTATCTCTTGCTGACCGGGCCTTATCACATCGCCCAATCCATCCAGATAACGCTTTCCACAGCGCGCCTTGGCCTCTGCCTGCTGCTCGGCTGCAATACCGGGGGCGAACTCTCCCCGCCCGGCTATCACTATCAGGCGGTAATCCTGCCTGGCGAGGTTTGCACTCAGCTCCTGTTCCAGCGTGCTGGCATCGGCCTGACAGCCGCCGAGCATGACAAGCAGCAACAGAGGGACTCCCTTCATGTGCGCCTCCGTTGACAGCCGAGCAGCGCCAGAGTCAGCGTCCACAATCCGAGCGCCCCGCCACCACCGCCGCCACCTGAAGTCGAGCCACCTTGCACCAGAGGCAATTTGAGGGGACTGATGGCAAAGAAGATATTGTCGCTGCATGCCACTTTCAGCCTGACGCTGCTGGTGAGATCGGCAGGCAACGTTACCGTTGCTGCGCCGTTATTGGGTTGTCCGGCGGCGAGCATTGTCCAGCTGACGCCCTCATCCTGGGTCACCGAGATGTCCACCTTGCTGCAACTGATCGGCGCCACAGTTGTGCCCGCCACATCCCATGCCACTGCCTGACTGGCCCCCGGAGTGAGAGTCACCCCGTAAAACGGGTTGGTGATGCGAAATGCCGCACCGGTATTGATCACTTGCACTTTCATGTCATCACTGGCAACGCCACCCTGACCATCACGCACCGTCAGTCTGAAATTGAGATCCCGGTTGGTAGTCGGCCAGACCTCTCCTTTGGCAAGCGTGCCGGAGAGCAGGGATGGCAAACTCGGCAGGATCCGCTCCGGCGATGCCGTGGGAGAGACAAAACGAAACAGCGGCCGGGAGCCATCGTCAATCATGGTGGCGGCACTACTCGATTCAGTACCCAGATCGATCTGCTCCCAGTTGTAGAGCAGAGAATCATTATCCAGATCTCCACCAGCCCCTTTTAACATAAAGGCCGTATTGGCAGGGATCACATAGTCCCCCCCTGCTGCTGCCTGCGGGGCATTATTGCTCAACGCGAGTGTGGTTCCACAAGTCGATACGGTCGCCATGTGCGCACGCATCTGCTCGATGGACTTGCTATGAAAATAGGGGTCACTGTGAGTCTGGATATTCTCATCACCACAAATACCGGCATAGGCCATGATGGAGCTACCACTACCTGGCTCATAGGCTTGATTGGCAACCCGGGTACCTGCACCGCAACTCCCGGTAGTGCCGTTGAAGGTATGATCGGCACCAAACTGGTGGCCAATTTCATGAGCCACATAGTCAACGAAGAAGGCATCTCCTACCGGTGTGGGTGAACCCGACATCCCACCAGACTTCTGATTGGTGCAGAGCACTGCCAATCCGGCCAGACCGCCGCCATTGGTATTCAGGACATGGCCGATATCAAAATTACCGAGCTGCATATTGGTAAAGTAATAAGCCTGTACCCCGATATTGGTCTGCGCATCCGAATTATCATTGGCAAACAAGTCGCTGGCCGGATCGGTAAAGATCAGGTTGTCATTGCCACTGGCCAGCACGAATTCGGCGCCCACATCCCTTTGATAGACCTGATTGACGCGGTTGAGCAAGGTCGCAATCGCCGCCATGGTAAGCGCTTTGGAGCCACCGTGGTATTGGGTAAATTCTCCTGTCGCCGAAATGGCAATGACGTAGCGCTTGCGAACATTGCCATCCACTTGCACCTTGCGCACCAGTTTGCTGAGCTTGGGCCCTATCACCTCATCTGCAGCCTCTTCCAATCGACTATGGGCATCCTGCTGGTAATAGATGGCGTAACCTTCGGCATTGCGCAGCGGATCGACAAACACCATCCTGCCCTGATGGCTGAACATGGCGTGGAAACCTTGCGGCCCCAGATCGAAGCGCCCCGTCTCTATCGGATGCGCCGGGTTGTGACCCTTGAAGGTGCGGATCTGCGGATACTTGGCGGCAAGATCTGCAGGCAGCAAGTCGTAGGCTTCCAGAGCAAAGGTGACCTCCCCCCCATCGGGCAGCGGCAGGGTCAGCTCACTCGCCCCGGCTTGCAGCCCGGCAAAATAGTCGAGCGGCACCTTGGCCACCCGAAACTGATTAGCCCGCACCTCATAACCTTGCTCCGCAGTCGCTCTGGCGGCTACCGTGCTCCACTCGCTGGCCATCAGGCTGGTTGACCCCAACAAACTGGCCACTAACAAGGCCAACGAACACTTACTGGTCACATGCATCTTTGTCATCCTTGTAGTCATGCACTTTTTTGAACCATTACCGGCATCATTATCCCGCCGAATCAAAAAGCCCGGCGCCACTGTTTCAGCCACTCACCCATGGGGAGTGTTGCGCCAACCCCGTCTAACCCCTATCATTGCGCGGATTTGTCAATTTTAGAACTGCTCCTCTTCACAAAGGTGCGGTTCATCTTTATCTGGCCAAGGTTAATCTCATGCTCAAATCCCCACTGTTGCCCCGTTTCGGGGATCTGGTCGTTGCCATTGTTGACGATGTGCTCGGTCAGGGTCTTACCCTCGACCGCGCTTATGCCCGTCACTTCTCCGGCATCGAACTCAAACCGCAAGAACAGGCAAGGATTGCCCTGGTCACCGGCGACCTGCTGCGCCGTCTCAGCCTCTATTGTTTCCTCACCGGTATTCAGGTGCGTCAGGCCGAAAAGAATGTCTGGCCGCTGCTTCACAGCTGGCACGCATTCCACAAAATTGCCCAGCCCAACCACCCGACCCTGGATCGCTTCAATGAAGAGGCATTCCGCCGCCGTCTGACCGAGGCGAAGAAGAACCCGGTATTGATGGATGGTTGCCCGAGCTGGCTGGAGAAACTGGGCAGCGAGCAGCTGGGTGAAGCCTGGCCTGCCGAGCGTGCAGCCTTGGCCTGGATGCCCAAGCGTTACCTGCGGGTCAACACCCTCAAGTGCACCCGTGATGAGCTGCAGGCCATGCTGGCCAAAGAGCAGGTCACCACCATTCCGGTTGAAGGTGTGGAGACTGCCCTGCAGGTCACCTCCGACGCCGCCCTGTTCCGTACCAAGGCCTTTGCCGATGGTTGCTTCGAACAGCAGGACGCAGGCTCCCAGCTGGTTGCTGCCGCTTTGGAAGTTGCCCCAGGCATGCGCGTTATCGACGCCTGTGCCGGTGCTGGTGGCAAGACCCTGCATATCGCCGCCATGATGCAGGGCAAAGGCCGTCTGCTGGCAATGGATGTGGAAGAGTGGAAGCTGGAGAACCTCAAGCAACGCGCTCGTCGCGCCGGTGCCCACAACGTGGAGACCCGGGTCATCACCAGCAGCAAGACCGTCAAGCGCCTCAAAGAGAGCGCCGACCGCGTACTGCTGGACGTGCCCTGTTCCGGTCTTGGCGTCCTCAAGCGCAATCCGGATGCCAAGTGGCGTGATACCGCCGAGCGTCTGCCGGTGCTGGTCGCGCTGCAAGAAGAGATCCTGCAGCGTTACAGCCAGATGGTGAAAGTCGGCGGCCTGCTGGTTTATGCAACCTGCTCCATCCTGCCCGAGGAGAACCGCCAGCAGGTGGACAAGTTCCTCGCCGCCAACGAAAACTTCCGTCTGCGTGACGATCACACCGTGAGCCCGTCCGAGACCGGCTTCGACGGCTTCTACATGGCTCGTATCGAACGGATCGCCTGATCTGCCCGATGACCATATAGACAAAAGCGGCTGCCATTGGCAGCCGCTCTGTTTTGGCTTGCTGACACACTCCCGATGGGGTTACAGCGCAGCAATCGCCTCTATCTCGATCTTCACATCCTTCGGTAACCGAGCCACTTCTACGCAGGAGCGAGCCGGATACATGGCATCGTGCTCGGTGAAGAAATCGTTGTAGACCCGGTTAACCGCAGCAAAGTCGTTCAGATCCGAGACAAACACCGTGGTCTTGAAGATGTTGCGCACCTCGCCGCCTGCCGCCTCGACAATCGCCTGTACGTTTTGCAGGGAGCGCAGGGTCTGCGCTTCGATCCCCTCCGCAATGTCACCGCTTACCGGGTCCAGCGGGATCTGACCGGAGGTGTATAGGATGTTGCCAATCCGGGTGGCCTGCACATAGGGGCCGATGGCGCTCGGCGCCGCCTTGGTAGTGATAACCTGTCGCATCTGTTACTTCCTCGTGCTGACAAACAAAAAGTAGGCCCGGAGCAAGCCTGCTCACCCCGGGCATGAGAGTTACATCATGTTGGTGAAGGTTCTGGAGATGACGTCCTGCTGCTGCTCGCGGGTCAGGGCGTTGAAGCGCACCGCATAGCCGGAGACCCGGATAGTCAGGCTGGGGTACTTGTCCGGATTGTCGATGGCATCCAGCAGCATCTCGCGATTCATCACGTTGACGTTGAGGTGCTGACCCCCTTCTACATCCCGCTCATGGTGGAAGTAGCCATCCATCAACCCCACCAGATTGCTCTCGCGATTGGCGGGTTCCTTGCCGAGCGCCCCCGGCACGATGGAGAAGGTGTAGGAGATCCCGTCCTTGGCGTATTTGAACGGCAGCTTGGCCACCGAGGCCAGCGAAGCGACCGCCCCCTTGCGATCCCGACCGTGCATCGGGTTAGCCCCCGGCGCAAAGGGCGCACCGGCGCGGCGACCATCCGGGGTGTTGCCGGTCTTCTGGCCATAGACAACGTTGGAGGTGATGGTCAGGATCGACTGGGTCGGCACCGCATTGCGGTAGGTCGGCAACGCCTGGATCTTCTTCATAAAGCGCTCGACCAGATCGCAGGCGATGGAGTCGGCCCGCTCGTCATTGTTGCCATACTGGGGATACTCCCCCTCAATCACGAAATCGACCGCCAGCCCATCCGCATCGCGCACCGGCTTGACCCGGGCGTACTTGATGGCTGCCAGCGAATCGACCGCTACCGATAGACCGGCGATACCGCAGGCCATGGTGCGATAGACGTCACGATCGTGCAGTGCCATCAGGGAAGCCTCGTAGCTGTATTTGTCATGCATATAGTGAATAAGGTTGAGCGCACTGATGTACTGTACCGCCAGCCAATCCATAAAGCTGTCGAGGCTCGCCATGACAGTGGCGTAATCCAGCACCTCGTCCATGATGGGCGCCACTTTCGGGCCGACCTGGATCTTCAGCTTCTCGTCCACCCCGCCGTTGATGCAATAGAGCAGGGTTTTGGCGAGGTTGGCGCGAGCACCGAAGAACTGCATCTGCTTGCCGATCACCATGGGGCTCACACAGCAGGCGATGGCATAGTCATCGCTCTCGAAGTCGGTGCGCATCAGGTCATCGTTTTCATACTGCAGGGATGAGGTATCGATGGAGACGCGGGCCGCATAGGTCTTGAAGGCCCGCGGCAGCCCTTCCGCCCAAAGGATGGTGAGGTTGGGCTCGGGCGCCGGCCCCATGGTCTTGAGGGTGTGGAGGTAACGGAAAGAGTTCTTGGTCACCAGAGTACGACCATCCAGCCCCATGCCACCAATCACCTCGGTGGCCCAAATGGGGTCGCCGGAGAAGAGGGAGTCAAACTCGGGGGTACGCAGGAAACGTACCATGCGGATCTTCATGATGAAGTGATCAACCAGCTCCTGGGCATCCTGCTCGCTGATAAGCCCCGCCTTAAGATCCCGCTCGATATAGATGTCGAGGAAGGTGGCAGTACGACCGAGGGACATGGCCCCGCCATTTTGCGACTTCACCGCCGCCAGATAGGCAAAGTAGAGCCACTGCACTGCCTGCTGCGCCGTGCGTGCCGGCCCGGAGATGTCAAAGCCGTAGCTCGCCGCCATCTGCTTGATCTGCACCAGTGCCCGCTTGTGCTCGGCCAGCTCCTCGCGCTGGCGGATCACCTGCTCCAGCTGCTCTCCCCGCTCAAGCGCCGGTTGCAGATCGGCAAACTGCAGCTCCCGCTCACGGATTAGATAATCTATGCCATAGAGCGCGACCCGACGATAATCTCCGATAATGCGACCACGGCCGTAACCATCCGGCAAACCGGTCAAAATTCCTGATTTTCGGCAGCGCAACATCTCGGGAGAGTAGACGTCGAACACTCCCTGGTTATGGGTTTTGCGCAATTCGCTGAAGGTATATTCAAATTCGGGATCCATCTCCCGGCCATATGCTTCAAAAGAGCTGCGGATCATATTTACGCCGCCAAATGGATGCAGTGCTCTTTTAAGGGGCTTGTCGGTTTGCAGGCCAACGATTTTTTCCAGCCCCTGCTCGATATAACCCGGCCCGTGGGCGGTGATTGTGGTGGCAATATTGGTATCAAAATCAACAGGCGCGTGGGTGGCATTCTCGATGCGGATCCCCTCCATCACCTTGTTCCATAAAGTGGTGGTCGCTTCGGTGGCATCTGCTAAAAACTGTTCGTCACCTTCATAGGGGGTGTAGTTCTGCTGGATAAAATCACGGACGTTGATCTCGTGCTTCCAGTTTTCACCTGCAAACCCTTGCCATGCCTGACGGAATTTATCCTGATCCAATTGCATATCAACTTTCATCAAATAAACCTCATTCACTACTCATGACACTACAGTGGAAGATGTCAGACGCACTCGGCCTGACGAACCTTCAGCCCCAGACGAATGGCATCCAGCGCGATCATTTTCTCTTCATTGGTGGGAATAACCGTCGCCAGTACCATGGATTCTGCCGCCGAAATTACCCGGCAGCCCTCGCTATTGGGACGCTGGTTAAACGGCTCGCAGATCGCTACGCCAAATACCTGAAGTCGTTCGCATACCAGCTTTCTGATAAAGGCCGAGTTTTCGCCAATACCGCCGGTGAAAATAACGGCATCCAGCCGGCGCAATGAGGTGGCATGGCCACCGATATGGCGGGCAATACGGTGGACAAAGGCGTGGATCGCCAGTTTTGCGCCGGGGTGCCCTTCGTGATAAGCCGCCTCCAGTACGCGCATATCGGAAGAGAGGCCGGAAATACCGAGCAAACCGGACTGCTTATTCAATATCCGCTCGATATCCTCGATGGATTGCCCGGTCTTGCTGGCGATATAGGCCAGCGCACCAAAGTCGATATCACCGCTGCGACTGCCCATAATCAGCCCCTCCAGCGGGGTCATCCCCATCGAGGTATCGACGCTCTTGCCATCCTGTACCGCACAAATAGAGGCGCCATTGCCCAGATGGGCGATGACCAGACCGGCATGCTGCTCATCCAGCCCCATAAATACGCAGGCCTGCTCGGCCACATAGCGATGGGAGGTGCCATGGAAGCCATAGCGGCGCACGCCGTAATCCTGCAAATATTGGTAAGGCAGCCCATATATATAAGCTTCCGGCTTGAGGGTCTGGTGAAAGCCGGTATCAAATACCGCAATTTGGGGCTGGTTGGGAAATAGCTGGCGGGCGGCCATCACGCCGCTTAAATTGGCGTGATTGTGCAGGGGAGCCAAGGGTGACACCTGCTTGATTTTGGCCAATACATGTTCATCAATGATCACGGCTTCACTAAATTCACTACCACCATGAGCAATCCGATGACCCACCAGTGCAATGGCATCCAGCAGATCCCGTTTTTTCAATTCCGCCGCGATGGCAGCCAATGCACAGGTGTGGTTATTTTCAGGTAATGACATAGCGGGCTCTTTACCCACTTGCAATTGGGGATGGGCCGTCTCAATACCATCCGCCATACCGGATATCACCACCTCGCAGGTTTTACTGTCCAGTACCGAGAATTTGACCGACGAAGAGCCGCAATTGATAACCAGAACCAACGAATCAAACTTCATTACATCGCCTCGATATTTATGATGTCGAGTCACTGCAGTCAGAACATATTTACCACTGAGTGTGGTGGCCAAATCACGGATAGCCTTGCCCTGGGCCCACATAATTGGGCCAACCAAGAACAGGTTATTGCGCACTTCTGACTGCGCCATGCAGACCCCGCCAGGGGGCCTGAATGACTGATGACGTGCAGAAAAGGTTTTCAGAACAGCTTGGAAACTATATTCAGGATGGTCAGTACACCGATGATGGTGACAAACAGGTTGCTGGCCTGACCTTTATATTTTGCAAGTGCCGGTGTCTTGCTCACCGCATACATCGGCAGCAGACAGAGCAGGGAAGCGATGATTGGCGCCCCCATTGCCTCAATCAGGTCGAGGATGTTGGGGTTCACATAAGCGACCAGCCAGGTCGAACCCATGATGAACAACATACTGACCATGTTGAGTTTTTTACTGGAAACCTTGCTCTTGTCGCCCTGGTAGCCAAAGCGGAGGATAAGGCCGTTCAACCCTTCCAGCGTCCCCAGATAGTGGCCAAAGAAGGATTTGAAGATGGCAACCAGCGCAATGATGGACGCCGCATACTCCAAAGTGGTGGCAAACGCAGACTTGCTGCCCGTCATTGAGGAGAAGTGGTTGGCCAGATAGGAGAGCACCGGAATGTTCTGGGCTTTGGCTTCCGCCATATTTTGCGGTGACAGGGTAAAGAGGCAGCTGAAGGCAAAGAACATCACCACGGCCACCATCAGCATGCTGGCACCGGAGATAATCTTCGAGCAGCGCTTCTCGGTAAAATCACGCCCGAACTCCTGCTCATACTCTTCCCGTTTGGAGACAATGAAAGAGGAAACAATCGGCGAGAAGTTGAAGGAGAAGACCATGATGGAGATCCCCAGCCAGACGGTAACCAGAATACCATCGTGACCAAACATCGATATCTCGCTCAGATTGACCTGATCAAAGACGGCACTGTTCCAGTACGGGACGAGGGAGAGAGAGATAACGATCAGACTGGCAATAAAGGGAAAGACCAGATAGCTCATCACCTTGACCATCAGATCTTTACCGAAGTAGATCACGAATGCCATCAACATCAACAATGCCAGTGCAACCACACCTCGATTAAGCGGAACCAACTGTAGTTGATGCTCCCAAAATGCCATAAAGGTATTGGTGATCGTCACACCATATATCCACAGCAGTGGGCAGATGGCAAAGAAATAGAGGAAGGTAATTACCACTCCACCCATCTTGCCAAAATGTTCTTCAACGGTCTCGGTAATATTTGCCGATGGATTACTGCCAGAAAGACATAATCTGGCCAACGCCCTGTGGCAATAAAATGCAATGGGGTAAGCCAGCACCAGCATGATTAATATTGGGATCAGGCCACCATATCCGGCCCGGATTGGAAAGAACAAGACCCCCGCCCCGATAGCAGTACCGAACAGACCTAATCCCCATGTGGTATCCGATTTACGCCATGCACGCGTATTCTCTTTACTGCCGGTGACAACACTGTCTAATATCATGACTGCATTCCTTACAGGCTAAATTGACGAATATTGTTCTGTTCGATAATTTCGGCGATACGGGTCAGATCAATATTGCCCCCCGAAATAATGCTGACGGTCTTTTTACCTTCGACATAATGTTTCAGCTTGCCACTGAGCAGCGCTGCCGAGGCCAGAGCTCCCGCCCCTTCGGTAATCACCTTGTTGCGCTGAATAAGGTCAACCATGCTATGACGAATATCATCCTCGGTGACCAGTACAATATCATCCACCAATTGTTTGACGATTTCGAAGGTCAGTGAACCGGGTCTTGCCACATCACAGCCATCGGCCAGCGTGCTGCTGGTTCTGTGATTGGTCATGGTGCCGGCATAGAAAGAAGCCGCCATACCGTGCACATTCTCGGATTGCACACCAATCACCTTGATGGTCGGATTAATAGATTTGATAGCCATGGCAACACCGGCAATCAAACCACCGCCACCGATCGGTACTATGATGTTATCGACATCATACAAATCTTCGATAATTTCCAGGCCAATGGTGCCCTGGCCGGCAATCACTTTTGCATCGTCGAAGGGGGGGATAAATACGCGGCCTTCCATCTCCACGATTTCGCTGACTTTGGCAATGGTGTCATTGAAGCTATTTCCATGGAGGATCACTTTGGCTGAATAGTCACTGGTTGCAGCAATTTTTGATTTGGGGGCACAGCAAGGCATGACCACCTTGGCATCAATTCCCAGCATGGCACTGGAGAGTGATACACCTTGGGCATGATTGCCCGCCGAGCAGGCGACAACACCTTTTTGTCGGTCTTCCAGACTTAATGAACTGAGTTTGTTGAAGGCACCACGAATTTTAAAAGAGCCTGTACGTTGCATGTTTTCAAGCTTGAGGTAAACCTCGCCATGGCAACGTTCGCTGATGTAGTTAGAGGGTAGTTGCGCGGTCTTGTATATATGATTGGTCAGTCTTTTTTTGGCTTCAGTAATATCATGAAGACCAATGGGCAGATTGCTATACATCTTCATCGCAAATCTCTTTTTATTTATTAATTTGTAGGGTTTTATTTCACAGGGCGAAGCGATACTAGGTTCTATCACTTGCAATTAATGTGAGCATAAACACAAAAAAATCTACAAAGAGACTGCGTTACGGTGAAATTATCAAATAATGTGATGGCAGCAACACTTGAATCCAAATGGATTAAAAAAAGTAATCATATATTGGCAAACAATATAATTAACAACTCCAAAACAAAACCGTAAAGATTAGATTTTCCAGGGCAATTGCGTTGCTTTTTGCAACCGGCAATCAGTTGCTTGCCTGCCAGAACCGGGACAATAAAAAAGGGAGCCTATAAGGCTCCCTCTCGACAACACAGAACCGATTACTCGGCTGCAGCATCATCTTTCTTGTACTTGGCAGCAGTCTCTTTGATCAGAGCCTGCAACTCGCCAGCCTGGAACATCTCGATCATGATGTCACAGCCACCGATCAGCTCACCCTCAACCCACAGTTGGGGGAAGGTCGGCCAGTTGGCGAATTTTGGCAATTCGGCGCGGATATCCGGATTTTGCAGGATATCAACGTAGGCAAACGGCTCGCCGCAGGACATCAGAGCCTGGGAGGCCTGGGCAGAGAAGCCACAGCTGGGTAGCTTGGGGGAGCCCTTCATGTAGATGATGATGGGGTTGTCAGCCAGCTGCTGCTTAATCTTTTCAATAGTTTCCATAGGTGCCTCACTAGAGCGATTTCGGCGGCCATTCTACTGCAATCTTGCCCGAGCACAAACTGACAAAGGGGTGACCCGGCTTGAATTGTGCAAAGAACCCACACAGGATTGATCGCGATCATGGCGCCAATCAAGAGTTGTTAGGCCATCTTTGATACTGCTACAATCCCTTGGCTTTGGGCTACCCAGCCCCATCATTTTAAAAACAACTCTTTTCACATATAGAAAAGAGTACGCAATGTCTTGCAACCGTCGCCTTCGCACGGTCCAGCCAATGGAGAGTAGAAAATGGCATTCGAACTTCCCGCTCTGCCCTATGCAATCAACGCTCTGGAACCGCACATCTCCC
The DNA here is from genome assembly GCF_040907925.1 of Aeromonas sp. s12. Lineage (NCBI taxonomy): Bacteria > Pseudomonadati > Pseudomonadota > Gammaproteobacteria > Aeromonadales > Aeromonadaceae > Aeromonas > Aeromonas sp. s12. The sequence goes on along the minus strand of NZ_JBFOCT010000013.1, from coordinate 107,801 downwards.
AGGAAACTCTGGAATATCACCACGGCAAGCACCACAACACCTACGTGGTCAACCTGAACAATCTGGTGCCGGGTACCGAGTTTGAAGGCAAGTCTCTGGAAGAGATCATCAAGACCTCCAACGGTGGCATCTTCAACAACGCCGCCCAGATCTGGAACCACACCTTCTACTGGCACTGCCTCTCCCCGAATGGCGGTGGCGAGCCGACTGGCGCCCTGGCTGATGCCATCAACAAGGCATTCGGCTCCTTCGCCGAGTTCAAAGATGCCTTCACCAAATCAGCCATCGGCAACTTCGGTTCCAGCTGGACTTGGCTGGTGAAGAAAGCTGACGGCTCTCTGGCTATCGTCAACACCTCCAACGCCGGCTGCCCGCTGACTGAAGCCGGTACCACCCCGCTGCTGACCGTTGACCTGTGGGAGCACGCCTACTATATCGACTTCCGCAACCTGCGTCCGAAGTACATGGAAACCTTCTGGGCTCTGGTTAACTGGGAATTCGTGGCCAAGAATCTGGCTGCTTAATCAGCCTCGCTTGCCAAAACGCCCCGCACTGCGGGGCGTTTTTTTATCTCGATATGGCTGCGTAAATGAATAAGGCGCCCGCAGGCGCCTTTTACATATCGAGATAGCCCGTTTACTGGTCCAACTCGTCCATATATTCATCCAGATTGGCATCGTCGGCCTGCTCTTGCTGAGACGCTTTCAGCTCGGTCTGCTTGCCCGTCACCTTGCCCTGGTTATATTGCAGGTAGAAGTCCTTGGTTAGCGCATAGGGGTCGAGGGAGTTGTCGATGATCCGCTCCTGATCGATCAGCTTGGCACGTGTGCCCAAGCCATCCAGCGCCCAGTGTGCGACCTTCATCGGGAAGGTCAACAGGGCATAGGGGAAGTAGAAGCTGTCAATCGCATCACCAACCAGCTCCCGGGTGGTAGTCGGGCCGTAGACAGGCACCATGATGTAGGCACCATTACCGATATCGGCCCTGCCCAGCACTGTGTCCATTTCCAGCTTGTTACGCTCAAGGCCGGCATGTTTGGCCACATCAAAGATACCCAGCAGACCGACCGTGGTGTTGAGGGTAAAGCGCCCCAGGTTGGTGCCCGCCCCCTTCAAATCACCGGTGATCAGATGGTTCACCATGCTGCTTGGCTCATCAAAGTTGGCAACAAAGTTGGCAATGCCATCCTTCACCCCTACCGGAATGTAGCGGGCATAGGCATGTACCACAGGACGTGCCACATAGGGTTCCAGCACATCATAGTTGACCGCCCACATGGCCCGGTTGGCCCCCTGGAAGGGATCGCGGGGATCGGCCGCCGTACTGGTGGCACCCGGATTATTCATGCCGGGATTGAGATCCAGACTCTCTGGGCCAGGCTTGGGTGGGCCACCGGCACAGCCAGCCAGCAAGAGGGCTGCCAGTATGGCCCCTGAACGAAGATACATATGATTGTCCTGACGTTTTATTTTGATTTATCAGAAGTATAGATAACCCGGCTCCTATCCAGGAGCCGGGTTATCCAAAGGCATATTAGAGGGCGTGATCGATGCGGATGTCAATCGGAGCAGCAGGGATCTCGGCCGTCTTGACCGGCACGGATACCCCTTCGAAGGCTCCTTCCTTGTTCATCACATTGCCGCCGCGCGAGAGACGTGCCTTGAACTGCAGCTCCGGATAGGCCGCCAGTTTGCTGCCCTCCATCATGGCATCGCCATCCCCGAGTGACAGGGTAACAGGCAAGGTTGGCCCTGCGATACGCTTCACGGCGATGGGCATGGACGGCCCGTTGGGCACCACGGCAAAGACGAAGAGATGGGCATCTTCCGGCATCTGAATGCCCGCCGCCAACGTGACGTGGATGGGGAATTCCCCCTCCTTCACCGCCAGCGGTTGTCCCTCAACTGCGCCCGCTTTGGCTGCGCCTGAATTCGTCACCTCGATGCCGCGCTGCTTGAGCTGCGCGCGGGCATACTCCATGGAGCGCTCGACCATCACGTAACGGGGAGTACCTTTCTCCATCAGTGGCAACATCGCCTGCCAGCGAGCCAGCGCGGTCTGGAAGTCCTCTTTTTGCAGCGCCATAAAGGCATAGACAGAGCGCGCCTCGATATTGTCCGGATCCTGCGCGATAGCCGCTTGCAACAGGGCATCCGCTTGCGCCTCATCCCCCGTCATCATCAGCGCCTGCGCGTAGGGTACCGCCACCAGCGATTTCTGGGGAGCCAGCGTGTAGGCCCGCTCCAGCGCCTCGCTGGCCATCTCGGGATCATTGCCATCCAGCGCCAAGCGTCCCAGCAGCAGCCAGCCGCGGTAGTCGTTCGGTTCATCCTTGAGGCGGGTACGCAGTGCCAGCGTGAAATCCAGCAGATCCTGCTCGGTCACCTGGGCATCGCGTTCCACCAGAATGCGGTTGCTCAGCTCGCCAAGACGGCTGCTGGCATCTTGCCAGCGACTCACCTCTTGCCAGGAGCCCAACTTGTAGTAGAGCCCCAGACTCACCACCAACAGCACCAGCACACCCGGGATCCAGATCAGACTCTTGCCACTGCGGGCTGTCTGCTCCACATCGGGAATATCATCCAAGAGGCTTCGTTGCAGCTCGACCAGCGAGTCAGACTCCTCAGCCAGGACACCCTGCTCGCGCTCTTCGCCAATCTCCAGCAGCCGCTGGCGATAGAGCTGTTTGTTGAGCGCCGAGCGACTGATGCTCTGTTTGCCTTCACCACGCCACAGCGGCACGACGAGCGCCAGACTCACCAGCACCAGCAAACCCGCAATCACTATCCAAAAAGCGGTCATTGTTTCTCTTCCTCTTTGAGCAGCTCGGCCAGTCGGCGCTGCTCCTCCTCGCTCAGGGCGTTATCCAGTTGTTTTTTCACCGCAGGAGTCCGGCGACTGCGCATCACGACCACGGCGCCACCAATCAGGATCACCAGCAGCGGACCGAGCCAGAGGATCAGGGTGGAGGCCATCAGGGGCGGGTTATAGAGGATAAAGTTGCCGTAGCGGGCCACCATGTAATCCACGATCTCATCTTTATCCTTGCCCTCGCGCACCATCTGGTAGGTCTTGTCGCGCAAGTCCTTGGCCAGCCCAGCATTGGAGTCGGCGATATCCTGGTTCTGACACTTGGGGCAACGCAGCTCCTTGGTCAGTTCGCGAAAGACCTGCTCCTGATTGTCGTTGTCAAAGGTGTAGACATCGATAGCGGCCATGGCCGGCGCTTGCACCACCCATCCCAGCAACAGCAGCAGGGAAGCAATAAATACTCTCATCAAGACTCCCCTCACTTCATGGCATCAAAGATGGGTTTGAGGGTCGACGCCCAGTTCTCGGGGTTGATATCCCCCACGTGGCGATACCGGATGATCCCCTTGCTGTCGATAAAGAAGGTCTCCGGCGCGCCGTATACCCCGAGATCCAGCCCCAGCATGCCGTCCGGATCATAGAGGTTGACCTGATAGGGGTTGCCCAGCTCCGCCAGCCACTTGATCGCCTTGTCGCGCTCATCCTTGTAGTTCATGCCGATGATGGGAATACCCTGTCCCGCCAGCTGTTTGAGGTAGGTGTGCTCGCCATAGCAGGTGGGGCACCAGGTGGCCCAGACGTTGAGCAGCATGGGGCGACCGGTCAGGATACTGCGATCGTGCTGCTTTTTCAGATCGTAAATGTCCTGCAGGGTGAACACCGGCACCTCTTTACCCACCATCACGGACTCAAGCTTGGTGGGATCGGAGTAGAGCCCTTTGAACAAGAACACAGCCCCCAGCAAAAAGACGATAAAGGGGATTAAAAACAACCAGGTCTTTTTGTTCATGCCTTGGCCTCCTCCTCACGACGGCCGAAACGGTAACGCTTGTCGAGCATCGCCAGCACGCCACCAATGGCCATAAAGACGCCGCCGAACCAGATCCAGCGCACGAACGGCTTGTAGTAGATCCGCACCGCCCAAGCACCGTTGTCGAGCTGTTCCCCCAGCGCCGCATAGAGATCGCGGGTGATACCGGCATCGATGGCCGCTTCGGTCATCGGCATCCGGCTCACCTTGTACATCCGCTTCTCGGGCTTGAGCAGGGCGACCTGCTTGCCATTGCGGTGCACTTCCAGCACGCCCTTGAAGCCATCGTAGTTGGGGCCGTTCTTCTCTTTTATCCCGGCAAAGACGAACTCGTAATCGGCAAAGTGCACCCGATCACCCGCCTGCATTCGCAGATCCTTCTCGATGCTGTAGTTCTGGGTGCAGGCGATACCAATGATGCTGACTGCCAACCCCACATGGCCGAGGATCATGGCCCAGTGGCTGTTGCCAAGCTTGCGCACACCGACCGCAAAGCTGTGCTTGTGAGTGGCCCGCGCCCAGGTCTCCTGCACGCTGGTGACGATGATCCAGGCGCCCAGACCAATCCCTACCGCTGCCCACGGCTTGAATGTTTCGGCAAAGAGCAGCGGCAACAGCAAGGCTGCGGCCAGACTCAGCACCAGTGCCACGACCACCTTGCTTTTGAGTTCCCCCAGCTCCTGACGACGCCAGCGAAACAGCGGGCCAACCCCCAGCAGCAGGGCAAACGGGATGATCAACCAGCTGTAGATGTGGTTGAAGAAGGGAGTACCGATAGAGATGCTCCCCAGCCCCAGCTCCTTGTGCACCAGCGGCAGCAAGGTGCCGAGCAGCACGGTCAGCAGACCTGCCACCAGCATTATGTTGTTGCAAAGCAGCAGGGTCTCGCGGCTCCACAGCTCGTGTTTGCCGTGGCTCTTCACCTGCGAGCCTTTGAAGGCAAACAGCAGCAAGGATGAGCCGATCACCGCCAGCAGGAAGCCGAGAATAAACAGACCACGGGTCGGGTCGGAGGCAAACGCATGCACCGACACCAGCACGCCGGAGCGCACCAGGAAGGTACCCAGCAGGCTCAGCGAGAAGGCTGAGAGGGCCAGCAGCACGGTCCACGCCTTGAAGGTGGCGCGCTTCTCGCTCACCGCCAACGAGTGCAGCAGAGCGGTACCCGCCAGCCAAGGCATGAAGGAGGCGTTTTCTACCGGATCCCAGAACCACCAGCCGCCCCAACCAAGCTCGTAGTAAGCCCACCAGGAGCCGAGCACGATACCGAGGGTCAGGAATACCCAGGCCGCCATGGTCCAGGGGCGCGACCAGCGGGCCCAGGTCGCATCGAGACGGCCGGTCATCAGCGAAGCAATGGCAAAGGCAAACGCCACCGAGAAGCCCACATAACCCATGTAGAGCATCGGCGGATGGAAGATAAGACCCGGATCCTGCAGCAGCGGATTGAGGTCACGACCATCTACCGGGAAATAGGGCAAGGTGCGGGTGAAGGGATCGGAGGTGAACAACACGAAGGCAGTGAAACCGACCGAGATCAGCCCCAACACGCCGAGCACCCGCGCCACCGCATCGAGCGGCAGACGGCGACTGAACATGGCCACCGCCGCGGTCCAGCCCCCTAAGGTCAGAACCCACAGCAGCAGGGAGCCTTCGTGGGCGCCCCATACGGCGGAAATGCGATATGCGAGCGGCAGCAGGCTGTTGGAGTTAGTGGCCACATACTGCACGGTGAAGTCGTTATCGATAAAGGCCCAAGTCAGGCAGAGAAACGACAGCAGCAGCAACAAGAACTGGGCATAAGCGAGCGGACGGGCCGCCGACATCATGCCAAGACGCCCCCAACTGGCGCCAAGCAGCGGGTAACTGCCCAGCAGCAGAGCGGTGGCAAAGGCCAGGATCAGCGCAAACTGACCTAATTCCGGGATCATGAAGGCATTCCTTTCAATTGAACGGTGACAACAGCCGCACCAGGTACGGCAGGCAAAGCGGAAAAGGCAAACACCACAGGGATCACTGCTTGGCTCCCTTCAACTGCGCCTCGGTATACTCCGGCTTGAAGTGCATGCCGTTGGTGGCATCGGCCACTTCCGGCGGCATGTAGTTCTCATCGTGCTTGGCCAGCACCTCAAACGCCTCTACGGTCGTGGCATCCTTGAGGGTGCCCTGGGCAACAATCCCCTGCCCTTCACGGAACAAGTCCGGCAGGATGCCGTCAAACTCGACCTTCACCAGATGACCGCCGTTATCCACCAGCTTGAAGGCAACCTTGAGGCTCTGGGGATCCCGCTGCACCGACCCCGGCACGACCAACCCACCGATGCGCAGGCGCTGCCCCTCTTCCGGCTTGATCTTGTCCGGCCCCTTCCCCTCCACCAGCTCGCTCGGGGTGTAGAAGAGGTCGATATTCTGACTGAGGGCGTAGAGCACCAGCCCGCTGACGGTCGCCAGACCCAGGGTAATGGCCAGAATGATAGTGAGGCGTTTTTTGCGTCTCGGGTTCATAGGGTGTTCTCCATCTGCTGGGCCGCCTTGCGACGGGCCTCACGCGCCTGCTTGCTGCGCAACTCACCGAGCAGGCTGCGGGTTTTCATGCGGGTAGAAATGATGATGCCGACCAGACACACCAGCGTCAGGCCAAAAGAGAGCCAGACATAGAAGGCGTAACCGCCCATCGCCATAAAATCACTGAAAGAGGCAAAGTGCATGCTTACTTCTCCTGCTCTGCAATCTCTTTGACCCAGGGGCGATGCCACTCCCGCATCAGGAGTTCATTACGAAAACGCATCAGGGTCAGGGCCCCGAGAAACGCGGCAAACGCCAGGATCATGATCAACAGCGGCCAGAGCATCTCGGGTGAAATGGAGGGTTTGTCAAATTTGGTGATGGTAGCCCCCTGATGCAAGGTGTTCCACCACTCCACCGAGTAGTGAATGATGGGCAGGTTGATCACCCCAACCAGTGCCAGAATGCCGGCCGCACGGCCAGCGACCACCTTGTCGCTGAAGGCGTTGTAGAGAGCAATCACGCCGAGGTAGAGAAACAGCAGGATCAGTTCAGAGGTGAGCCGCGCATCCCAGACCCACCAGGTTCCCCACATCGGCTTGCCCCAGGCGGCACCGGTAAAGAGGGCAATAAAGGTAAATACGGCGCCGACCGGCGCAATGGCTGCAACCGTCATGTCCGCCATCCGCAATTGCCACACCAGGCCGATAAAGGCGGCCACCGCCATGGTGGAGTAGGCTCCCATGGAGAGAATGGCGGAAGGCACGTGGATATAGATGATCCGGAACGAATCTCCCTGCTGGTAATCCGCTGGCGCAAACGCGAGGCCCCAGACAGTACCGATCACAAACGAGAGCAGACTAATCACCACAAACCAGGGCAACAGCGTGCCTGCCAGCTGATAGGCACGCTCCGGTTTGGCATAAGGGTGCAACCATTTCCACATAGCTCACAAAACCTTTTTGTTATTAATCGTTTGGCGAGGCCTACCATACCGACCGCAGGGCAGCATCAAATACCCCGAAAGCAATAAGCGGCACTCTCCTTGATCCATCGCAACATTATTTTTTGCAGAAAGACCCCATTCGGAGCCAAATTCGGTTCAACTCACAGCCATCAGTTGAGACTGACCCGCAACGCCGCCGACACAGCCAGCGGCGTCAGTGTCAAAGCCCCCACCAGCATGGCGGCCAGAATGGCAAGCTGCCCGCCATAGGGCAAGCTCATCCCCGCGGCATCGATGGCTGAGGTGGCAAAAATCAGTACCGGAATATAGAGCGGCAGGATCAGCAGACTGAGCAGCACCCCGCCTTTGCGCAATCCCACCGTCAACGCGACCCCGACCGCGCCGAGCAGGCTCAATACAGGAGTGCCCAGTGCCAGCGTCGCGACGACGGCTAGATAGGTGTTCATATCCAGCGACAGCAAAATCGCCAGCAAGGGAGAGATAAGCAGCAGCGGCAAGCCGGTCAGCAGCCAGTGAGCAACCACTTTCGCCAGCGCCAGCAAGCCCAGCGGGTGCGGCATCAGCATCATCTGCTCCAGCGCGCCATCGGCAAAGTCGTCGCGAAACAGTCGCTCCAGCGACAGCATGGCCGCCAATAGCGCCGCCACCCAGATGATCCCCGGGGCAATACGGGCCAGCAGTTTGGGCTCCGGGCCAATCCCTAACGGAAACAAGGTGATGACGATGAGGAAAAACCAGAGCGGATTGAGAATATCGGAACGCTGGCGCAGAGCCATCAGCAGTTCACGGTGAATAAGGTGCATAACAGCGCGCAACATGGCGTTACTCCTGCAATGTCGATGCGAAGGGGGTCAACGAGATAGTCTTCAGCCGTCCCTGCATCAGGGTCAGATCCTGATGAGTGGTGAGGATCACCATGCCACCCCGCTCGGCGTGGGCCAGAAAGAGCTGCTCGAGCACCTTGACCCCTTGCTTGTCGATGGCGGTAAAGGGTTCATCGAGGATCCAGAGTGCCGGTTTCTGTGACAGCCAGAGTCTGGCCAGAGCCACCCGGCGTTGCTGGCCGGCAGAGAGTTGCCCGGTCGGGTTCTCTTCAAACCCCGCCAGCCCTACCCGGGCCAATATCTGCCACAAGTCGATCTCTGTTTGCTGCGGGTGATGTAACTGCTGGTAGAACTTCAGGTTTTCAAAAGGGGTCAGCGCCGCTTTGACACCTGGCTGGTGACCGAGATAGAGCAGATTGGCATGATACTCATCGCGACAGTGACGAATATTCTCCCCATTCCAGCACACCTCACCGGCAAACGGCTGCGACAGCCCGGTCAACAACCGCAACAGGCTGGTCTTGCCGACCCCGTTGGGCCCTTCAATTTGCACCAGATCGCCGGGCGCAACAGAGAAAGAGAGATGTTCAAACAGAGTGCGATCTTCGCGCACGCAGCTCAGATTGTTAACTTGAAGCAGCATGGGGATTTTTTCAGAGAAAATGAAGCGGTCTGCATCTTAACACAGTATTGGAATACGTCTTTTCAAAGATGCAACAATTGAACTGACTGGGGACCGGGATCACAAAGAAAATGCGGTAGAAACCATCCGCTCAACGCAGCCGGGGGGCAAGCGGCTGCACGCCATAAAATTCAGGAAGGCAATTGCCTTCCTGAATCATCAAGAGCGACCTTTTCGCAACGATATCAAGAGCTCTGCCTCTGCCTTTGGCAACTCGCACTCACTCATGACTTCATCAAGATCGGCGCCCAGTTCGACCATCTTTGCCGCTCGGCTGTAGAGCCTGCGTTCGGGATCCTGCATGGTCAGCTCTTGCTGGCGCTCATTGACCTGCTGCATCGTCCCTTCCACCGACTGCAGACGCTGCCCCATGCCAATAGCGCCAGTATGGAGTTCCATCATCTGCTTGCGCAAGCTTTCCAACTGACCTTGCAGGGTTGCCACACTGGCCTCGGACTCCTGCTTGCTGCGCTTGCTCTTGAACCAAATATAAGAGGCAAACGCCAAGGCAATCAGGGACATCCCCAAGGCAACCATCTCGATTATCAAAACATCACCTTACTTATCAGAGGGAACCGATATCTTCCCACTCTTCATCGGAGAGCAGCTTGTTCAAGTCAACCAGGATCAGCAGTTGCCCATCACGGTTGCTCACCCCCTGAATAAACTTGGCGCTCTCTTCAGTACCGACCGCAGGTGCTGCATCGATTTCGGAAGAGCGCAGATAAACCACTTCCGCCACGCTGTCGACCATGATGCCAATCACCTGCTTCTCGGCCTCGATGATCACGATCCTGGAGTTTTCACTCACATCACCAGAAGGCAGACCGAAACGGGAACGGGTATCGATAACAGTCACCACATTGCCACGCAGGTTGATGATCCCCAGCACGTACTCAGGCGCACCCGGCACCGGTGCAATTTCGGTGTAGCGCAACACCTCCTGAACCTGCATCACATTGATGCCGTAGGTTTCGTTTTCCAGTTGGAAGGTTACCCATTGCAGCACTTCATCTTCGGCCAGATTCTGTGCAATATTGCGCTTTTCTGTCATGTTTTTATTCCTTTTATGAAAACGTCTACTGCTAAAACTAGCAATAAAACAGCTCGATTGCAGAAGTTATCAGCGACCTTCTATGTTAACCCCACGCTCCAGCAACAGGAGCAATTCGCGGACGTGTAACAGGGCACACATTTTTTCTTTAACCATGCCCGCCAACCAGGGGCGCTTGCCCTCCTGATGGCGCCATTTCACCTGGTCACGGTGTAACAATTCAGTCCCTTTGAGATGGTGGCAGGCTAATCCCCACGGCGATTCACCAAGCATAATCAGATACTTGTAATCATCCATCTCGAGATGCTGACCCGGCATGACCCACTGGGCAGTATCGACCACATTCATCTTCTGCTCGCGAGAGGTCATGATCCCCTTGTACCAGCCCGGCTGGCCAAACAGGGAGGTGATCTCGCCCAGCTGATGAATACCACCCAGCTCGGTCAACGGGACCGCAAACGTCACACCCGCGACTTCAAAGAAAAGGGCCTGAAACTCTTTGCCGGTATCGATATTTTCCCAGGCGACCGGTTCACTGGCCTCTCCCGGAGCAACCTCCAGCGCTGTCTCGGTCAGGATAGTAGTATGGGGCTCCGCAACCTCGGGGAGCAGCACCTCCGCAGGCCACTCAGGCTCCACCGGCAACAGTGACTCCTCCGCCACAATCTCCAGCGGTGCGGTGAGTGTTATCTCCTGGGTGAAGGCGTCATTCTCAAACTGGACTTGTCCCACCTGAGCCAATAGCTCACCGAGCTGGGCAAGCCGTGGATCGCTTTCGAGGTAAGGTGAGGCGACTACCTCGGGGACGCTTTGGGGCTGACGTTGCAACTGCAAAACAGGGGCAGATTGAACCTCTTCCACCTCATCCAGCACCAGTGGCTCATCGAGCAGTAGGGAGTGGAAATAGTCATCCATCGCCCGTACTTGAATGGTATCTCTCATGCCGTCACCTCATGAACCCGTTGCCGCTCAAGAGCATCAAGATGGTTGAGCAGCGTTTCATATGCATAGGTTCCACGACTCCCAGGAGAATAGATAGACGGGGGGATATGCAGCAAGCTGGCATCCCGAAACTTGGTATCAATAGGGATCACCGCATTCCACACTGAATCTCCATATTGATCCTTGATCGACTTCAAGGTCATCAGAGAGGCACGGGTGCGCTTGTCGAACATGGTCGGGATCACGGTATAGCGGAACTTGTCACGCTTGGAACGCTGCATGATCTCGAATGTTTTCATCATCCGCTCCAACCCCTTGAGGGCCAGAAATTCGGTCTGGACAGGCACCAGAATGCGATCGCAGGCAGCCAACGCGTTGACCATCATCACCCCCAGCACTGGCGGGCAATCGATCAGCACGTAATCGTATTGCTCCTGAATTCGCAGCAGTGCCCGCTTCAGTACCAGCCCCATCCCCTCACGATTTCCCATCACCCGATCAAGGGTCGCCAAGGTAATAGATGCTGGCAGTAAGTTGATATTTTCGAACTTGGTCTTGAGCGTCAGTTTATTGACAAGCTCGGCTGTCGGTTTGACAGCTTGAAACAACTCATAGAGGGTTCCATCCAGGCGATCTGAATCAAAATCAAGATATGCAGTCAGCGAAGCATGGGGGTCGGTATCAATCAACAGCACCCGCTGGCCACGCTGGGCCAGGATCCCCGCAAGCGAGACCACTGTGGTGGTTTTACCCACACCACCTTTCTGGTTGGCAACCGTCCAAACAATCACTGTATCAATCCTGCCTTGTTGTTATGCGTATGCCACCACCGGGCAAGGTGATCACCTTTATCTCTCCTGCATCCACCGCCTGTTGTACAGCAGGAACCGGTTCAGCAACTACCGTAGGCGTTGCAACCACAGGTGCTGGCGGCACCCAGGCAAACTTGGAGATAGCGACCACAACCTTGCGATTCTGCAGTCTGCCCTGCTCGCTGCCGTTGTCAGCAAAGGGGGAAAACTCGCCATATGCCTCGAACGCCAGACGCTGGGGGGCGATCCCATCTGCAATCAAACCATTGAGTACCGCTTCGGCCCGAGCAGCAGAAAGCGCCCAGTTAGAACGATAAATTTCATTATTTATCTGTTGGTTATCGGTATAACCCCGAACCCTTACATAGTTATCGACCGGTTTGAGAATACTTGAAAGAGTATTAATGACCGGTGCAGCGTTTGGTCCCAAAAAAGCACTACCGCTGCCAAACAACAACCCGGAACTAAGTTCTATCGTCAGCCAATTCTCATCTTGCGTCAGTTTGACGATACCGGCATCCACCAGCGAGCCCATGCTCTGTTGCAACTGCATATCGAGTTTTGCAAGTGTCGCGCCATCTTGCAGCACTGGCACACCAGAAATAGGAGCAAGTGAAGGAGAGGGGGATGCTGGGCTTTCCAGCAATGATGGAGAGGCAGATACCGGGTTATCCAGCAGGGAATTACCCTGCCCTTCAAGCAAGCCATTGCCGCCAGACTGCATGACACTGAACGCCTGGCTCATACCATCAATCACCGCGCGATACTTGTCCTTATTCACCAGTGCAACAGAGTAGAGCACCACAAACAAGGCAAAGATCAGCGTCATATAATCGGCATAGGAGACCAGCCAGCGGTCAAGATGCTCGCGACCCTGCAAGTGCAACCGATAGCGCTTGCGCATGGCTACTCTCCTTTCAAATAGGCCCTGAGTCGGCGTTCAACCTGCAAGCCGTTTTCACCATGGGCAATAGCCAGCAGCCCTTCCAGGGTCATCTCCTGAAAGAGTGCATAGTGATAGTGAAATGCGCGTAGCCGGTTGGCGATAGGCAGGTAGATGAGGTTGGCAAACCCCACTCCATAGATGGTTGCCACAAATGCCACTGCGATACCCGCCCCCAGTGCTGAGGGGTCTTCGAGATGAAACATGGCCTGGATCAGGCCCAGCACGGCACCGATGATCCCGATGGTCGGACTGTACCCCCCCATGGCTTCAAATACCCTGGCGGCATGTTCATTGCGCTCCTGTTCGATATCGATGTCCGCTTCCAGCAGCATACGGATATCCTCTGTGGATACCCCATCGACAATCATGCCAAGCCCTTGACGGGTAAAGTTGTCCTCCTCCTGCTCGGCCTGATTTTCAAGGGCAAGCAGCCCTTGCTGGCGCGCAAAGACTGCCCATGACTGCAACCGTTCGGCCTGCGTCGCAAGATCTTGGCGGGGAGGGATAAAAATCCATAACAGCTGGCGCAACGCCAGCAAGATGTACTTGGCTGGAGTCTGCAACGTGACGGCGCCGACGGTACCACCCAGCACGATCAAAAAAGCGGGGCCGTCCACCAGCGTCAACAGGGAGCCGCCATGCCACAGTTGGGCAATGGCAATAGCCCCCAATGCCAGGAGCAGACCGAGCAAGCCCATGATTAGCGCCCCAACTCAACCAGAATACGCTGGGCCACCTTGTCCAGAGGGAGTGATTCGCTGGCAATCCCCGCTTTGGCTACTGCTTGGGGCATACCATATACCACGCAGGAAGCCTCATCCTGAGCCCAGATGGTTGATCCCTGCTCTTTCAGCAGTCTGGCGCCATCACGGCCATCTGCGCCCATACCGGTCAGCACAATCGCCAATACCTTGTCGGCATAGGTCTTGGCCGCAGAGGCAAAGGTAATATCCACACAAGGCTTGTAATTGACCTTGTCGTTGCCATCCACGATGCGAATGCGAGCCCCTGCACCACGACCTTCCAGCAGCATCTGTTTGCCACCGGGAGCAAGGTAGGCATGTCCTGGTTTAAGCACATCGCCATCTTCCGCTTCCTTGACGCCAATCTGGCATAACCCGTTGAGACGGGCAGCAAAGGCGGCGGTAAAAGTGGCTGGCATATGCTGGATAAGCAGGATTGGATGGGGAAAATCCCCCGGCAACTTGGTCAGCACATTTTGCAAAGCAACAGGTCCGCCGGTAGAAGTACCGATCGCCACCAACTGATAACTCTTGCCACTGCGCTTGAATGAAGCGTTTGGCACAGTACGTTGCAGGTCAGGCTGACGATCTGAAGTTCTGGGCACAGTGCTGCCCAGAGGAGCACGAGCAACCGGTTCAGGTGCTTTGGGGCGAGCAGCGGATGTCATCAGGAAGCGCTTGCGGGAGATCTCCTTTACCCGCTGTTGCAACAGTCTGACCGCTTCATCTTTGTCTCTGGCAATGTCCTCAAACTTCTTGGGCAAGAAGTCGAGGGCACCGGCGTCCAGCGCATCAAGCGTAGCCTTGGCCCCTTCATGGGTCAGGGAGGAGAACATCAGAATGGGGGTTGGGCACTTGGCCATGATCTCCCGCACCGCACTGATGCCATCCATCACGGGCATTTCGATGTCCATGGTGATCACATCAGGGCGCAGCGACATCGCCTTGTCCACCGCTTCACGTCCATTCTGGGCCGTATCAATCACCGTCAGCATGGGATCCTGATTGATGATCTCGCTCACCCGACGGCGAAAGAAGCTCGAATCGTCGACAACTAATACCTTGACTGCCATTGTTGTTTTTCTAACTCCTTGGGCCTGAGCTATTAATGTCTACGCGCATATGCTTTGAGCAGACTCGGCACATCCAAAATAAGAGCGATTCCGCCATCACTGGTAATCGTCGCACCGGCCATGCCAGGGGTGCCTTGCAGCAGGTTATCAAGTGGCTTGATCACCACCTCTTCCTGACCAATCAAGCTGTCTACCACAAACCCGATTTGCTGAGTGCCAATCTGCACGATCACCACATGTCCGGTATCCTGACGTGAACGCTTGTTGGCGCCACGAATCAACCACTTGTGCAGATAGAAGAGCGGTATCGCCTTCTCGCGCACAATGATGGTGAGCTGGCCATCAACCATGTTGGCCTTTTTCAGATCCAGATGGAAAATCTCGTTCACACAACCAAGGGGAAGTGCGAAGGTCTGCTCACCCACTTCCACCATCAGAGTTGGCAGAATGGCCAGCGTCAACGGAACCTTGATTTCGAGACGGGTACCTTTCCCCCAAGTGGAATCGATATGCACCGACCCATTGAGGCTGACAATGCTAGTTTTAACCACATCCATTCCGACACCACGGCCAGAGATATCGGAGATCTCGGCCTTGGTTGAAAAGCCCGGGGCAAAGATCAGGTTATAGGCATCGTTGTCGCTCATGCGAGCGGCAGTATCTGCATCCAGAACACCGCGACTGATAGCGATGGACTTGAGTTTCTCAGGATCCATCCCTGCTCCATCATCCTCGATGCAAAGCAGGATATGATCGCCTTGCTGGGAGGCGCTAAGGGTGATCGTCCCTTGCCGCGGTTTGCCCGCTTTCTCACGAACATCCGGCATTTCGACCCCGTGATCGCATGAGTTGCGAACGAGGTGAACCAGAGGATCGGCGAGCGCCTCTACCAGGTTTTTATCCAGATCTGTCTCTTCCCCCACCATCACCAGCTCAATCTCTTTCTTGAGGGTTCTGGCCAGATCACGCACCACGCGCGGGAAACGACCAAATACCTTCTTGATTGGCTGCATGCGGGTTTTCATCACCGCACCTTGCAGGTCAGCCGTTACCACATCCAGATTGGCAACCGCCTTTGACATCTCTTCATCATTGCTGGCAATACCCAAGCTCACCAGCCGGTTACGAACCAGTACCAACTCGCCTACCATGTTCATGATGACATCGAGAGTCTTGGTATCCACCCGCACCGTCGTATCGCTTTGCACGGCACTGTTTTCTACTGGCGCAGGCGCCGCCTTGGCGGCAGGCGCTGGTGCTTTGGCTGCTTCGGCAGGTTTTGCGGGAGCAGCCGGTGCAGGTTTGGCTACAGGAGTGGCCGGTTTGGGCGGAGTCACCGCAGCAGGTGCGGCAGGTGCGGCAGGTGCGGCAGGTGCGGCAGGTGCGGCAGGTGCCAGAGTACTCTGAGGCCCTTGGCCACGGCCATGCAATTCATCAAGCAGACGCTCAAACTCATCATCATCGATAAGCTCGTCCACCTCTTTTTGCACCGACTTCAGAGGATTCACCTCTGGTGCCCCCATGTGCTGTCCCTGGCCATGGAGCTGGTCCAGCAAGGCCTCAAACTCATCATCGGTGATATCGCCAGAGCCACCCGCTATCGGGGCTGCTGCAGCCGTCTTGGTCGGAGCCCCACCCACGCCGTGAAGCTCGTCCAGCAGACGTTCAAATTCGTCTGCAGAAATTTCATCGATCGAGCCGCCGCCATTGACAGGAGCAGGCTCGCTGCTGATGGCTGCGGGTTCAACAACTTCTGGAGCAACTTCTTCAACAACTGCCGGTGCTGCAGGTTCAGATTCTACAACCGCAGCCGCACTGGTTGCAGTACGCAGTTGCTCTTCCCCTTCTGGCTTGCACAACTCGTGGAGGTCATGAAGCAAATCATCTGACGCAGGGCTGGGTGCTTCGCGATTTTGAACTTGGGCAAACATGACATTGATGGCATCCAGCGCTTGCAGGATCACATCCATCAGCTCCGCAGTAACGGTTCGCTTGCCATTACGCAAGATATCGAACACGTTTTCCGCACCATGGCATACATCAACCAGTTCACCGAGCGACAGAAAACCTGCCCCCCCTTTCACGGTATGGAAACCGCGAAAGATGGCATTCAACAGGTTCTTGTCATCGGGCCGCTTTTCCAAGTCGACCAGTTGTTCAGACAACTGTTCCAATATTTCGGATGCTTCGACCAGAAAGTCTTGCAGTATGTCTTCATCAACTTCGAAGGCCATGCGTCACTCCATTAGAATCCCAAGCTAGACAGCAGATCGTCCACATCATCCTGACCATTGACCACATCGGCACGAGCCTCGGGGTTCATGATAGGGCCCTCTGCTTCAATCCCGTTGACAGGAATACTACGAGTTGAATGCTCAGCAGAAGCCTCACCAAACATGGTCAGCATTTCTATTAATTTTGTTTCAACTTCCTGAACAAGCTTGATGACCTTGCGGATCATCTGACCTGTCAAATCCTGAAAATCTTGTGCCATCAGGATTTCTGTCAGCAGTTGCCGTAATTTATCGGCATCAGACTCTGAAGCCTTAATAAAATCATCAAGTTGGTGACATAAGGATTTGAACTGCCCCACGCTCATGTCACGAGACATCAGGGCATTCCAGTTCGGCATCACCAGCTGGATATTGTCATTCAGGCGATCCGCTATCGGCAAACTGGCTTCCACCGCATCCATTGTGCGATTGGCCGCTTTGTCGGTCATATCGATAACGTAGCTCAAGCGCTCCCGAGCATCGGGAATATCATGAGTAGCCAAATCGGGAATACGGGGATCAAGGCGAAATTCTTGAAGTGAATCATGCAGTTGTCGGGTCAGCTGACCTACTTTTTCAAACAGATCGGCTGCGTTGGGGGCACATACTTCGGCAAGCAGTTCATCGGCCAGCTCAAATTCGCCTTGCTCCAGATGAGCAACAAGCATCCTTGCCTGGTCGAGCGAAATCATTGCTCTCGTTTTGGCCATCATCCCTGCAGCTCCTTAGCCAATTCGTTCGAAAATTTTGTCGAGTTTTTCTTTGAGCGTTGCTGCGGTGAAGGGCTTGACGATGTAACCGTTGACGCCAGCTTGGGCGGCTTCAATGATCTGCTCACGTTTGGCTTCAGCGGTTACCATCAGTACCGGCAGATGCTTGAGCTTCTCATCGACACGGATGGCTTTAAGCAGGTCAATACCTTGCATGCCAGGCATGTTCCAGTCGGTAACTACAAACTGAAAATCACCATTTTTCAGCATCGGCAGCGCTGTATTGCCGTCATCCGCCTCATGGGTATTGTTGAATCCCAAGTCGCGCAGCAAGTTCTTGATAATCCGGCGCATCGTTGAAAAATCGTCAACAATGAGGATTTTCATGTTCTTGTCCAAAATTCCCTCCTAAATAGCCACCAGAGTGGCTCACTTACATGATGCTAAAAACGGGTTGTGTCGTGCGGATTATGCCTTAGAGTTTCATCTCAGTGTAGCCAGTACAAACACTTATAGATGCCAATCTCTCAAACGAGCACGCAATCTGTGCATTGCCTGACTGTGGATCTGGCTCACACGCGACTCGCTGACATTCAAAACCTCGCCAATTTCACGCAAATTCAGCTCTTCATCGTAGTAAAGAGAGAGAACCAAAGCTTCTCTCTCTGGTAGACGACCAATTTGCTCGGATAATTGAATCTGAAATCGCTCGGCAGCCAATTCATCGAATCCCGAGCCTGAAGGGGCATCATCGGGGTTGCCGATCACATCCTCGCTGACCCCCAAATCTTCGATGCCGATAATTTTGCCGCAGGAGACGTCTTGCAGCATCGCATGGTAATCAGCGATGGAGACCCCCATCTCGGCAGCAACTTCGTTATCTCGCGCGTCACGACCGTGCGTCTGCTCGACATTCTCGATCGCTTCTGCAATAGCCCGACTGTTGCGATGCACAGAGCGGGGTACCCAGTCACCACGCCGGATCTCATCCAGCATGGCGCCTCGGATGCGGATCCCGGCATACGTCTCGAAGCTGGCCCCCTTGCTACCGTCAAAATTGCGGGAGGCTTCAAGCAGCCCAATCATACCTGCCTGGATCAGGTCATCCAGCAAGACACTGCTGGGCAGGCGAGCCAACAAATGCTGGGCAATTCGCTTGACCAGGGGAGCATGACGCTCCACCAGCACATAGGAATCCTGATGACGCAAGTACGCTTGGGCTTTATTCACGGGAACCTTCCTGTGTTGTGGCCGGTTTCTGCAACAAATTTTCCAGGAAAAACTCCAGATGGCCGCCCGGCTGGTTGGGAACCGGCCAGCTCGCCGCCTTGTTGGCAAGGGCTCGGAACGCCAGTGCGGCCGGCGACTTGGGAAACGCCTCGACAATCAGCTTCTGCTTGCGCACGGCGGCACGCAGGTTGGTGTCATAAGGTACACAGGCGACCAGCTCCAGCGAAGTGTCGAGGAAACGATCCGTGACCCGGGTCAGTTTGGCAAAGAGCTCCTGCCCTTCGCGCAGACTGCGCACCATATTGGCCACCACCTTGAAACGAAACACGCCGTGATCCTTGGAGAGGATCTTGATGAGGGCGTAGGCATCGGTGATGGAGGTCGGCTCATCACAGACCACCACCATGATGTCTTGAGCTGCTCGGGTGAAGCTCAGCACCATGTCGGAGATCCCCGCAGCCGTATCCACCAGCAGGATGTCGACCTGGGTCTTCATTTCGCTGAAGGCACGGATAAGTTCGGCATGCTGCACCGGAGAAAGCTCGACCATGGACTGGGTGCCTGAGGTCGCAGGCACGATCATCATGCCGTAGGGGCCTTCGACGATGATATCGTCGATGGTGCACTCACCCGCCAGCACGTGAGAGAGGTTGCGATGAACCCGCAGCCCCAACATGACGTCGACGTTGGCCAGACCCAGGTCGGCATCCAGCACCATCACCCGCTTGCCTTGGGCGGCCATGGCTCCGGCCACGTTCAGGGTCACGTTGGTCTTGCCCACGCCACCTTTACCACCGGAAACGGCGATTACTTTTACTCGATTGTTTTGACGCATTTTGCGCAGACCACTCGCCTGATCCATATACATGTTACTCATAAAACTCCGAATCTTCGGCCTCGCCAAAGCCTGCGCCCCAGAAATAGGGCTCCTCTGTTTCTCGCTCCAGCGAGCCCATGGCAGCCCCGACGAGCTGCGCCGCATTGGCAACCTGAATATCTTCCGGAACCCTTTGTCCGTCAGTGATATAGCTGATGGGCAATGAATTCTGGATACACACGTTAATCACTTCGCCCAGATTCAGACTTTCATCCAATTTGGTAAGTATGCAGCCGCTAAGCGGAATACGCCGGAAATGGTCGACCGCCTCCTGCATCACCCGACGCTGGGAGGTGGCCGACATCACCAGATAACTGCGGATCCGCACCTTGGCATTCTTGACCAAGGTATCGAGCTGCTCGGTCAGGCGGATATCCCGCTGGCCAACCCCTGCCGTATCGATCAATACCAACCTGCGATGGCGGAACTGATAAAGCGCGCTGGCCAGCTCTTCGGCATCACGCACCTGACGAACCGGACACCCCATGATGCGACCATATGTCTGCAGCTGTTCATGGGCACCAATCCGGTAGTTGTCGGTGGTGATCAGCGCCACCTGCTCGGCGCCATACTTCATGGCGAAACGGGCAGCCAGCTTGGCGATGGTAGTGGTTTTGCCCACCCCGGTCGGGCCAAGCAGTGCAACCGCGCCGCCCTGACGCATGATCTCGTCCTCACTGATCTTGAGCTGGGCCGTCAGCACTTCGGCCAACTGGGCCATCGCCTGATGGATGGACATATCTTCGGGGATCAGTCCCGCCAGTTGATCGGCAAAGGCATCATCAAAGCCGAGCTTCTTGAGCTCCTTGATCAACAGGGCCCGCATCGGTTCGCGGCGCTCCACCTCTTGCCACATCAGCCCGGAGATCTGGTGCTCCAGCAATTTGCGGATGCTGGCCATCTCCTTGCGCATCCCTTCCATCTCCTGATCCCGCTGGGCAGGTTGAGGAGCACGCTGGCCGGAAGCAACCCGGACCTTGGGTTTGGCAGGCTCCGGAGCGGCGCCCCACTGCCCCTGCTCGGCCAATGTTCTGGGCGCTGCATTGGCAGCGGCCAGACCGGCAGATTGGGTATTGCCCATTGGCGCCCCATTGCCCGGCTTGAGCTTCTGCTGGCGCGCCAGCAAGGCGGCCAGGGTATCGGCATAATGTTCGTTCTGCTCCTTCGCCGGCGACGGCTCGGGGCGGATCATCTGCCGTGCAGCAGACGAAATATTGACGCTCTCATCGTTCAGCTGACGGCGAACCGGCGCATCTTTAGGCCCCGGAACCTGGGATTGATAATCGACTGCGGCGACTATCTCTACCCCTCCGGTGACCTTCTTGTTGGACATGATGACAGCGTCAGGCCCGAGAGTCTCCTTGACCTCGGCCAGAGCCGTTCGCATATCCTTGGCAAAAAACCGCTTAATCTTCACCCGTCGTCTCCGCTAACTAGTTCTGCCCTACCGCACTGACGATGCGGATCTGCTTGTCGTCGGGCACTTCCTGATAAGACAGAACGCGCAATCCAGGAATGGCATTCTTGACAAATTTCGCCAGGGTATTGCGCAAGATCCCCGATGTCAGAAGCACGGCCGGTTGGCCTTCCAATTCTTGTCGTTGAGTGGCTTCCACCAGCGAGCGCTGCATCCGCTCTGCCAGACCCGGCTCAATACCGGCACCATCACCGCCACCTGCCTGCAGGGATTGATGCAATATACGTTCCAATTCCGGCGCCAAGGTAATCACCGGCAGCTCGGGATCGGGGCCTGCAATCTCCTGCACAATCAGGCGACGCAGGGCAATCCGGCAAGCGGCCGTGAGCACTTCCGGATCCGGACTGCGCGGCGCGTATTCAACCAGGGTCTGCAGGATAGTGCGCATATCGCGGATTGGCACGCCTTCATTGAGCAAATTCTGCAATACCTTCACAAGGTTACCCATGCTGATCACTTCCGGCACCAACCCTTCGACCAGCTTGCTCTGATGTTTGCCAATCATGTCGAGCAGTTGTTGTACCTCGTCATGACCCAGCAGCAGAGCCGCATGATTGGTCAGAATCTGGCTCAGATGGGTAGCCACCACGGTCGCGGTATCCACCACCGTATACCCCAGCGTCTGTGCCTGAGAGACCATCTCCTTGGCAACCCAGACCGCTTCCAGTCCGAAGGCGGGATCCCGGGTGGCTATCCCCTGGATCTGGCCGAACACCTGCCCCGGATTGATGGCCATCTCCTTATCATGGTAGACATTGGCCTCGCCGGTACTGACCCCCATCAAGGTGATGCGGTATTGGTTTGGCGCCAGCTCCAGGTTGTCGCGAATGTGGACGGCCGGGACCAGAAAGCCAAGCTCTTGCGAGAGTTTCTTGCGCACCCCTTTGATCCGGTTGAGCAGTTCGCCACCCTGATTGCGATCCACCAGCGGGATCAGCTGATAACCCACTTCCAGCCCGATGATGTCCACCGGCATCACATCGTCCCAGCTCAGCTCTTTCTGTTCATGAGGCTGCTCGGCTGTGGCAGGCAACAGCTCACCCTTGGCCGCTTTGGCGGCCGCCAGTTTCTCGCGGCGCAGCAACCACCAGGCGCCAGCGGCGGCAAGAGCCCCCAGACTCAGGAAGGCGAAATGGGGCATCCCCGGCACCAGTCCCATCATCAGCAGAATACCGGCGGAGATGATCAGGGCTTTGGGATTGTCAAACAGCTGACCCAGCACCGCGGTTCCCATGTCCTGATCGGTATTCTGACGGGTCACTATGATGGCGGCGGCGATGGAGAGCAGCAGGGAGGGGATCTGCGCCACCAGACCGTCACCGATGGCCAACAGGGTATAGATCTCGGCCGATTCGCTGAAGGTCAGCTGGTGCTGCATCATCCCGATGATGAAGCCGCCGATGATGTTGATAAAGAGGATCATGATGCCCGCAATGGCATCCCCTTTGACGAATTTGGAGGCACCATCCATGGAGCCGTAGAAGTCGGCTTCCTGGGTCACATCCTGGCGACGCTTCTTCGCCTCTTCCTGATTGATGAGGCCGGCGTTCAAATCGGCATCGATGGCCATCTGTTTGCCTGGCATCGCATCAAGGGTAAAACGGGCACTCACTTCCGCGATCCGCCCGGCACCCTTGGTAATGACCACAAAGTTGATGATCATCAGGATGGTGAAAACGATGATGCCGACCGCATAGTTGCCGCCGATCACCACGTTACCGAACGCCTCGATCACATGGCCGGCCGCCGCACTACCATTATGACCTTCCAGCAACACCACCCGGGTCGAGGCAACGTTCAACGCCAACCGCAGCAAGGTAGCGAGCAGCAGTACGGTCGGGAAGGCGGCAAATTCGAGGGGACGGCGGGTATAAACGGATACCAGCAGCACCACGATGGAGAGGGCAATGTTAAAGGAGAAGAGCACATCCAGCATCAGCGGCGGGATGGGCAACACCACCATGCCGAGCGCGGCCAATACCAGCAGAGGGGTGCCAAGGCCTTTGCCCAATACTCCTCGGTACTCTTTGAACTGGCCCAATACTGCCTTGAATTCCATCGCGCTTCTCAATTTCAACCTGCTGGTGCCAGATTAAAGCAAACATCAAGCCAACAATACAAGACATTGAAATACAATGGATTTATTTTGACTACGTCAGAACTTTGTCATTTGCGATATTCGGTCGGAATGGGCAGATCTTTAGCCAGCGGTTGGGGACGGCGCCCCTGACCACGACGGAATTTCTTGAGCTGGAAGACATAGGCGAGCACCTGGGCAACCGCCGCAAACAGCCCTTCCGGGATCTCGTGGCCCAGCTCGGTTGAATGGTAAATAGCCCGGGTCAAAGCCGGTGACGGCATGATGGGGATCTCGTACTCTCTGGCGATCTCCCTGATCTTCATTGCAATTTCATCGGTGCCCTTGGCCACGACCTTGGGCGCGGCACCGGGTTTGCCCGCATCATACTTGAGCGCTACCGAGTAGTGGGTCGGGTTGGTGATCACCACATCGGCCTTGGGTACATCCCCCATCATCCGGCGCATCGCCATCTGCATCTGCAACTGACGGATCTTGCCCTTTACCTCGGGCTTGCCTTCGCTGTCCTTGAACTCGTCCTTGACCTCCTGTTTGGTCATCTTGAGCTGACGCATGTGATTCCACTGCTGGAACGGCACGTCGATGGCAACGATGGGAAGCAGGGCGCAGCAGAGGATGATCAACATCCAGAGAAACAGCTCCAGCGCATCGATAATGCCGCCGGGAAATCCCTCCATGGAGAGGTTGAGCAGGTGATTGAACTGGCTGGATAACATCCACCAGGCAAACAGGGTGATGAACACCACCTTGGCGATGGATTTGACCAGCTCAATCAGCGACTGCACCCCGAACATTCGCTTGAGGCCGCTGAGCGGACTCAGCTTGCTCATCTTGGGCATCATGGCTTCGGTGGAGAAGTTCATCCCCCCCATCAGGGTGTTGCCGATAAAAGCGGCAATCGCCACCAGTGCAAACAAGAGTCCCAGCGGAAGAACCAGTTCCCCCAGCAGCGCCGGCAGCATGGCGATCATGGCATTGGGATCGAAAGCCTGCTCCCTGTCCAGAGTAAAGCCCATGGTGACAACCTTGATCATGGCCGTCGCCAGCGAGCCCTTGAGCATCAGCAGGCCAAAAACCGCCGAGAGCAACACGCTGGCGGTCCCCAGCTCTTTTGAACGTGCAATCTGCCCTTTTTCACGGGCCTGTTGCAGTCGTTTGCCCGTGGGTTGTTCGGTACGTTCCTGGTCGGTATCAGCCATGAGCGCCCCCGAAACACTGGGTGTTGATCAGCTCGCAGCTGACCTCCTGCACCCGCTCCCACATGATGTCGAAGTGACCGAGGAACCCGCCGATAGTTAGCCAGAGGATCAGCAGACCCGACATCATGCTGACCGCAAAACCGATACTGAAAATGTTGAGTTGCGGCGCCGCCCGGGTCATGACACCAAAGGCGAAGTTGATTAAGAGCAAGGCGACGATGGCTGAGAGCGACATCACCAAAGCAGCCTGATACATCACACCCAGAAACGCACTCAGGGTTTTCATGGACGAAACCGAAAGGCCGTGCTCGGAGACAGGCAGTGTCTCGAAACTAAGAATGACCAGCCGCAGCATCACCAGATGACCATCCAGCGCCAGAAACACCAGGGTCGCCAGCATCAGATAAAACTGACCCACCACGGGGGCAGACTGGCCATTCATCGGGTCCACCAGGGTGGCAAAACCCAGACTGGTCTGCATAGCGATGACCTGACCGGCCATCACGAAGCTCTCCATCAGAAACTGGGTCATCAGGCCGAGGGCAATTCCGATCAGCAGTTGCTGGCCCAATACCAGAAAACTGCCGGCAGAGAAGAGTTCAATGGGGGGCATTTTCGGGAGCAGCGGGGCAATCAGAAAGGTGATGGCCAAAGCCAGCCCCATCCGTACCCGCGCAGGAGCGAGGCGGCTGCCGAACACCGCCATCACCATCAGCAGACTGCTCACCCGCGCCAGCGGCCAGAGGATGGAAGACAACCACTCCATGATCAGAGCGGTTGTGTAGGTCATCCCACCACCTCGGGGATTTGATTGACCATCAGTATGAAGAAGTCCATCAGACTCTGCATTCCCCAGTGAGCACCAATTCCCAGGGCCAGCAGGGTCACGATAAGACGAGGCAGAAAGCTCAGGGTCTGTTCGTTGATGGAGGTGGCCGCCTGAAAAATGGCTACCACCAGGCCGATAGCGAGGCTGGGCAGGATCACGGCGCACACCATGATGGTCACCAGCCAGAGCGCCTCACGAAAGACGTCGACAAAGGTTTCAGGACTCATGTTCGGGCTCCTTGCGCTCGACCGGCTAACCGGCACCCAGTCCGAAACTGTTGGCCAGCGACCCCAGAATGAGGTTCCAGCCATCCACCATCACAAACAGCATCAGCTTGAAAGGCAGCGATACAATCATCGGCGAGAGCATCATCATCCCCATCGCCATCAGAATACTGGCGACCACCAGATCGATGACCAGAAATGGCAAGAACAGCATAAAACCAATCTGGAAGGCGGTTTTCAGCTCGCTGGTGACAAACGCCGGGATCAGCACTCGTAGCGGCACATCGGCAGGTTTCTCCACCTGCACGTTGGCGATCTCCATAAAGGTGTTGAGATCCTTGATGCGGGTCTGGGCCAGCATGAACTGATGGATGGGCAACTCGGCCCGCTCCAGCGCATCCTTTGCCTGAATTGTCTCGGCCAGATAGGGCTGCAACGCCTCATCATTGATGCGATCCAGCACCGGCGACATGATGAAGAACGACATGAACAGGGCGATGCCGATCAACACCTGGTTGGAAGGACTCTGTTGCAGACCGATCGCCTGGCGCAAGATACCCAACACCACAATGATGCGGGTAAACGAGGTCATCATGATCACCATGGCCGGCAAGAAGGAGAGCGCGGTCATCAGCGCCAGCACTTGCAGGGTCAGGCTGTACTCCTGAGAGCCATCCCCCATGGTCTTGACGGTCACCGCCGACATGGCGTCTTGTGCCAGCGCAGGCCAGGAGCAAAACAGTGGTATCAGCAGGCTGACCAGCAGCCCCGTATTCAGCCATAAGCCGTTAGCTTTTTTCATGCTTGCCCATCAATTTGCCAAGCTGCTGGGAAAACGCCTGCGGCTGGTTTTCATCCAGCGGCTCCTCCAGCCGGTAGAGAAAGTTGACCTGCTGCGGTGTTACGCCGACCAGCAGTTGCTGTTCGCCCACCTTGACCACCAGCAGCTTCTCTTTGTAACCCACCGGCAACGAGGCGATGACCCGCATCTGGCCGCCCCCCATGGCGGTCGCCAGCTTGCTCTTCTTGAGCAGAAAGCCCAGCACCAGAATGAGACCAATCACCATCAGACTGGAGAGCAACCAGGAGCTCAGACTAGGCTCGTTGGCAGATGCCGCTGTCTCGGCAAAGGCCGGAACAGGCAGCAATAACAACAGGAGGCGCATCATTTGAGCTTCTTGATCCGTTCAATCTGGCTGATGACGTCAGTCAGGCGGATACCGAACTTGTCGTTCACCACCACCACCTCGCCATGAGCGATCAGGGTACCGTTGACCAATACATCCAGCGGCTCGCCTGCAACCCGATCCAGCTCCACCACCGAGCCCTGGTTCAGCTGCAACAGGTTGCGGATACTGATCTGGCTGCGGCCCACCTCCATGGCGATAGTGACCGGAATATCGAGAATGGTGTCGAGCTTGCGACGCTCCTCGGCACTGATGGGGGCATCATCTTTCAACTCTTCCAGCGGGGCTGGCTTGGCTTCCGCCGTCACCTGCTCCTCCAGAGCCGCAGCCCAGGCATCAGCCATCAGATCCTCTTCCTCAGTTCCGCTCATCTTGTTTCCTTATGCTACTTCGTGACCGTTTACCGTAATAAACCGTCAATTATCGCTGTTGATCTTCGATACTGCGCTCGAGCTCTTCCAGCTCGGCCTCGCCATCAATTCGTACTCCGCCCCGGGTCACCAGATGCATCTCCGTCTTGACCCCTTCCGGACGTTTGAGCTTGTCGGTAATCTTGAGCGCCACATTATCCTTGGTGCGGCCCATCTTGGCGTGGAAAGTGGGCAAGTCTTCCACAAAGACCAGCAAATTTTCCGGCATATCGACCGGAATGATATCGCCGGGTCGCAGCTCCATCAGCTCACGCAGGGTGAGTTCGGTCTCCAGCAGCTTGGCGCGCAGCTCCACCTTGACGTCCATGATCTCGTCACGCAGTGCCTTGCTCCAACGTACGTCGGTATCCCCCTTGTCACTCTGCACACCGGCATCCAGCAGCTCGCGGATCGGTTCCAGCATGGAATAAGGCATCGCCACGTGGAAGTCGCCGCCGCCACCATCGAGCTCGATGTGGAACGAGCTGACCACGATCACCTCGGTCGGGCTGACGATGTTGGCCATCGCAGGGTTCACTTCGGAGTCGAGATACTCGAACCCCACATCCATCACCGGCGCCCAGGCATCCTTGTAATCCTCAAACACCAGTTTGAGCAGCATCTGGATAATGCGCCGTTCGGTCGGCGTGAACTCGCGCCCTTCAATCTTGGCGTGATAACGGCCATCGCCACCGAAGAAGTTCTCCACCAGGATGAAGACCAGTCGGGCCTCCATGGTGATGAGTGCCGTCCCCTTGAGCGGGCGGAAGCGCACCATGTTGAGACTGGTCGGCACAAACAGGGTATGAACATACTCGCCAAACTTGAGCATCTGCACGCCGTTGATGGAGACCTCAGCGGTACGACGCATCATGTTGAACAGGCTGATCCGCATATGGCGGGCGAAACGTTCATTCACCAGCTCCAGCGTCGGCATGCGACCACGGACGATGCGGTCTTGGGAGGAGAAGTCAAACTGGGCTACGCCGGGGTCTCCAGCGCCGCCTATCTCTTCCTCTTCGACATCATCGACACCGTGCAAGAGGGCATCAATTTCGTCCTGACTTAACAGATCGCTCACGCTTCACCTACTGCATTACAAAGCCGGTAAACAGCACTTGTTCGATAACGGGGGAAGAGACCAGGTCCTTGAGCACCCGACGGCACTCTTCCAGTGAATCCTTGCGCAGCTTCTCCTTGCCTTCAAAGGTCATCAGCTGTTCGGCACTGGCTGCGCTGAATACCCGCAGCAAGGTGCCTTCAATCAGGGGGATATTCTGTTTGGCCAGCGTCTCGTCGGCGGTACCGCGTACCATCAGCTGGATCTTGATCTGCACCAGTCTATCTCGCTGGGCACCTGCGACGTTGAAGACAAAGGGGCGCGGCATACCGACATAGAGGGAAGGTTTAGGCGCTTCCTCCTTGGGTGTGGCCTCGGCACCTTCCGCCGCTTCAGCGGGCGGTTTATCGGAGCCGGAGAGCATCAGGAAGGCGCCAGCACCACCACCGCCCAGCAAAATTACCGCCAGGGCAATGATAATGATCAGCTTCTTTTTCTTGCCCGCAGCCGGGTCTTTTAGCGTCAACTCGTTATCGTCAGCCATCCCTTGTCCACCCTAGTCTCAAACTTGTTCGATATCATAAACTTACTCGGGATTGCATCAAGCATAGAAATCAATTCCGGAACCGTTTGTAGATTCCACCAGCAAACTGGGGTTGGAAGTGGTGAGTTCCCCTTCAACCAGCCCGTTACCGGACCGCGGCTGTCCACTACTCTGACCTTGCTGCCCCTGCCCGTTAAAGGTGGGCTGGCCCTGTTGCTGCTGTTGTTGCGACTGCTGCTGCACCTGCGTCTGGCCAAGCTGGATCCCCTGCCCTGCCAGCATGTCACGCAGCCGGGGCATCGCCTGCTCCAGCATCTCGCGGGTCTGTCCATGTTGTACCACGAAATGGACGTTGGCCTGGCTGTCGGCGCCAATCTGGATCTGGATCTTCATCTTGCCAAGGCCAAGGGGGTCGAGCTGAATTTCCGCCTGTTGCAGCTTTTCGGCCAGCATCACGTTCACCTTCTGGTGCAATTCGGCAGGCGCTTCCTGACTGGCCAGTTTCAAATGGGGTAAATTCTGCGGCTCACGTCGCAGCGTAGTCTCAGCGGCGGGCGCCCGACTCTCGACCACCTGGGGCTGGCTGTTCTGGCCATGCTGAACGGTCTGGCTCGGGCTGCTCTCACTGCTAGATGTCGTCGCAACCAAGCTCTTCTCCGCCTCACCGGCCTTCGGTTTTACCTCAAGCGAAAGCGCTTTTCGCACCTCGTCGGCGCCGGTCACTTCCATCTGCTTGATGCCGGCTGAAATAGTCGACAGCGGTGCTTGCGGCCCCTGAGATTCAGCCTGTGCCAACACCTGCTGCGGCGCCACCATCACGGGGGCGGCAGCACTATCGGTCTGAGCCGTCGCATTTGCCGTTACGCTGCTCTGGGCTGCGGCACTTTCTGCGGCACTCTGCGCCGTCCTCACGGGCGCCGAACCTTGATTGGCGGCGGTGGCTGGCTGCTGGCTACCCTCGGCGGCACTCTTTTCTGCCCCCTTGCCAGCTACCCCACTTCCATCCGCAGCTGCTGAAGTTGTTGCAGCGCCCGCCTCAGGCTGCTTGAGCCCCTCATTGAAGGCCTTGAGCGCAGCCCCCTGAGTCGCGGCTTGCGTCGCCTGCCCCTTGTTAGTCAAAGCATTGCTGGCGGCGAGATCGGATTTGCTGTCGCCAGCCTCTTTTGTTGCGAGTGACTCAGCGGATTTGGTGGTGCTTGCCGACTCATCGACCGGCAGCACCTTGGCCAGCTGGGTCATCCGCTCTGCCCCCGTGATGGGCTTGGTGTGCTTGCCATCTGCCCCGAGGGTTTCGCCCTTGGCAGAGGCTTTCTCCCCGGTCTGCCCATCCGCAGTGGTGGCGGCATCTTCACCTTCAGAGGAGAGAACGGCAGCAGAGGCATCGCCCTTCGCCACCACTCGCGCCGCTGAGGAGGATACGGTGGTTTCTGAAGTCGAGTTTGCGGTCGTCGCCAGCGGCGACTGCGCCCCGGTCTGACCGGCAAGCTGGCTGGCAATTCTGGCAGCGGCAGGGGGCTGCTCGCCTTCATCAAGCGCAATCCCCTCCAGCTCACCCTCTTGCGGCAACGGATTGCCGTCTACCGCAGTGGCGCTCTGTTGGGCCGCCACCGCCAGCTGGGGAGTCACTAGCGAGGTATCGAGCTTGAGGGAGTCTTGCAGGCGCAGCAGAAAGTCGGTGGCAGGGACCTCCTCCACCTTGTTGTCGGCGTCAGGATCCTGCTCCTTGCTGGTCTCCTCTTTGGGGGAGGCGCTCTCGGTCGCCAAAGATTTGGCTGATCGGACATGGTTACCGCCCTGAGTGGCCTCGGCGGCGCCCTGCTCGCTGTTCCGGGCCTTGGCAATCAGGGTGGCGAAATCCCCCTTGCTGTCGCTGCCGGTTCGACCATCAATGCTTTTGCTCTCGACGGAACCGCTCAGAGGCGCTTTGTCCAACCCGTTGGCCGGAGCCGAAGGCGTTTGTGTCAACAGTGTCTGCATCATGATGGGATCCCTGAATTCTGGTGGCCCCCAAAGAGATGGCCGCCGACAATGTCCATATCAAAGCAAGTTACAGGCCAGATTGATGAAAGCGTCGCAACATGGCGTACTCATCCAGCATCTTCTGCTCCTGACGCTGGGCTTTCTGCTGCTCGCGGCTCGCTTGCTTCTCCAGCAACAGCTCCACCGCCTTGCGCCGCTGCTGGGCCGCCAGCCACTCTTCACGGCGCTGTTCCAGCGCCTGACGCACCTGCAACACCCCTTCGTACTGCTGGGTCGCTGCCTGTTCGAGCTTGTTGATAAAGGCGTGATACTGGGTATTTTGCTGGGGCGAAATCCCCTGTAGGCCGCGATCGGTCCACTGCTGGTGATAGATCTGGCGGTACTGGTTGAGAGCATTTTGCTGATCCATGAACAGCTTGAGATCCTGCTGCGCCTTCACCAGTGCTAGCGCACACTGCTGCTCCGCCTCCACCAGCCGATCGGCCAACAATACCAACCCTTTACTCATCGTCGACCTCTCTGTTACCGACCATCATCAGCGCATCAATGGCATCGCCACCATCTGCAAGGCTTGCAGGCCATCATCGTAGTGAATGACCTCGCGCATCCCCTGCTGCAAGAACTGATCCAGATAGGGTTTTTGAATGATGGCGCGGTCAATGCGCGGATCGGAACCCTGACTGTAGGCGCCGATGGTGATGAGATCCCGGTTCTGCTGATAGAGGGAGTAGAACTGCTTGAGGGTGCGCGCCAGATCCATATGTTCCGGCGAGGTCACCATAGGCATAACCCGGCTGATGGACTTCTCGATATCGATAGCCGGATAGTGGCCCGCATCGGCCAGCTCGCGCGACAACACTATGTGGCCATCGAGGATCGCCCGCGCCGCATCGGCAATGGGATCTTGCAGGTCATCCCCCTCGGTCAAGACGGTGAAGAAGGCGGTGATGGAGCCCTGGCCGTCACTGCCGTTACCCGCCCGCTCCACCAGCGCCGGTAATTTGGCAAATACCGACGGTGGATAACCCTTGGTCGCTGGCGGCTCGCCCACCGCCAGCGCGATTTCACGCTGGGCCTGGGCATAACGGGTGAGGGAGTCCATCAAGAGCAGCACATTAAGCCCCTGATCGCGAAAATACTCGGCGATGGCCAGCGCCGTTTCACACCCCTTGAGCCGCATCAGTGGCGAGGCGTCGGCGGGAGCCGCCACCACCACGGAGCGGGCTCGCCCCTCCTCTCCCAAAATGTCTTCGATAAACTCTTTCACCTCACGACCCCGTTCACCGATGAGGCCGACCACTACCACATCCGCCACCGAGCCGCGGGTCATCATGCCAAGCAGCACCGATTTACCGACACCGGAACCGGCAAACAGCCCCATCCGCTGGCCCTGCCCTACCGTCAGCACTGCATTGATGGCACGTACCCCCACGTCCATCGGCTGATGGATCGGGCGGCGAGAAAGCGGGTTGATGCGGTGTTGGGCAAACTGCACGGTCTGGGAGGAGAGAATGGGGCCGAGCCCATCGAGTGGCTGGCCGATGCCGTCGATGACTCGACCAAGCAGGTTCATGCCGACCGGAATGCCGTGCTCTTCGGTGATGGGCACCACTCGGGCACCGGGGATCACCCCCTTGAGCTGCTCGCTCGGCATCAGATAGAGGCGATCGCCAGAAAAACCGACCACTTCAGCCTCCAGCGTCCCATCAAGGGTATCGATGCGGCAGAGGGCACCGATGGCGGCGCGGCAGCCGATGGCTTCGAGGGTCAGCCCCACCACCCGGGTCAATTTACCGGCGACCGGCGGTTTGGGGGCGCTGTCGCGTACCTTGTACCCTTGCAACCGGTTCAGTAGCGAGCCGCTCATCTGGCCTCCTGAGAGCTAAAAAGTGCAGCCGGACAGCAACGTCCGGTATCGGTTATGGGCGTGAGTCCTGCGAAGCCGGTTTCTGCGACGCATTGTCCCGCAAGAAGTTGCGCAGCAACTGATCGATGCGACCGGAGAGGGTCAGATCGATGCTGGAGAGCTCGGTCGCCAGTTGCAGATCGCCAGGGGAAAGGGTGGGATCGCTCTGCAATCGCCAGTGGCGCTTGGCGCACTCTTCGGCGCCAAATGCCTGCTCGATGCGTGCGATATCGTCGGGATGCAACATCAGAGTCACCCCCTGTTCGGCGGCAGGCAGCAAGGCCAACCCCTCTTTAAGCGCCTCCAGCAAAATACGAGGAGAGGTCTCCGCTTCGTGACGAATAAGCGCGCGGGCCAGTTGCATCACCAGGGAGACCAGCTGCTGCTCCACCGCCTGATCCAGCTCGTTAAGCGGATTGGCAAGGCGGGTGGCGAGCCCCTGCCAGTGGGCGATCTCCTGCTCCACCAGCTCGCGCCCCATAGCCAGCCCCTCCTCGCGCCCCTGTTCGAGACCGGCAGAGTGGCCCTGTTGCAATCCTTCCAGCTTGCCCTCTTCCATCCCCTTGGCATAACCGGACTCGCGCCCCTCGGCCATCCCCTCTTCCCAGGCGGCCTGACGGATCGCTTCAAGCTCTTCGGCGGTGATGCTGGGGGCCGGCTCCTGTTCGGGCTCCGGCTCCACCACCTCCTCTTCCTGCTGATACCAGTCAGGGGCCAGGCCAAGGGCATTGGTAGGCGCTCCCGCCTCTACCTCGACCTCCATCTCGGGCCAGCCCCAAGTCTCAACCCGGGCATCATCGCCCTCGGGGCGCACATACCCACGCAGTTTGTTGTTCATGCTTTGCGCGGCTCCTCACCACTGCCTGATGCGGGCTTGGCATCGCGGTTCTGTTTATGGGCCATGGCTTAGAGGAACTCCTCGCCGCCACCGGCACCCAGCATGATTTCGCCAGCATCCGCCAGACGACGGGCGATGGAGAGGATCTCTTTCTGGGCTGCTTCCACTTCGGAGACCCGGATCGGCCCCATGGCCTCCAGATCGTCCGCCAGCATTTCGGCCGCCCGTTTGGACATGTTCTTGAAGATCTTCTCGCGCATCTGATCGTCGGAGCCCTTGAGGGCGCGTTGCAGCAGATCCCCAGGCACTTCCCGCAGCATGGTCTGGATGCCGCGATCGTCCACATCGATGAGGTTTTCGAACACGAACATCAAATCCTGGATCTGCTGGCTCATCTCTTCGTCCGACTCGCGGATGGAGTCCATCAGCTGGCCTTCGATATTGGTATCCAGATAGTTCATGATGTTGGCGGCAGCCTTCAGGCCGCCCATCTTGGCTGCCTGGGCACCGGCCGCACCGGCGAACTGTTTCTCCATGATGTCGTTCAACTCTTGCAGTGCCGCCGGTTGTACCTCTTCGAGGTTGGCGATACGCATCACCAGATCGAGGCGCACCTGCTCCGGGAACTGGCTCAGGATCTCGGCGGACTGCTCCGGCTCCAGATAGGAGAGCACGATGGTCTGGATCTGCGGGTGTTCGTTCTGGATGATGCTGGCCACCTGACGGGCATCCATCCACTTGAGCGAATCGAGACCACGGGCGCCGGAACCGAGAATGATCTGGTCCACCAGGTTGCTCGCCTTGTCCTCGCCAAGGGCCGCCACCAACGCCTTGCGCACGAAGTCTTCGCTGCCGATACCGATGTTGGTGTACTTCTGGATATCGTCGATGAATTGACGGTGCACCGCCGCCACCCGATCGTGACTGAAGTCGGACATGGAGGCCATCGACATACCGAGCCGCTGCACCTGCTTGGGCTCGAGATGACGGAAGATCTGGGCGGCATCCTCTTCATTGAGGCTCAGCATCAGCACCGCAGCCATCTCCATCCCCGACATCTGGTCGAGGATCTGGCGCTGACTGTCGGTGATGTCATTGCCGGTGACTTGACTCTTCTTTTCTTCAGGCATCTTTGTTCGTTACCCATTCTTTAATGACCTGAGCGGCCAGATCCGGCTCGTTCGCCACCAGCGCACGTACCGCCTTGAGCAAGTCTTCATCACGGTGCAGATCCGGCAGTTTCAGCTGGCCATCGCGTACACCAAATACCTGATCGTTCTCGACTTGTGCTGACAGCAGACTCAACTCGTCGTCGCCACCCAGTACGGTGTGGTTGTCGAAATCCACTTCCCCTTCCGGTTTGGCATCCGGATAGAGCAGTCGCTTGAGCATGGGGCGAACCACGGTGACGATCAAGACGATGATCACCAGTACCGAGGCGGCAATCCGCACCGCACGCCAGAACCAGGGCTGGTCGTAGAGCGGCACTTCGGCCACGGTATCCAGCTCTGGGCGATTGAACGGAATCGCGACCACCTCAAGGGTATCACCACGGGTCACATCAAAGCCAAGGCCACCGCTCAGCAAACGACGCAATGTATCGAGTTCTGCCTGGGTGCGTGCCTCACGGGTCACGGCCCCGTCGGCACCGGGTACCGCTTTGTAATCCACGGCAACCGAAACAGTCATACGGCGAATGCCACCCATCTGGCGACGGGTATGGCTGACGGTGGTATCCAGCTCGAAGTTGCGGGTTGCCTCTTTGCGGGAACGGCCCGAAGCAGCAGCGCTGGCACCATCACCACCGGTCGCCTCCTCGGGAATATTGGAGGCGGCAGGGGGCTGGTTGGAGAGCGCGCCGGGCACCCCACCATTGCTGCCGCTGGCGCTGTTCTCTTCCATGGTCATTTCGGAGCGCACTGCAGGCAGATCCGGGTTGTAAGTCTTGCGGGTCTGCTCCTGCTGGGAGAAGTCGAGGGAGAGATCCACTTCCGCCGTATAGTTGTCGGCCCCCAGCACCGGGATCAGGATGGCGTCAATTTTTTGTTTGTACTCCAGCTCCTGCTTCTGCTGCATGGCAAACTCTTTGCGAGTCTGGGCCGAGATCGGGTCTTGCGAGCCGGAGTTGAGCAGGCGGCCATTCTGGTCGGTGACGGTGACGCGGGTCGGCTCGAGACCGTGCACGGCAGAGGCAACCATATCGACGATGGAGTCCACCTCCCCCTGCCCCAGCGCCGCCCCTTTCAGGTTGAGCACCACGGTGGCACTGGGTTTGCGTTCGTTGCGGGCAAACACGTTGTCTCTCGGGATAGCCAGCAGCACCTGGGCCTTGGCCACATTCTGGAACTGTTCGATGGCGCTCGCCAGCTGGCGCTCGCGGCTCAGCTTCAGACGTTCACTCTCCATCCGCTGGCTGACGCCGAAACTGGAATCTTTCAGCAGGATATCTTCACCACCGATGTTGCTATCGGTGGCATTGGCAAGACCGGCACGGGTCAGGGCCAGCTGGATAGTGGGGTAGCTTTCGGCGTTGACCAGCACGCTCTTGCCATCCACTTCATAGGGAATTTTCTGCTGATCGAGGAAGTCGAGAGTCTTCACCAGCTCCTGGGTGGTGTAGGTGCCGAGGGGACGCATGTCCGGCTCCTTGCCCCACAGCAGGATAAACACCGCAATGGCCAGACAGATGGCAAGCCCCAGGATCAGGGTGATTTGCCGCAGCACATCGGTGTTGGACAGGAAGCCCAGCGCCGAACTCTTCTGCTCATTTTCATCGAGGGCGGCGGTGCCCTCATCGTTTATCAGCAGATCGCCGTTTTGGTCAGTAGCCACGATTTATGTCCTTATTGCTGACATGTTCATGATGTTCAGTCGTCATGGTTTATTGGCGTCGCTTATACCGGCATGTTCATGATGGTTTTGTAGGCATCGACCATCTTGTTGCGTACCTGTACCGTGGCTTCAAAGGCGATGGAGGATTTTTGGCCCGCGATCATCACCTCGGCCAGATCCACCGACTTGTCGCCCATGTCGAAACGGGTACGCAGATCATTGGCGGCCCCTTGCAGCTCGTTGACGTTGCCAAGCGCCTGTTGCAGTAGCAGACCAAAGTCGGAGGTTACCTGACGACCGGGTTGTGCCAGCGGCGTTGCGCCTGCTTCGATCTTGAGCGCCTGCATCTCTTGCATCAGGCTGCTTGCACTAATTTCCATTTTCCATCCCCAGACAAATCATTGACGCTGGCATGCAACAAGCAATTAGAGTGCCAATGCGTTAAAAACGCGACGAGGATGAGTGGCCAGACCAGGCCGGACGGGTTCGACAACGGCAGGTGGCTCTGATTAAATCCGACTCTGACGCCCACTTTTGCTGGCTGGCAAGGAGTCCGCTCTGGATTATCGCAAACCCGTGTTCAAGGCGATGGACTACATCAGCCACCATCTGGATGACAATCCGGGCCTGGATGAGGTCGCAGCGGCGGCAGCCATCTCCACCTTCCACTTCCACCGTATTTTCAAGACGATGGTCGGCGAGACCATTGCCGGATTTACCCGGCGCCTGCGTATGGAGCGCGCTGCCCGTCGCTTGCTCGCCTCCCCCCAGAGCGACATCACCACCCTCGCACTGGCCGCCGGGTTCTCCAGCTCCCAGAATTTCGCCAAGGCCTTTCGCCTGCACTTCGCCATGAGCCCTTCGGAATACCGCCAGCAGCAGGGGGGAAACTGGAAAAGCAAGATTGGAAACGATCCCCTTCCCTTTGACACCTATGATGGCCTGGTCATGCACCCGGTCACCGAACACCCGGGTCTGTTGCAGGGGGCAAGCGTCAGGCAGATGCCCGCTAGGCGCGTGGCGTACATGCGCCGCCTGGGCCCCTATGGCAAAGAGACCTGTGAGCAAGCTCATCGGGATTTGCTCGCGCTGTTCGCCTCAGACGAGGCGATGACACCGGCGGGTACCCTGAGTCTCTATTGGGATATCCCCGATATCACCGATGAGACCCGTTGTCGTACTGACGTCTGCATCGAGCTGGGGCCAGAGATCCCCGCTGGGCGCCAGTTAACCACCCAGACCATCGCCGCGGGCCCCTATGCGGTTTGTCAGTTTATCGCTCGCGGCGATCAACTGGTCGCTTGCTGGGAGACGGCGTTTCGCTGGGTAGTGGGCCAAGGGCTGAACTGCGACGATCGTCCGTGTTACGAGCAATACCACTCAGGCACGGACTCCGACCGGGATCATTACGTGTTTGATATCTGTATCCCGCTGATCAACCGATAAGCCGATACCTCATTTCCATTTACCCACTTCGGTGCCTTCGGGCACCGAAGCGACGGAGTCATGCCCATGAATATCAAAACGCTGTTTCTAGCCAGCCTGCTGGTAACGCTTCCCGCTGCCGCCAATGCCCAGTCACAGAGCCAGACGCTGATCTTTGGCGGCACCATCTACAGTGGTGATCCGGCGAACCCTCACCCGGAAGCGGTCGGCATTGAAGGTAAAAAGATAGTGGCAGTCGGCAGCTATCAGGAGGTCAGTGCCCGCCTTGGCAGCCATGCCAAGCGTCTTGATCTGAAAGGAAAGTACCTGATGCCAGGCCTCATCGACAGCCATGTTCATGCGGCATTTGCCGGTTTTCAGGGGATGACGGTTAACTTTCCCGATGCCATGAATGAGGTTGAGCAGGTGCAGCAATTTCTGACCCGCAGCAAGGATGATCCCCGCCTGACACTGGGCGATGTAGAGCTATACAGCAATGTCTCCCTCGACTACTGGCATCAGCTTCCCCTGCTCGATCAGGTGTTCAATGGCCCGCAATACCGGCAGATCCCGGTGGTGCTTGCCGGTTCGGATGCCCACACCGGTTGGGCCAATCAGGCCATGCTGCGCAAGGCTGGCATTGATGCCGGCTCCCTTGACGGCCGTTATGCTCCGCTGAAAGGCACTTTTGGCCTCACCCCATCCGGCAAGCTCAATGGCTTTGCCTCGGAAGGCGGCTGGGATGCCATCCTCAAGGCCCTGCCCCCCGTCAGCGACGAGACGATTGCCAAGGCCATCATGACCGCCGCCAAACAGCTCAATCAGGTGGGCATTACCGCCTGGATGGACCCTATCAGCAACATTCGCCCCCTTGCGCCCATCTTCAACGCCGAGCCGGATCGCCGCGATACCGGCCTGCTGCCGGCGTACAGCATGCTCTCCCGGGAAGGCAAGCTGACCGGACATGTATCTGCATTGGCACTGGTGGGGATACATGCCTCACCCGTCATCATTGATGACGTATTGGCGCTGCGACAGCAGTTTCAAGATGCCCCGGACGTTAAACTGGTGGGGATCAAGATCCTGCAAGATGGTGTCATCGAGTATCCATCCCAGACCGCCAAGTTGAGCGAGCCCTACCTCAACCGTCCCGGTTACAGCGGCAAGGACGATTTGGACAAGCAGCGTTTCAACGAGCTGATCCGCACCGCGGATGCCCATCAACTGATCGCTCACTTTCATGCCATCGGCGATCGGGCCGTCCGAGAATCCCTCGATGCCATCGCCTATGCCCGGGCCCACAATCGGGATCACCGCTTGCTGCACAGCATCACCCATCTGGAGGTGGTGAGCCCGGCCAGCATTGCCCGTTTCAAACCGCTCAATGTGGCCGCATCGATGCAACTGTTGTGGGCCGGAAAAAACGTGGCGACCACCCTGCTGCTTGAAGGAAAAGTGCCCCCGGCACTGCTAGCCCGCCTCTATCCGGCAGGCAGCTTGCTGCAAAGCGGCGCCATTATCGCCGGTGCCAGTGACTGGCCGGTCTCCAGCCCCAACCCTTTCCTCGCCATGTATACCGCGATCACTCGTCAAGGGGAGCTTGGCTTGCTGCCCCCCGCCAGCGAGCAGATCAGCCGTCAGGCCATCTTGCAGGCCTATACCCTCAACGCCGCCAAGGTAATTGGACGGGAGAAAGAGATTGGCTCCATCAGCGCGGGCAAGAGTGCTGACCTGATCTTGCTGGATCGCAATCTGGAACAGGTAGCAAGCGAAGAGATCAAGGAGACCAAGGTGCTCTGGACCATGTTCAAGGGCAAGCAGGTCTATTCAGCCCACTGACACCGAGAGAACAAACAGGCCCGCACTGCGGGCCTGTTGGCAAGATCACGACAAGCGCATGGCGTGCAGTGAGCAACCGATAACGGCGGGATTAGCGGCTCGTTTCAGTCAAGTCCTTGTCAATCCAGTACTTGGAGCCGGAGATATTGGCATCGAGCAGCAACCCCTTCTCGCCAATCTGGTAGATGGCCATGCCGCCATTGTATTTGGCGATCAGTTCGGCGCTCTCCTTGCCTGCCACCACGCCCACTTCGGAGGTAGCCTCCCACCCCTGTGTCACGAAGGCATCGAATCTGGCCTTGTCTTCAAACAGGATCACCTGCTGATAGAACTTGCCACCAATCCCGGCCGCCAGACCTGCGCCAAACATCTTCATATAGGTGTGCTTGCCGGTTTTGCGATTGACCGCCACCCCGGCCCCCTGATTGGTATGCAGCATCAGGGAGAACTTGCGCGAATCGAACACTGCATAGCCATAAGCCTTGTCAAACAACAACTTGGCTGATGGCTGCTCGTTGAACAACCGGATCAGCGCAGTGTCGGCCATGGTATTGAGCGCGATCCTCGCCTCTTTCGCCGTCTTGGGGTTGAGCATCTCGTTGAGCTCCTTGTCGGCCGCCTTCAGCCACTCCTTGCCGGTCGCGATGCTCTTGTCGGTCCAGACCCCAGCGGTATTGAAGGCATCCTCTCCCCAGGCCGAGATGGAAGCCCAGCTCTTTTTGGAAAAATCGCTGACATCCTGCCACACCTCCTTGCTGGTCTCGCTCACTGCCGCTCCCAGATCGGACGCTGCGGCCTTGAGCTTGGCCCAGTCGGCATAACAGGGTGAGAAGGCCAGACTCAGTGACAGGGCCAGCAACCAGTTACGCTTGTTCATTTTTTCACTCCCGTATTGTCGAGTGTCTGGGTTACCTGGTGCGATCACCTACAACAGGCTACCCGCTGAAAATCACTCCCGCATTATCGGAAGGGGAATCTGGTTAAGCAATCATTGAGTCCTGTTTATCCCGCAACAGCCCGACAGCAGTTAACAAAAAGGCTGCTCATCAAAGAGGAGCAGCCTTGTTAAGCACAGTAAAACCGGACAGGCTTATTCGACCATCATCACCTTGCAGGTGTTGGTACTGCCCACGGTTTCCATCTTGTCACCGTGAGTCAGCAGCACCATGTCGCCGCTCTGCAGCAGCCCCTTCTCCTTGAGCACGGCCAGCGCGTCGCGGCACACTTCGTAGACCGGCTTGGTCTCGTCACCGTCAAACATCACCGGGGTGACGCCACGGTAGAGATTGGTCCAGGCCAGGGTCTTGTTGTGGGGAGACATGGCAAAGATCGGCAGACCGGAGCTGATACGGGACATCAGCAGCGGCGTAGTACCGGATTCGGTCAGTGCCACGATCGCCTTGACCCCTTCCAGGTGGTTGGCCGCATACATGGTGGACATGGCCACCGCCTCTTCTACCGAGGTGAAGGTGTAGCTCATGCGGTGGTTGGAGACGTTCAGGCTCGGGTGCTTCTCGGCACCGACACAGACGCTCGCCATGGAGGTCACGGTCTCGATGGGGAACTGACCGGCAGCAGTCTCGGCGGAGAGCATCACCGCATCGGTACCATCCAGCACGGCGTTGGCCACGTCCATGACCTCTGCACGAGTCGGCAGCGGCGCATTGATCATCGATTCCATCATCTGGGTCGCGGTGATCACCACACGGTTCAGACGACGGGAGTGGCGGATCAGCTTCTTCTGTACGCCAACCAGCTCGGGGTCACCGATCTCGACACCCAGATCGCCACGGGCGACCATCACAGCATCGGAACCGAGGATGATGTCTTCCATCGCCTCATCGGTGGCGACGGTTTCGGCGCGCTCAACCTTGGCCACGATCTTGGCATTGGAACCGGCTTCGCGGGCCAACTCGCGGGCGTAGCGCAGATCATCGCCACAGCGCGGGAAGGAGACAGCCAGATAGTCCACATTCATGCGGGCAGCGGTCTTGATGTCTTCCTTGTCCTTCTCGGTCAGGGCCGGAGCGGAGAGACCGCCCCCTTTCTTGTTGATGCCCTTGTTGTTGGAGAGCGGCCCAGCCACGGTCACCGTGGTGTGAATGCGGGTGCCTTCAACCTGCTCGACCTTCAACTGCACACGACCATCGTCCAGCAGCAGGATGTCGCCCTGTACCACATCGTCTGGCAGGCTCTTATAGTCGATACCGACCTGCTCCTGACACCCTTCACCCTTGCCGAGTGCCGCGTCGAGAATGAACTTGTCACCGATGGCCAGATAGATTTTGCCATCCTTGAAAGTGGAAACACGGATTTTCGGGCCTTGCAGATCACCCATGATGGCGACGTGACGACCGAGCTTGGCAGCAATGTCACGCACCTGATTGGCGCGCAGGATATGGTCTTCAGCAGTGCCGTGAGAGAAGTTCATCCGCACCATGTCGGCCCCGGCGCGGATGATCCCTTCGAGGATCCCTTCGCGGTCGGTAGCCGGACCGAGTGTGGTTACAATCTTTGTACGTCTAGGCATGAAAGACTCCAATATGAAGTTGATATGACTTGAGATTCTGCCCCATCAAGCCCATGGCTCGATGCACCCGTTTACAAACCATCTGGGTGGTTTTTGTTATTAAATTACAATACTACACCAAGGCGGGTGGCATAGACAGTCGGGGGCCGGAGCCCCCGACGGTTCAGGAAGAGTGCGGGGTTTCGAAGCGGGATTCGCGCAATCCCTCTTTCACTTTCTTCAGATTTTCGCGAAATTTCATCCCCCGGCGCAGGGTAAAACCGGTCGCCAGCACATCCACCAGCGCCAGCTGGGCGATGCGGGATGCCATCGGCATATAGACATCGGTATCTTCCGGCACATCCATGGAGAGCACCAGATTGCACTCGCGGGCCAGCGGGGAGTCCTTGGCGGTCATACCGATCACGGTGGCGTCGTTCTCGCGAGCCAGCGCGGCGATTTCGACCAGCGCCTTGGTGCGACCGGTGTGGGAGATCAGCACCACTACATCCCCTTCGCTGCTGTTGATGCAGCTCATGCGCATCATGACGATATCGTCAAAGCTCACTACCGGAATGTTGAAGCGAAAGAATTTGTTCTGGGCATCGCGGGCAACGGCGGAGGAGGCGCCAAGGCCAAAGAAGCTGATCTTCTTGGACTGGGTCAGGATATCGACGCAGCGGTTGATGGCAGAGATATCCAGGCTGTTTTTGGCGGCATCCAGACAAGCCATGGTGGATTCGAAGATCTTGGCGGTGTAGGTATCAGGCCCATCTTCCGCTTCCACATGACGATTTACGTAAGGGGTGCCATTGGCCAGGCTCTGGGCCAGATGGAGTTTGAAATCAGGAAAGCCCTTGGTATCGAGACGGCGGCAAAAGCGGTTGACGGTCGGTTCACTGACATCGGCCATCTTGGCCAGAGCAGCGATGCTGGAGTGGATGGCGGTCTGGGGAGACGCCAGGATCACCTCGGCAACCTTGCGTTCTGATTTACTGAAACTTTCCAAGTTGTTCGTAATTTTATCAAGGGTATTCATCATCACCACCAGGCGTTTTTGTAATTTAGCTTCAGTGTCTTTGCACTCAATCTACGGCTAAGCAAGTTTCCATTCAAGCTAAGGACTATACAAGACAAGCGGTTATCGCAACTAACGCCTGCCATACAAAGTATGACTCATCTCTAATTATTTCGTACTTTTCGTTACAAAACGTCACCTAGCCATGAAAGCGCTTACAAATGTTGCAAAGCAACAACACTGTGAGCAGGCGCACGTTTGTATCGATCCGGCGGGTGAGCAAGCCTGAGCTCGGATAGAATGGGCCGTCATAATCCAACAATAATCTCGGGACACCAGAGTCGTCCCCATCCTGTAACGAAGGAGTTGTTATGCAGCATACCCATGCGCTGGTCGGCGATGTCGGCGGCACCAATGCGCGTCTGGCCCTGTGTGAGCTGGCCACCGGTACGATCTCTCAGGCAAAGACCTACTCAGGTCTGGCCCATCCCAGCCTTGAAGCCGTGGTACGCCTCTATCTGGAAGAACACAAGGTACAGGTGGCTGAAGCCTGCATCGCCATCGCCTGCCCCATCAATGGTGACTGGGTTGCCATGACCAACCACAGCTGGGAGTTCTCCATCAGCGAGATGCAGAGCAATCTCGGGCTGGCACGCCTGCAA
Organism: Aeromonas sp. s12; assembly: GCF_040907925.1. Taxonomy (NCBI): domain Bacteria; kingdom Pseudomonadati; phylum Pseudomonadota; class Gammaproteobacteria; order Aeromonadales; family Aeromonadaceae; genus Aeromonas; species Aeromonas sp. s12. The sequence goes on along the minus strand of NZ_JBFOCT010000013.1, from coordinate 64,284 downwards.
GTGATCAACGACTTTACTGCGGTCTCGATGGCTGTGCCGGTATTGGCTGAATCGGATCGCATCCAGCTTGGCGGCGCCGCGCCGGTAGCGGGCAAGCCCATCGCCATATATGGTGCGGGCACCGGCCTTGGGGTCGCCCATCTGGTCAAGGCGGGTGAGCAGTGGCTGAGCCTGCCGGGTGAAGGTGGTCATGTGGATTTTGCTGCCAACACCGAAGAGGAAGATGCGGTGCTGCAAGTAATGCGAGGCGAATTGGGCCATGTCTCGGCAGAGCGTTTCCTCTCCGGCCCGGGCTTGGTCAATCTCTATCGCGGGCTGGTGAAATCCGATGGCCGTGAGCCAGAGCCGTTTGCCCCCAAAGACATTACCGAGCGCGCACTGGCCGGGGAGTGCCTCGATTGCCGTCGCACCCTGAGCCTGTTCTGCGTGCTGATGGGCCGCTTTGCCGGCAATCTGGCCCTCAATATGGGCACCTTTGGCGGCGTCTATATCGCAGGTGGCATAGTGCCGCGCTTCCAGGAGTTCTTTACCGGTTCCGGTTTCCGGGTCGCCTTTGAAGACAAGGGGCGCTTCAAGTCCTATCTCAAGGAGATCCCGGTGTTTCTGATCACCCATGAAGGGCCGGGGCTACTCGGTGCGGGCGCTTACTTGCGCCAGTCGATGGGGATCACTATCTGATTGAAGAGGGGAACGAGGCGGGATCATCCATGGTTCAGCCTCGATTCAGTGTGAATGGCATAAAGTAGCCGCACGTAACCAAGAGTGTTGTGCTTCACAAGGAGTGGAAAGCGACTCTCATCCGCTGGATACGTTTGTCACCTGACAAGCCTGAACTGTTTCAACCGGCCTTTTGGCCGGTTTTTTTTATGTCTGATATCCGGGATTACTGGGCCAGCGCCTTCAACTGCGCCTTGTCTGGCGGATTGTTCCAGTCGATGGGGCCATGGGTAAAACGGTATTGCAACCGTGGCAGGCTGGTCTCCAGCCACTCTTCCCGAAAATAGGCATAACCCTGATCCCAATCCGGATCATTGGCCCAACCGCTCTGCAGGAAGTAGAGGCGCGTGCCCTGCCCTTCCGGCACAAATCGCAGGCAAACCTGGGTCTTTTGCTGGCGGATATGGGGTAGGGTGGGCGGGAAATTCCAGCTGAAACTGAGCAAGTCATAGGGCATGACAGCCATGACCCGGCACCCTTCGCTGCCACGTTCACCCAGTGGGGCATCAGGCCTGAAGTAGATCTCGAAAGGACCATTCGGTTCGGCCACCATCAAACATTCGGGAGCCAGAAAACTGCGCAGACCGCTTTCGGTAGTCCAGGCGTGCCAGACATCGTCTATGTGCGCCGGAACAAAAATGTTGCCTTCAATCAGTTTATTGTCCATAAATCAGCGATCCTCAAGCCATCCATACAAGGGACTCCGGCAGTATAGCCCCATGGCAAATACAATGGACAGTGCTTAATCACACCCTTGTCATTTGCATCGATTAACCTGCCCCTGTGCAGCTGCCTCAATGAACATTGGCTTGATCCGGGAGGGCATCATGATCCGGCTCATGGAAGAACACGACATTCCCCAACTGGCCCGGCTGTTTTTAAAGAGTCGCCGCCACACCTTTCACTGGGTCGATCCCGCCCGTTTCCAACTCGAGGATTTCGAGGAACAGAGCAAAGGTGAACAGGTGTGGGTAGCCGAGCAGGGGGGCAATATCTGCGGCTTTATCGCCATCTGGCAGCCCGATCACTTCGTCCATCACCTCTATGTGTCAAGCGACTGGCACGGCCAGGGGATCGGGCGCGCCCTGCTGGAGCGGGGCCTCGCTGATTCGCCGCACGGCTCGCTCAAGGTTGCGACCCGCAACACGGCGGCAGTAGCCTTCTACCATAGGCTGGGCTGGCAAAACAGTGATGAGACAGGCCACTGCGATATCACCGGCCCCTGGTGCAAGTTGCTTAGAAGCTAGCGGGACGCCCGGCACCTGCGCTTTGCGGCTGAACAGGCACCAGCGGTGCCGGGGGGAAGAACCAGCGGTAGAGATCGAACCAGCCATCTCGCTGGGCAATCACGACCTCATGCACCGGATCGCGCTGGAAAATTGCCACCTTGTTTTCGGTCAGCGGCACCCAAGCATAGTTGACCAGCGCATATTGCGACTGGATCAGGTTGTACTCATTGAGATAGGAGTCATCGTTACCCGATTCGTGCAGTTGGGTACGACTGTCGATGAGGTAAACAAGCTGGTTGAAGAAGGTCAGTTGAAAACCGGTCACCCGCCACTTCTCCCTGGTCGCCTCCTCCTCTTCGATCACGGTGATTTTGCCCCAGCGGCACACCCCGTGATAGTTGACTCCATTGGCCGACATTTTCAGGTCGTAATGGCAGCCCAGACTGTTGATAAACATCCCGACCACAAACAGCAACACGACAAGCAGTGGCAACAGCAGCAAGGTATTTTTCAGCGTTCGTTTCATCAGAGATCCCTTACAGCGTTTTTTCGAGCTCTTTATAGGAAAGCACGCGAACCTGGTGGCCGGAGACCAGCACCAGCGATGCCGGTTTGACTGGTGGCACATCGCTCCGTGCCTCCATCTGGCAAACAACGCCGGTCGGCGAGTCGGTGCAGTGCACATGGAGCCACTCGAAATGGAGATAGCTGGCGACAAACGCCACCAGCACAACCAGTAGCAGATTGACGTATATCAGGCCCCTTGCCAGCATTGGCCGCCCGATACCGCTGAGAAAGGCAAGTTTGGCGCGCTCACCAAAAGAACGGGGAGCAGCAGGCTCTTTGATGACCTCGTGGTCGGAGCTTGGTGATGTCGACGGTGGCTGCGCAGCCGCTGCAGGCGTGGGCTCGCTCATCGGCTCGGGCAAGGGCTCACTCTCTGTTGGCAGTGCCTTGCCGTAATAGCTCTTCATCTTGCAGTTCAGATGCAGGGAGTACCCTTTTTTCGGGGTACTTCTGATATCCAGCGTCTGGGGGGATGAGGCGAAGTGGCGACGAATATTGGCGATGGCCACGTTCAGTGAGTTGGGGCTGATGGGGCGACCCAACCAGCCGATTTCGAGCAACAGATCCTTGTCGCACACCTCGTCATGGTGATCGAGCAGATAGCTGAAAATGAGGCTCTCTGCCGATGACAAACGCACCACCCGGGCGCTTTGCAAGTTGTCCTTGTCGGCACAGAAGATCAGCTCTCGCCTTTTGACATCAAAGACATAATCACCGAAGTGATAGGCTGATATGTTATTGCCTGGCGCAACCCCCGTCATACCAACCACCTGTTATTTGCATTCATCATGAAGAAGATGGGATTCCACACCTGATAAAGCCAGATGGCGGCTCAGGACTCGCTGTAATTAAACGAAATTCTAAAGGGTCGAGATCAGCGGCACAATAGATGCAGGCAGGCATGAGCGGGGAAAATGAAAATATGCGTCCAGCGCTGTCGGACTGCGTATCGGGCAGAGCATGATGCTGCGAGTTTCGCGTATCACGATCACGCCAATCTCAGCTGAACAGTGACATGGGCATGACGAAAAGCGCTGCAGGACAAGGCCCCTTGCCCCTCACGACATCTCGCCGCGCCTCAAAATAATGGGAACCGGCCTGCCCCGCAGGATGATCCAACGGGGCGAAGTTAAGTGACTAGACCCGAAACTGCTTGAGCAGGGTGTCGAGTTGGGCCGACAGCTGCCGCAGATCGCTGCTGGCCTCGGCAACCTGTGCCACTCTGGCCGCACTCTCGCTGTTCAGCGTCGCAATCCGGTTGACACTGTGGCTGACCGCCTCCGCCACCGAGTGTTGTTCTTCCGATGCCTGGGCGATATACATGTTCATCTCGCGGATCAGGCTGACCTGATTTTTAATTTTCTCCACCGATATCTGCACATCTGCCGCCTCGATTCCGGCGCGGGATGCCTTCTCCTGACTCTGTTGCATGCCGGCACCGACATTCTGGGTCGCTTGCTGCAACCGCTTGATACTGGCGCTGATCTCCTCCGTCGACTGGCGAGTACGGCCCGACAAGGTGCGTACCTCATCCGCCACCACCGCAAAACCGCGCCCCTGATCACCCGCCCGCGCCGCCTCGATGGCCGCGTTGAGGGCAAGCAAATTGGTCTGCTCGGCAATGCCGTTGATCACCTCGATGATGGTGCCAATGCTGCTGCTTTCGGTCGAAAGGGTGCGCATCAGGGTGGCGACCCGCTCCACCTCCCCCACCAGTTGATGGATGGCCTCATTGGCATGGCCCGCCAGATTGTAACCCTGCTCCACATAGAGGTTGGCCTCATCGGTGGCGCCAGAGGTTTTCACCGCATTGCCAGCCACTTCCTGCACTGCCTGACTCATCTCGGTGATGGCGGTGGCGACTTGATCCAGCTCGGATTGCTGGGCGTCACTGCCTACCCGGGTATCTGCCGAGAGGGCGTCACAGAGTTCGGCGGTTTGCAACACACCGGCAGAGAGCTCGTTGATCTCCGCCACCATCTCCTGCAACTTGGCAATAAAGTGGTTGATGTTGGTGGCCAGCGCGCCCATCTCATCCTGACGGCTGATCTTCAGACGCCGGGTCAGATCCCCCTCTCCTTTGGCCAGATCAAACACCGCCTGATTCATCTGATGGAGCGGCCTGAGCACATTGCGATGAATCAGCACCATCAGCAACGCGATGATGCAGAGATCGAGCACCAGGATCTGCCAGACGGTGGTGATCAACTGCTGGCGCAGTTGGGCCTGAATGGCGGCATCACTGGTTTGCACCAGCAATCGGGCCACGGTGTTTTTCTGGCCGCTGTCGTCATAGACCAGATCATATCCCCCATAGGCAGCGGTATCGGCAGGCATGGCTGTCACGGGAGCAATGTCCCCCGCCGAATCACGGGCAAACCCGGCCACCAGCTTGTCCTTGTTGACCACCAGCAAAGCACTCAGGATATCGGCCGCCAGCTCGGACTTGAGCGATGCCTCGATGAAGGCCGATTCATAATTCCACAGCGGGCCGGGCAGGGAGAGCTGCAGCCGGCCGATGGCCTGTTCGACCAGCGCACTCTGTTTGCTGTAGCTCTCCGCCCTGACCGCGTTGTAGTTGTAAGCGCCAAACAACACCAGTAGCAGACTCACCGACAGGGAGGTCAACACGGCAATCCTGAACGTCAGACTTTTCCAATCCATGGTTTCCTCCCGGTTTTACGGCAGCCGGCGCAGTGCCATTGAGTGGCACTTGCTATTGGTACTGTTACTGGTACTTGGCATTGATCTTGTCGATGGTGCCATCCGCCTTCATGGCTGCTAGGATCTCGTTGAGCTTGGTGATGAGCTCATCGGGCGTGTCCTTGTTAAACGCCAAGCTCATCTGGGTTTCCTTGAACACGAAGACCGGCTTGGGTGAGGCCACCTTCTCCTTGCTGGCCAGATAGGGGGCCAGATACTGGCCGGTAGCCCAGAGATCGATGCGGCCCGCCTCCAGTTTCTTCACGTTGGCGGTATCGTTGGCCGCCAGCTGCAACTTGGCAAATCCCTGGGCCTTGAGATATTCGGCGGCCGCATCACCGTTATAGCCACCCACCGAATACTGCTTGGCATCTTCCAGCGACTTGACCGTGATATTGGCGGTCGAACTGGAGAAAAACACCCAGTTGTTATTGACCAGCGGCCCTACCCACTTGAACAGTGCTTCCCGCTCCGGAGTGCGGGTCGTGGAGTAGAGGGCGGTATTAGGAGTACCGAGGGTATCTTCGTACGCCCGTTTCCAAGGCATCAGGGTCAGCTTGTATTCGACTCCAGCACGCTTGAACAGTTCTTCGACCACCTCGGTCGACAGCCCGACAATCTTGCCCCCCTCCCCCTGCATGTTGAATGGCGGGTAATCCTCGGTCATCACATTCAGTGGCGCAGCCTGAACAGCGCTTATCGCCATCATGGAAGTGACTGAAAAAATTGCACTTTTCCACAGCAGTTGATAGTTCATTGCAACCTCGCTTTGCTTGCCATTCATCCCTGAACATCCGCCGTTACCGATGGCGGTGCACGTCTGACCCGCTGGGGTCATGCCGGCTTTCACGGCTCGCCGCCCACCCATGTGCAGCAGCAAACAGATCCGGATTTTGCCTGTGCGCAACGAAACGCAACCGGCGAGGGAGGCTCACAACAAATCGAGGAGGAAACATTCCAGTGCAGCATAAGGGGAGTGCGGAGTGGGGCGGATAAGCCTCTGCCATACAACAGCGCCGTGGCAAAGAAAAAGCGCATCGTTTTATGACAGGGGTCTGGGAGAGAAATGATAGAAAACGCCAACATCCATTTTCCCATACTGCTCGAGGAGACCTCAGAGCCAAACCTGTCCTTTAGCTAAGGTCACGAAAAGAGATACGTCAAATGAGAATGCTAACCCCCTCATCTGCTTCCAAATTAGATTCCAGATGAGCTCCGTCGAGCCAAAAAGTGGCGCTAGATATCCGAAAATGAGAAGGCCACCGCGAGGTGGCCTTCTCCAAATCAACAATCAACGTCTGGTGAAACTCAGTCCTTGGCCGCGTCCATCACTCCTTCTTCGGAGTGCGCAGGCAGGATCAGGTTGAGCAGGATGGCGGCAACGGAGGCCAGGCCAACGCCGGCCAGCGCGAAGTCGCCAATCTTCATCTCCAGCGCACCGACACCGACGGTCAGAGTCACGGCAACGATGGCGATATTGCGTGACAGCCCCAGATCCACCTTGGATTCCACCAGCGTCTTGAGACCGATGGCAGCGATGGATCCGAACAGCAGCAGCATGATACCGCCCATCACCGGCATCGGGATGGAGGTAAGCAGCGCATTGAACTTGCCGAAGAAGGCCAGAATGATGGCAAACACCGCAGCCCAGGTCATGGTGACCGGATTGAAGTTGCGAGTGATCATCACGGCACCGGTCACTTCGGCGTAGGTGGTCACGGGTGGGCCACCGATGAAACCGGCGAAGCAGACGCCGATACCGTCACCGGCCAGCGTACGGTGCAAACCCGGATCCTTGGTGTAATCCTTGCCAGTCACGCCACCAATCGCCAACACGCCACCGATATGCTCGATACAGGGGGCGATGGCTACCGGCAACATGAACAACGCAGCAGCCCAGTTGATCTCCGGGGTTTCGAAGTGGGGCAGCGCCAGCCAGGGGGCGTTCACCATACCATCGAAACTCACCTGGCCCATGAATACCGCCGAGACATAACCAGCAATCACGCCGCACAGGATGGGGATCAGCTTGATCCACCCCTTGCAGAACACAGCTGCAATCAGGGTGACCGCCAGCGAGATACCAGCCAGCGTCAGCGCAGTACCCGCTGGTACTACCTGCTCACTACCGGCACGGCCCATCGCCATGTTGCAGGCAACCTGCGCCACAGAAAGACCGATGACCATGATCACCGGGCCAATCACCACGGGCGGCAGCAATTTGTGCACAAAGCCCATCCCTTTTGCCCGGATCAGCGCAGCCAGAATGAAATACATGAAACCGGCGGCAAACAGGCCAAACATGGTGGATGGCAATCCCCAGGTCTGGGTGGCGTAGATGATGGGGGCGATGAAGGCAAAGCTGGAACCGAGGAAAATCGGGACCTGGCGGCGGGTGCAGAGCTGGAACAACAGGGTGCCTACACCGGCGCCAAGCAGGGCCATGGAGGGGTTCAATCCGGTGAGCAGAGGCACCAGAACCATGGCACCGAAGGCGACAAACAGGATTTGCAGCCCGGCGACACTTTGCTTGACTAAGGAAAACATGGATGTCCTTAATTTTTTGATAACTGATGGGGATATTTATCACTTTTCAGTTATCACAAGACTTTTTCAAGGCGCGAAATGAACACAAATGCGTCACTTGTTACCTTTTACTGCTTGGGAAGGGCATGAAACTGGCTTTTTAGGCGGGATTCGTTGCTACAAGCATCGAGTATGCGATTTTACGCATTATTGTGACGAACGCCAATCGTTTTTCCATCATGTTTATTGTGTTCATGGTCAAAAATGCCGCCGCCAGGGGGCGCTCTATAATGGATCCTGTGAATCAAGATGGACAAGGAGTCCCCATGTCACAGCCCCCATTCAAGGCCAGCCAGCGCAGATTGCTGATCGGCTCGGCCATCGCACTCGCCCTGTTTGCAAACCCGTTCAGTTATGATTTCGCCCACAATGAGTGGCAAATGAATCAGGCCTATGCCAAGTCCTGCTTTATCGCCGGCACTCGCATCACGATGGCCGATGGCTCCACCCGCCCTATAGAGACGCTGCGGGTCGGTGAACGGGTGCTGGATCAGCACGGCGGCAGTAACCGGATCATGGCGATCGAACGGGTCATACTAGGCAAACGCAGACTCTACGGGATCAATGATCTGCCCCCGTTCTTTACCGCAGAGCACCCTCTGCTGACCACTCGGGGCTGGGCGGCCATCTCACCGGCCATGACCCGAACCGAAAACCCGCAACTGGCAGTGCTGCCGCTATTTACCGGCATGCAGATAATGTGTCGCCCGGCACCTGCCATGGTGACGGGCAATCTGGCCCTGCAACCCCAGCCGGAATTACTGCTGGTTGAGTCACTCTGCTGGATCGAGGCATCTCCCACTACCGCACTCTTCAATCTGCTGCTCGATGGCAGCCACAGCTACATAGCCAATGAGCTGATCGTTCACAACAAAGATGGCGATGGTGGCAGTGGGGGCAACAGTGGTGGAGGCAGCAACAGCGGCGGTGGCAGCGACAACGGCGGAGGCAGCGACAACGGCGGAGGCAGCAACAGCGGCGGTGGCAGCGACAGCGATGGGGGCAGCAACAGCGGCGGCGGCAGCAACAGCGGCGGCGGCAGCAACAGCGGCGGCGGCAGCAACAGCGGCGGCGGCAGCAACAGCGGCGGTGGCAGCGACAGCGGCGGTGGTGGCAACAGCGGCGGAGGCAGCGACAACGGCGGAGGCAGCAACAGCGGCGGTGGCAGCGACAGCGATGGGGGCAGCGATGACAGTGGCGGCCAAGGCGAGCATGCCGGCGGAGAGCAGCATGGTGGAGGTGAACGGCATGCTGGTGGAGAAAAACATGCAGGGGGAGAACGCCATGGGGGTGGCCGCGGGTTTGGCAATGGCGTTGATGACAACGGCGTGGATGCGGTCGATGCCAATGGCAACAAGCTCAGAGGCGATGGCACCATCGATGACAACGGTGTGGATGCCGTCGATGCCAACGGCAACAAGCTCAGAGGCGATGGCACAGTCGATGACAACGGTGTGGATGCCGTCGATGCCAATGGCAACAAGCTCAGGGGTGATGGCACCATCGATGACAACGGTGTGGATGCCGTCGATGCCAACGGCAACAAACTCAGGGGCGATGGCACGGTCGATGACAACGGTGTGGATGCTGTCGATGCCAACGGCAACAAACTAAGAGGTGATGGCACGGTCGATGATCGCCAGCAAGTGCTTACCGATGATCAGGAGCGGGCGCTGCTCAACAACGGTTTTCGCCAACAGGGGCAACCATGATGCGATATCTGATAACACTCCTCCTGCTCGGCCTCTCTGGCTGCGCCACGGTCGACACTCCGCCACTTTACCATCAGATGGATAAGGCTGATGTTCAACTGGCCAATCAGGCCCTTGCCAAGGCGCTGGAAACCCGCACCAAAGGGCAGAGCCTCACCTGGTTCAATCCGGCTAATCGTCACTCGGGTAGCGTCACCCCGCTACGCACCTTCCGCCATCCCGGCGGGGAGTGGTGTCGCGACTATCGCGAGCAACTCTATATCGGTAAGGCGAGCCAGCAGTGGCAGGATACCGCCTGTCGCAATCAGGAAGGGCGCTGGCGGCCATTGCGAACTTAGTGAATGCCACGGGGATAAACGAAAGGGGGTAGCAGCGCTACCCCCTTGTCATCTTTACCGACCCGTTATCTCGGCGGTGAATATGCGGTTATACCCGACGATAGGGCAGGTAAACCGGCTCCCACATGTGGTTGAGGATATGCTGCTGCAAATCCTGACCGATCAGCGGGTGGGAGGGATCCCGGCGCACGATATCCTTGAGCACGGCGGTCGCCACATGCACCGAGATGCTGCGCAGCTCGCGAATGCGGGGATAGACGGCTCCTTTCGCCAGGTCCACCTCACTCACGCACTCAGCCAGCGCAAAGGCGGCAGTAGTGAAGACATCGGGTGTGATCTCGCGGAGCTGGCTGACGATGGCCGCCAGACCTACACCGGGGAAGATAAAGACGTTATTGCCCTGCCCGACCCTGAACTCCTGCCCCTCGTAGCTCACATCCTTGAACGGACTACCGGTTGCAACGATGGCTTTGCCATTGCTCCAACGGTAGATATCTTCCGGCAGCGCTTCACAGTTGGCGGTCGGGTTGGAGAGCGGGAATACCATGGGGCGCTCGCAATGCTGCAGCATCAGCTGGATGTGCTCTTCCTGGAAGGCCCCGCCCGAGCCGCTGGTACCCAGTAGCACGGTAATGGGCACATGACGCAGCACATCGGCCAGATTGGCCTTGCCGGGCACCTCGGTATCCCAACCCGCCAACAACAGCCCAGGTTTGGCGTAGCGACGCTTGTACTCGTCGAGCCCGTCCCGGTTGTCGCACACCAGCCCCTGGGTATCCAGGATGTAGATGCGATCGCGGGCCGCCTGCGGATCCATCCCCTCGCGGATCATCCCCGCGCAGATCTGATCCGCGACGCCAACCCCGCCGGCGCCAGCGCCATAGACCAGATAGTTCTGCTGGCCCAGGGTCTCCCCCTTGACCTTGACCGCGCCGATGATACCGGCCAGCACCACGGCACCGGTGCCCTGAATGTCATCGTTGAATGACGGCAGTGCCTGCTGGTAGCGGGCCAGATTGTTGAAGGCATTGGATTTGCTGAAGTCTTCCCACTGCAGCACGGCATTGGGAAAGTGGCGCTTGACCCCCTGCACGAACTTGTCGATGAACTCTTCATACTCCTTGCCGCGAATACGCTTGTGGGGGCGGCCCAGATACATGGGGTCATCGAGCAGTTTCTGATTGTCGGTGCCCACATCCAGCGCGATGGGCATGCAGCAGGCGGGGTGAATACCGGCACCCAGGGTATAGAGCGCCAGCTTGCCGATGGGGATCCCCATGCCGCCAACACCTTGGTCACCGATCCCCAGAATGCCCTGGCTGTCGGTGACGACTATGATGCGGATCGATTTGGCATCGAAGTGACGGGCCTGACTGCCCATGTCATCCACGTTGTCCGGGGTGATGTAGAGGCCGCGCGGCTTCTGGAAGCGGTGGCTGAACTCCTGGCACGCCTTGCCCACGGTCGGGGTATAGATGTAGGGAGTCATCTCCTCCACATGGCGTGACAACAGGGCATAAAACAGGGTTTCGTTGCGATCCTGCAGGGCACGCAGGTTCTGGTACTTCTCGATATCGCTGCAAGCGCTCTTGAACCCCTCATACACTCGCTCGAGCTGGGCTTCAAAAGTTTGCACCTGAGGCGGCAGCAAACCATCGAGATCAAAATCGGCCCGCTCCTGTTCGGTGAAGGCCGTGCCCTTGTTGAGGTATCGATTGTTAAGCAGATCAGTGCCGGTCAGTGCAACGGGGCGAAAATCTTGTCCCTGTGCATCTTTCCACAGCAGATATTGTCCGGTAGCCATAGTCATTCTCTTTGATTTACGTGAAATTGCCGTTCGGCAGGAGAGCAAGACTCATAATGAAATCAATCATATGACGTTTACTCGATCGGTTTTGTGAGCTTGGGCATACCCTGCGGCCAAAATAGGCGCCCGGCGACCCCGGCGAGACAAATATCCACGGCAAGGAATGAGACTCATGTTAGCATTGCGGGCAACCCAGCCCCTTTCACCGCATCACAGCCGGGAGTGACCTGATGCCCTCGCCTCTGCCAGCCTGCGTCCCCTTCTTTCTGCCATGCGCCTGATCCCGCTGCTTGCTCTGTGGCTATTTCTGACCTGCCAGTCGGCTCTCGCCGCGCCGGGCCGGGAGCTCAACATCATCGTGGGTGAATGGCCCCCTTTCGTCTCCGAGCAGTCAAAACAGCACGGGCCAGTGGCCCACCTCATCAGCGATCTGTTCAAGGAGGCGGGCTATGAGGTGAAGTTCCACTTCGCCCCCTGGGGTCGGGTCTATTCGCTGGCGGCCAACAGCCAGCTCTACGACGCCACCGCCGTCTGGATGCACAAACCGGAGCGGGAACAGGATTTTCTGTTCAGCGAAGCGGTGCTGCAGGAGCAGTTTGTCTTCTTCTCCCTCAAATCACGGCAGCTGCAGGCCGAGCGCCTTGAGCAGATCATCGGCATGCGGTTGGGGGGCGATATCGCCTACAGCTACGGGCCCGAGCTGGACAAGATGGTGGCCGATGGCAAGGTAACCCAACAGAAAGTCACCGACGTGAAACAGAATTTCGGCAAGCTGCTGCGCGGACGGATCGACCTCTATCCGCAAGAGCTGCGAGTCGGTCTGGCCGAGTTGCAGAGCCAGCTCGACCCCACCAGCGCGGCACTCATCACCCACAGTCAGACCCCTTTTCTGCGCAACGACAGCTTTGTGATGTTCCCGCGCAAGATGCCGGATTCAGCCAAACTGCGGGATCAGTTCAATCAACAGTTGCAGCAGGCCATCGCCAGCGGACGTTATCAGCGCTACTTCGAGCGGCTGGCCCGGGGGGACTATTAACCTTGGCGAGGCAAAAACAGAGGTGATAAAACAACGGTGGCGGCCCTTTGTGGCCGCCACCTCTGTGATGCTTGTCAGCTGCTGGCATTAGCCGCTGATGCCCACCTCCAGCTTGAACGGCGTCTTGGCCTTGCTGCTCTCGGCCGCCCCCATCTGGTAGACCCGAATGGTATAAGTGCCCTTGGCAGGCAGGGTCGCCTCAAAGTTGTTCCCTTCCGTAGAGCCGATAAACATCGCCTCCCCCTTGCTGCCCGGCGGCAGAATATTGAAGTAGGGCTTGCCGGTCAGGATCACCACCATGCTCTGCCCCTTGTTGGCCGTCAGCTTGTAATCGAGGGTCTGACTACCCTGAATGGTGCCGTTGATGGTTGCCCCTGACTCCCCCTTCTTGAACTGCACCTGCTGGGTCTTGATCCCGTCAGCCGCCTGCGCCACGCCCGCAATACCACCGAAGAGCGCAGATGCACATACCGCTGCCAGCCATGCTTTTCTCATCATTTGTCATCCCTTGTGTGAATGGAACCCCTGTTACTGTTGCTCAAGGTGGCCCAAAAAACCATCGCCGTTTGCGGCATCGCTCAATCAATTTGCCATCACGATCGACCCGCCATCAAAAGGGGCGCCGCAGCGCCCCTTCTCTTTACTCTTTGTCGACCATCAGCTTGATTTGCCCGCCTTGGGCTCATCGAGGGTGTGCTTCACCTCTTCATACCAGAGGTCGTGGTGCTCCTTGGCCCAGGTCTCGTCCACCTCGCCGGTCACCATCCCCTCCAGCGCCCCTTCCAGCTGGAACAGGCCCATGTAGATATGGAAGATAAAGCCGCAGATGAGGATCAAGGCGCCTACGATATGGATGAAGCTGGCCCACTCCATCTGGCGACGCAGCTGGCCGAAGATGGGGAAGTCGAGGAACAGCCCGGTCGCCACCACAATGCCGCCAAACCAGATCAGCAGCCAGAAGATCGCCTTCTCGCCACCGTTGGAGAAGCCCGCCGAGGGGTGACTCCCCTTGTGCTTGCCGAGCATGCCGCCAAACTTCATGAACCACTGCACATCCACCATGTTGACGATGTTGTGGCGGAACCACTTGATGAGCACCCCCATCAGGCAGAGGAAGAAGAGCGGCCCCACGTAGTTGTGGAACACCTTGGCGAACCAGATCCAGTTCTCCCACACCCCGAGGCTCACCACCGGCTTGATGAAGTACTTGCCGTAGATGATGGCCAGGCCCGACCCGGAGAGGGTCAGGAACATGGCCGCCGTGGTCCAGTGCAGCGCCCGATCCAGCCTGCTCCAGCGCTTGAGCTTGCGCCCGGTGCGCGGTTTGGAGAGCTTGGTCTGCCCCACCACCAGGTACATCAGGCCACACATGGCGAGCGATCCGAAGATGGCGATGGCGCCGAGCGGCGACACCCACTTGGTCTTCACCTCGAACCAGAGCTGGCCCGGCACCGAGATCAGCACCCCGTGCTCCGGCGAGCGGGAGGTGGTCACCCCCTCCTGCCCATCCTTCACCGCCCGCCAATAATCGGCGCCGGCAAAGCCGACCGCCTCTTTCTCGGCATCGGCGAAACTTGCGGTACTCACCAACAGCAGGGCAGCAAACAGGGCCATTAGCCAGGTTTTCATGCCGCCCCTCCCTGCTTGTTCAGCTTGCTGGCATCGTGGAACAGCTCATCGCCATTACCCCAAGCCGCATCCTTGGCACCGCGATAGGCAACCCGCTCGCGGAAGATATCGGAGATCACCTGCGCATCCCCCGCCAGCAGCGCCTTGGTGGAGCAGAGCTCGGCACACATGGGCAGCTTGCCCTCGGCAATGCGGTTGGCGCCGTACTTCTGGCGCTCCGCTTCGCTGTGATCCTCTTCCGGGCCACCGGCGCAGAAGGTACACTTGTCCATCTTGCCCCGATCGCCAAAGGCGGCGGTCTTCGGGAACTGGGGCGCCCCGAACGGGCAGGCAAACAGGCAGTAGCCGCAACCGATGCAGAGATCCTTGTTGTGCAGCACGATGCCGTCGTCGGTGTGATAGAAGCAGTCGGCCGGGCAGACCGCCATGCAGGGGGCGTCGGTGCAGTGCATGCAGGCGACCGAGATGGAGGTCTCTCCCGGCAGGCCGTCGTTGAGGGTCACCACCCGGCGACGCTGGATGCCCCACTCGAGGGCATCGTCGTTCTCGTTCTTGCACGCCGTCACACAGCCGTTGCACTCGATGCAGCGCTTGGTGTCACACATGAATTTCATTCTGGCCATGAGATCAGGCTCCTACTTTGCGAAAACGGCACAGGGTGACCTTGGTCTCCTGCATCTGGGTGACCGGGTCATAACCATAGGTGGTGACTATGTTGACCGACTCCCCCAGCACATAGGGGTCAGACCCTTCCGGATATTTGGATCGCAGATCCTTGCCCTCGAAGTGGCCACCGAAGTGGAACGGCATAAAGGCAAGCCCCGGTTTGACCCGCGGGGTCACCAGCGCCTTCACCTTGACCCGGCCCCCTTCCGGCCCCTCGACCCACACATCCTGACCGTCGCCCACCCCGACGTCGTTGGCATCCGCCGGGTTCATCTCGACGAACATCTCCTGCTGCAATTCAGCCAGCCAGGGGTTGGAGCGAGTCTCGTCGCCGCCCCCCTCATACTCCACCAGACGGCCGGAGGTGAGGATGATCGGGAACTCCTTGCTGACATCCTTCTCCTGCACCGAGGCGTACTGGGTCGGCAGGCGCCACAGGCTCTTCGAATCAGGCCAGGTGGCGTAGTCGGCCAGCAGATCCCGGCGCGGGGTGTAGAGCGGCTCGCGGTGCTTGGGCACCTGATCCGGGAAGGTCCACACTACGCAGCGCGCCTTGGCGTTACCGTAGGGCACGAAGCCGTGCTTGATGGCGACCCGCTGGATACCGCCGGAGAGATCAGTCTTCCAGTTCTTGCCCTCGGCCTCTTTCTTCTCGGCCTCGGTCAGCTCATCCCACCAGCCGAGCTGCTTCATCAGGTCGGCAGTGATCTCGGGATAACCGTCTTCCACCTCGCTCCCTTTCGGCCAGGAGTCTTCGGCGAGCAGCGAGACGCCCTGATACTCGATGCCGAAACGGGCGCGGAAACCACCGCCCCCTTCCGATACCGGAATGCTGGTGTCGTAGAGGATGTGGCTGCCGGGATGCTTCATCTCAGGGGTGCCCCAGCAGGGCCAGGGCAGACCATACACTTCGCCGCTGACCGGGCCGCCTTCGGCCTTGAGGTTGGTCTTGTGGAAGGTGTGCCAGTTCTGCTGGTGCGCCTTGAGCCGCTCCGGGCTCTGGCCGGTGTAGCCCACGCTCCACATGCCGCGGTTGTACTCGCGGGTGATGTCTTCCAAGAGCGGCTGGTTGTTCTCGACCTTGATGTGCTTGAACAGCTGGTCGGCAAAGCCAAGCTTCTTGCTCAGCAGATACATGATCTCGTGATCGACCTTGGATTCGAACAGAGGCTCAATCACCTTGTCGCGCCACTGCATGGAGCGGTTGGTGGCGGTGACGGAACCATAGGTCTCGAACTGAGTGGTGGCCGGCAGCAGGTAGACGCCGTCGGTGCGATCGTTCATCACCGAGGCGACGGTGGGGTACGGGTCGACAATCACCATCATGTCGAGCTTTTGCATCGCCTTCTTCATCTCCGGGCCGCGAGTCTGGGAGTTGACCGCATGGCCCCAGTAGAACATGGCGCGGATGTTGGAGCCCTGCTCGATGAGATCGGCGTTCTCCAGCACCCCGTCCACCCAGCGGGAGACCGGAATGCCGTTGTTGTTCATCGGCAGCTTGCCGTTGTAGGCCTTGTTGTCAAAGCGCGCCTTGATCCACTCGTAATCCACATCCCACACCCGGGCCCAGTGCTTCCAGGAGCCCTCTTCCAGCCCATAGTAGCCGGGCAGGGAGTCGGAGGTGACGCCAAAGTCGGTGGCCCCCTGCACGTTGTCGTGGCCACGGAAGATGTTGGTGCCCGCCCCGCTCTTGCCCACGTTGCCGAGGGCCAGTTCGAGGATGCAGTAAGCGCGGGTGTTGTTGTTGCCTGTGGTGTGCTGGGTGCCGCCCATGCACCAGACCACGCAGCCGGGGCGGTTGTCGGCCAGCAGTTTGGCGGCGCCATAGACCTGCTGTTCGTTGAGGCCGGTTACCCGCTCCACTTCCGCCGGAGTCCAGCGCGCCACCTCTTTTTGCACCTCATCCATGCCGTAGACACGGGTGCGGATGAACTCTTTATCTTCCCAGCCGTTCTTGAAGATGTGCCAGAGCATGCCCCAGATAAAGGCGACGTCGGTGCCCGGACGCAGGGAGAGGTACATGTCTGCCTTGGCGGCGGTGCGGGTGCGACGCGGGTCGACCACCAAAATCTTGCAGCCGTTGCGCTCTTTTGCCAGCAGGATGTGCTGCATGGCGACCGGGTGGGCCTCCGCTGGGTTGGAGCCAATAAACATGATCGACTTGCTGTTGTGCATGTCGTTCAGGCTGTTGGTCATGGCGCCGTAGCCCCAGGTGTTGGCGACGCCAGCGACCGTGGTGGAGTGGCAGATCCGCGCCTGGTGATCCACGTTGTTGGTGCCCCAAAGCGACGCCATCTTGCGAAACAGGTAGGCCTGCTCGTTGGAGTGCTTGGCGGAGCCGAGCCAGTAGACGCTGTCGGGGCCGGACTCCTTGCGAAGACGCAGCACTTCATTGCCTACCTCTTCGATGGCCTGATCCCAGCTGATGCGCTGCCACTTGCCACCCACCAGCTTCATCGGGTACTTGAGGCGACGCTCACCGTGGCCGTGCTCGCGCAGGGCCGCTCCCTTGGCGCAGTGACCGCCAAGGTTGAAGGGGTGATCAAAGGCCGGCTCCTGACCGGTCCAGACGCCGTTCTGCACCTCGGCATAGACGCCGCAGCCCACCGAGCAGTGGGAACAGATGGTGCGCTTCACCTCGACCGGCACGTCGGCCGCCACGGTTTTGGCCTCCGCCCGCTGCATCATGGCTGGTGCCAGCCAACCGGCAGCCACGGCGCCACCGGCTACCAGACCGGAGTTGACCATAAAGGCGCGACGGGTCAGCCCCTGACCGCGAATGGCCTCATTGCCCTGCTCGCCCACTTGAGGCTGCTCGGCACGTTTCGTCAGTTTCATGAGTTCTCCTTCACTGATCCGGCTCAGTCGGTGCCGCGCAGGGTGCGATAAAAGTCGTGAACATGGGGGGTCTCCCGATAGCCCTGATCAGGCTCGGTGTCGTGGGTCAACACCTCTTTGCCCACCACCCGGCCGGTGGCACCGGCCAGCACACCTATGGTGGCGACCACGCCAACTCCCTTGATCAGATTGCGGCGGGACGGGTCTTTCAGCTGTTCATCGCTCATTCTTGTGACCTCTGTTGTTGTTCTTGCTGGCGCCTGTGCGCCAGCTTCGCGTCCAATGGGATATCTCGTCTGCTCGTTTTGTTGCGGGTGGACAAAAGCGTTCAGCCCTTCACCACGCAGGCGCCAAACGGCAGGCGCAATTCGTTTTCCAGCTTGAAGAAATCTTCGGCAAGGGCGCCGACTGCCCGGTAGAAGCTACCCCCTTTCGCCTGTTGCTGATCGCGGCAGCAGGCGAGTACCCAGGGGGCAAGGTGGCGCTCATAGAAGCGGTTGCGCTCCGGGTGTTGCTCGCCAATCAGTACCGCCATCACCTCACAGAGGGCGGCGAGATGATCTTCCGGCTCACACACTCCGCTCTGGCGCTCAAAACCGAGGGACTGCAGATCTGCGCGCAGTACCGCTAGCGGCAGCTCCATCAATGAGCCGGTGAGATACCAGGAGGCAAACGGCACGATCTCCCCGCGCCCCAGCCCGATAAAGAGATCCTGATACTCCTCGGCAAGCTCGTTTTCGTGGTGGCTACTGGCTGCCAGCTGCACCAGCCCCAGCCCTCTGGCAAAGGGGCCCGGCATAGCCTGCAACCCTTGCAGCCAGGCGAGCTGTTCGCCACGGGGAGCGGCGCGCCAGAGGCTTGCCAGCAGGGCGTAGAGATCGGCGCTGCTCTGTTCCAGTTCGGTCATAGTCAGTTCGCCAGCCTTTTCGTTATGTTGTTCACTCATCACTGGCCCTCACACCTTGAGCTGGGAGACGGGATCCGCCGCCAGCGCTGCAAACACATCCTTGACCCGACACTCCTCGCACATCAGCAGCCGCTGGGCGGCCTCGTTCTGGAAGTGGGAGTGACCGGCCAGTTTTTGCTGGATACGGCGGATCATCGAGGCGGGCGCGAACGGCTTGGAGCAGTGAATGCAGCAGGCCGCCTCTTCGGCTTTCAGGCTCTGCACGGCGCGGCGCGCCTCGGGCACGGGTTGCAGGCGGGGCACCAGTACGATGGCCTGCTCGGGGCACGCCTTTTCACACATGCCGCACTGGATGCAATCCTGCTCGATAAAGTTGAGACCCGGAGTGTGCCCCACCGCATGCAGGGCACGGCTCGGGCAGACCGCCACGCAGCCCATGCAGAGGGTGCAGTCAGACTCTTTGAGTTCCACACTGCCGTATGGGGCACCGTGGGGCACCGCCAGCGGCTCGCGGCGCCCTTCGTTGGCCTGCCAGAGGGCATCGAAGGCGGCAAAGAGGTTCTCCCGTTTGTCTCCCTTGAGCGGCTTCTCCAGCAGGGCAACGGCTGGCTGGCCGGAAACAGGCTCACCAGCATCCGGGTTAAACAGAGCAATGCGATCGGTAGCAAGCACAGCGCCCGCCAGCAGCACGGCGGCGCTCGCCAGCTCCCGTTCAACCAATGCCCGCACGCTGGCGGGAGCATCGTCACCCAGCGCAATGCGCACCGCGCTGGCGCCATAGGCGAGTGCGGCGAACCAGCTCTCGATGCCTAAGCTTGCGCTCTCCTCCACCCAGACCGGCAGCCAGTTGGCGGGCAGGCGGGTAAGTTCGGCCTCCACCCATTCGCGCTCGTTTTCACCGGCGATCAACAACCGAGGCGCGTCGCCGCCCGCCTCCCGGTAGTGCTTGAGCAAGCGCAGCAGGTAGTCGCCGCTGGTGTTGGCATCGGGCTGGTGATAGGCAATCGCCCCGGTCGGACAGGCAGAGGCACAGCTACCGAAGCCCTGACAGAGATGGGGATCGATCTGGATGCGACCATTGATGGGCTTGAGGGCATCGGTCGGGCAGACATCGAGACAACGGCTGCAACCGGGCACGCCGCGGGCAGTAAAGGCGCACGCCTCGGGGTCGAGGCGAAAATAGCGCGGCTTGTCGAAGATACCGGTCAGCGCGCAGAGCTCGGCAAGCCGTTCGGCCAGCCCTTGATCATCGGCAAGATGCAGATAACCGACCGGCGGGCGCTCCAGCGCAAAGAGCGGGGCGCGGCCCAGATCGGCCACCAGATCGAAGCGCGGTTCGCTACCAACAACCGTTTGTTGTGGAAAGCAGAGCGCAGCCAGATTAACCCGCTCACCCTGCCCATTGAGGCCAGTGAGCTGGAACTGGCCGAGATACCCTGTCAGGCTCGGCTCGCGCAGGGTCAGGGCCGCGAGGGATGCGGTGGCATCAAAAATGGCTTCGAGATCGACCGCCTCGGCATCGTGGACCGCTTCGGTCACCAGCAGGGTGGGCTTCACCCCGGCGGGCAGCAGGCTGGCGGCGCGGCGAATCCGATCTTCCGGGCCGACCAGCAGCAGGCGCCCCTGACTCTGGTATGAGACAGTGGCCGGGATCAGGTTGTCGGTCTTGACCGTATGCTGCAGGGCATAGGCGCGAGCGCGCGCGTTATGCTCGGCCGTCCCCGCCCCGTGGGCCAGATTTGGGCTCAGATTTGGCAATGTTTGTTCAGTGCTCACATACACTCCTGCGCGCGCCACCTCATGGGATGGGCGCTTGTTGGTAAGCCGAGAGAGCAAGAGGCGAGCCAACTCCCCCGGAAAAAAAGTGACTGACAGGGAGTCAGGATCCTGAGGGTTCCATTTCCCCACCTTTGGTTGGGACATTTTGTCCACCAGAGGAAACCAAAATGTCCCGATCGTCGGTATGGGTTTGAGAATGGTTATCAGCCAGCTCGTCGGTGGAAGGTTCGCTGACAAGCGCCACCGGTTCAGCGGATCCGCTGGCCGGATTGACCGATTCGCTCTCCGGGGCGGTTACCTGCTCTACCAGCCAGTTGCGCAGCCCGGCGGTCAGGGCCGCAGGCAGCAATTCGGGCTGGCTGAAGTCCTGGGTGTAGTCGTCGAGTCCATCCGGTTTATGGCTGCGAAACATGGCCCGCAGCGCCTCCCTGTCGGGGAGTTTTGGCTTGCCCGGCTGCCCCATTGTTAGCGGCAGCTCGCCACTCTCGGCCCTCTCAACGGCAAGAGGTTCACTGCTCCCCTTGTCAGTGCTGACTACGGAGCTATCCAGCGCAGTATCTGGAGTTTCACCTTCGCCACTGCCTTCTATGGGGGCGGCAACTGCCTCGGGGATAACCTCTTCCCTTGGCTGCAATGCCTGATGCTTGCGCGCCTCACTCTTGCGAGACGACCAGCGCTTAAGGAACTCACTCATGGGCGCGATTTCCGCTGTCACTGCCACGCTCGCGGCCATCGGGGCCGGTGGCTTTAACGGCACCGCAGCTGGCTTGATCCTGGCTATCGACACCCAACTGATCCTGCGCCCGCCCCTTGCCCTTCTTGCCCTTGCGACGGGCCTCCAGCAGCTCGCCGTGGCGGCCGATAAAGGCCTCCACCCAGGCTTGCAGCGCCTCGGGCAGCGGGCAGGAGAGCACCTGCCGCTCGCCATCCATATAGGAGGCGGCCACGGTCTGGCTCAGGGTCAGGCCATCGGCCACAAAGCCACTGTCCACGCGGCTTCCGGTGACAAAGAGGCGGGGCGAGCCGGAGCTCAGGTTGAAGCGATAATCCCCCCGCTCATCGCGAAACAGGGTAAGGGGCAAGGCGCCTGCAGCCTCGGGCTGCGCGGGATGGAGCGCCGCTATCTCGAAACGGCGGCTCTGCCAGCGGCCAACCTGGCTGTCGATGGCCTTTAACTCCAGTTGCAGCCAGCGCTGCGGGGGCAAGGTATTGGTTGTCTCTTGCACTGTCACGGCTCCCATCAGAAGGTCTCTGCCGGGCCGCCCTCCCCCGTAATCCACCCCGTTCGGGGCGGATCACAGAGGGAACATTCAGGGCGGCCACGGCCATCAATGGGATAAGACTTAGCAAGAGTGGGGCCAAGGCAGGTTTAGTGGTTGATAGGGGCTTTGCTGCGGGTTGGCCTGTCGTGCGGGATATGGGTTGGCGCGGAGCGTAGGTGGGTGCAGAGCGTAGGTTGGTGCTGAGCGCAGCGAAGCCCAACATGTAAAGAAAAACCAATTTTCCCACATCCCAATCCAGATTGGTGCTGGCAATAACCAAGTGACCAGAATGATTGCCTACATCAACAAGATCACGCGGTAAACGTTGGGCTTCACTTCGTTCAGCACCAACCTACAATTCATCCCAACATACGAGATAATATTTATGTCACGTTTAGAAATACATGTCTTCTTGTAGCTTCAATAATGTCTTTTAGCACTAAAGCGCCATATGTTAAATTCTCAACTTGACTGTTAATTTTCGCCATGTCCTTTTCACCATGAAATAAATTATTTCGAAGACGATATACTATTAGCAGCAAAGCATGAATCCGTTCCTCTTCATTGACTACCTCTCCTTTCAATACTCGAAGTACTAATTCAGAATGCGGTTTATGCCTAAAACCTAGCCTTCTGAATTTATCATTTCCCTCACCATCAGCTCCAATATAACGCTGTGACCAGTAAGTGCGCGCGTACTCCAAAACGGTAGCACAATAGAAAGTTCGTTGTGCTACAAATTCCAGCTCATCCACCGCGGATCGCCCCTCAGGACGATCTTGTAACTGAGTACCCTCGAAAATTGCCCACATAACACTAAAATCAGAAATACTCGTGTATGTTTCGTCAGTGAAATCAGCCATTACATAAATATTTCTTTGCAACCATTCTTTAATCCCTTCCATTTTACTCCCCCCATTGAAAATGACTAATTGGTAATTTTAAAAACAACATTAACACATTGCCATACAAATTAAAAATATGAGGGCCGTAGGTTCGAATAGCGGAGCGTATTCGGACAATCGAGTATCTAACGATTGGTTGATTCGGTCATTCCGATGACTCAACGATAAATCCGTTAACCGGTCACTCCATTTTCTGTCGAGAGTGGTCAATCATGCCGCACCAATTCGGCGGGGAGATACCGCTTGCTGCGTAATGATAAACTGTGGAATAAGGACTCTCAGCCATCCCCTTTCTCTTTTTGCAGCCGAAAAACCAAGCATAGCGTCACGACCTGGCGATATGCGCCCGAGTTCAAGGCTGCACATCTCGCGATCGTCCGAATACGCTCCGCTATTCGAACCTACTTAACTCCAAAAAAGAGAATCTCGCCCAAAGTAATCTGGAACAAAACTTGCTGTATCCCTCCCCTTAGATCCCGGCAACCGGTCGCGAGGGGCCCATGACACCGACCTTTATCAAAAGCAATGCAGCCGCCCAGCTCACCATGGCCGTCGAGGTGATGGATGAGCAGGGCACGCTGCAAACCCGCCAAATCGCCTGTGAGCGGCCACTGACGGTCTACCTCAACTGGAAGGAGATCGTAACCCTGATGACGCTGGGGGCCCGCCCCGAGGCACTGGTACTGGGTTATCTGAAAAATCAGGGCTTTATCGAGGATATTGCGGCCATCGAGTCGGTGATCGTCGACTGGGAGAGCGAGGCCGCCGCCGTGGTGAGCAGCCAGCAGGCCGCCGATCTCGACAAGTCGCTGGAGAAGAAGACGGTCACCTCCGGCTGCGGTCAGGGCACCATGTATGGCAGCGTGATGAAGAAGCTCGAAGGGGTGGTCTTGGCGGCGCCCGAGCTTAAACAGAGCACCCTCTACGCCCTGCTCAAGGCGCTGTCGGCCCATAACGAAACCTACAAGATGGCGGGTGCCGTCCATGGCTGCGCTATCTGTCGCGGCAGCGAAATCCTCTCCTTTGTCGAGGATGTGGGACGCCACAATGCGGTGGATACTCTGGCGGGCGAGCTCTGGATGAGTGGCGAGGCTGGCCACGACAAGATCTTCTACACCACCGGGCGGCTCACCTCGGAGATGGTGATCAAGGTGGCGCAGATGGGCATTCCGGTGCTGCTGTCGCGCTCCGGCGTCACCCAGATGGGACTGGATCTCGCCCGCCAGCTCGGCATCACCATGATTGCCCGCGCCAAGGGGCGCCATTTCGAGGTCTTCAGCGGCCACGACCATATCGTGCTGGACGAGAAGCCGCCGGTGTTGGCGCCCGGTTCGACCGGTCGCGGGATGCGGGATTAAACCATGAACGAATTTATGAATGTGAAGCAGGTGGCCGAGTACCTCGATCTCAACGAGAAGAAGGTCTACCAGCTCGCCAACGAGGCGCGCATCCCCGCCACCAAGGCAACCGGCAAGTGGCTGTTTCCGCGATCCCTGCTCGATCGCTGGCTGCTTGGCAGCTGCCACGAGGGGGTGATGAACGACCGGCTGCTGCTGGCGGGCTCGGACGACGTGCTGCTGCACTACGCCAGCAGCCGCTTGGCCCGGCAGCTCGGCACCCAGGCACTGGTGGGCTACACCCCGTGCGGCACCCGTCAGGGGCTGGCGATGCTGGCACGCGGCCATGTGGATCTCTGCGCCATCCACTGGGGGCAGGCCGAGGAAGCCCACCTGCGCCACCCGGCGCTGGTGCAGCAGTATCAGGGCCACCGGCAATGGGTGATCGTTCATGGATTTAGGCGGGTACAGGGGTTGGTGCTGCGGCAGGGGCTGCAACCCAAGGAGGCGAAAGAGGCGCTCGACTGGCGCTGGGCCATGCGTCAGGAGGGGGCAGGCAGCCAGCGCGCTCTGCAGGAGTGGCTGCAAACCCAGGGGGAGTCGCTGACCCGGCTGGAGCGCACCCTCGAGGTCAACAGCGAGCGGGAGCTGGCCGCCGCCATCAGCCGTGGCGATGCGGACGTCGGGCCCGGCGCCCAGAGCACCGCCACCGAGTTTGGCCTCGGCTTTATGCCGCTGTCACAGGAGTGCTTCGATCTGGTGATGCCGCAGGGGGTCTTTTTTCGTACCCTGCTGCAACAGCTGATCGGCTGGCTGCAATCCCCCGAGGGGCGCGAGCTGGCTGCCCGCCTCGGCGGCTATGACCTGACCCAGAGCGGCAAGCTGGTGTGGAGCCCGCAGTAAATAACCACTCACCCACCGACAAAACAGCCCGCCAACCATGTTGACGGGCTGTTTTTATCACGGGCCTTTTTATAACAGCATCAATCGCTTGTCTCACGCCCCTCGGCATTGAGGGCGATGCGCCACCCTTCCAGTTTCGCAGGCTCGCTGCCGCTGGGCAGCAGGGCGTGGCTGCGCAGCCGCACGGTAAAGCAGCTCCCCTGCCCCGGGGTGGAGTCCACCAAGAGCTCTCCGCCCCAGCGACTGATGATGCGGTGGCTCAGGGCCAGCCCCAGACCGGTGCCGGTGGCGCGGGTGGTGAAGAAGGGGTCGAAGATCTTGTCGATAATGGCCGCCTCGATGCCGCTGCCGTTATCGATCACCCGCACTTCTGCCCCGCGCAGCTGACCCTGTTCATCGACCCAGTCGCGGCTCTCGACCCGGATCTCCCCCTGCTCCCCCAGCGCGTGGCTGGCGTTGACCAAGAGGTTGATCAGCACCTGCAACAGCTGCTGGCGATCCGCCTCGATGGGCTGCTGGGCCTTGAGATCGGCCACCAGCTCCACCTGCTGCTGGCGCAGGGCGGAGCGCACCAGCGTCAGGCTCTCCTCGATGATGGGGTTAAGGTGCTGCCACACAGGCGCCGTCTCGTAATCGCCGGGGCGCGAATATTGCAGCAGGCTGCGGGTGATGGCACGAATGCGCTCGATCTGGGCCAGCACCAGCGCCAGCTCCTCGCTGACCGGCTCGGCCGCCTCCCCCAGCTCCAGCTTCATCAGCTCCACATTGCCGAGGATCACCGCTAGCGGATTGTTGATCTCATGGGCCACCCCGGCGGAGAGCTCGCCAAGGGCCGCCAGCTTCTCGCTGATCAGCAGCTGCTGGCGCGCCTCGGTCAGCATATGAATATGATCTTCCAGCTCGGCGGTCTTGAGCTCGAGGCTTTGGGTACGCTCGGCCACCTTCTGCTCCAGCTCGTCGGCGCTGCGAGCCATCTGCTGCTGATGCGCTTCTTGCCTGTCCAGCATGGCGTCGAACTGGCGACCGAGTTGGGCCAGCTCGTGGTCAGGGTCGAGGGCCAGCGGGCCGATGCGAGCCGACTCCCCGGCCTGCACCTGCCGCACCACCTTGTGCATCCGCTCGATGGGGGAGAAGAGATCCCGCGCGCCGCGATAGACCAGCAGGCCGGAGAGCAGCAACAGCAGCACTACGCCGGAACCCAGCTCCACCAGATTGGTGAGGTAGGTGCGGATAATGGGCCACTCGAGAAAGCCCACATAGAGCATGCCGAGCCGCTCGCCCCTGGCTCCCAGCAGCGGCTCGTAGCCAGAGACATACCAGGCGTCGTGGACGAAGGCGCGGTCAACCCACATCTCCCCCCGCCCCAGCACCTGCTCGCGCACTGGCGGCGAGACCCGGGTACCCACCGCCCGGCCCACCTGACGGCTGCTGCTGACCGGCACATTGGTGCTCACCCGCAGATCGTCGAGAAACAGGGTAACGGTGCCGACGCTGCCATCCGGCAGGGTATTTTTGGCAAACACCTGCCCCTTGAGCTCATCCACCAGCCGGGTGCTGCCGTTGACAAGCTCGCCCCCCTCCAGCACGGCCCAAAGGGAGCCGTCTCGGCCCATCACCGGCGTCAGTGAGAGGCTGATCAGCCCCCGGTCCTCCACCACCCTGGTGCCATCCCGCTGCCACAGCACAGCCCGCTTGGCCAGTTGCGGGGAGAGGGCGAGCATCTCCTGCTGTGACCAGACCACGAAGTGACTGACGCTGCGCCCGGCCGTGAGGGCGGCCCGCTCCTGCGCCGTCAGCTGATCCAGCTCGGGGCCACGGCGCAAGCGCAGAAAATCGAGACCATAGTTGGCCGCCAGCGGCATCACCCAGTCATGCAACTGATCCGGCGATTCCCGCAGCCGAAGCTGAAAGGCCCAGGCATCGCGTAGATGCTCGAGATGCTCAGTCTGGCGCTGCTGCTGCACCGTGATGGCGTGGTGGGCCACCCCAAGATCGCTGCGCACCGTGGTGAGCAGGTTCTGCCAGCTGTAGGTGAGGGTCCAGTAGAGGGTGAGCGCGATCATGCCCACCAGGGTGAGCATGATGGGTACCGAGGTGAGCAGCAGCAGGCGCCAGCGCACCTTGGTGCGTACGCAACGGGGCAACAGGGCACGCATGCAGCGGGAGAGCAGGGTCAGTTTCATCGCCACCCCATCCGATCAGCCTTCCTCATTCGATGGCCCACTCCTTGAATTTGCGATCCAGCGTCTTGCGCGCCACCCCGAGCACCCGGGAGGCGGCAGACTTGTTGCCATCATGGCTCGCCACCACCTGCAGGATGTGGGCTTTTTCCACCTCCGCCAGCGGCCACGCCAGCGGATAACCCTCCTCGCTCGTGCCCTGTTCGGCAGGCTTGCTGCTCTGCCAGTAATCCGCCGGGGGCTTGCCCAGCAGCAGGCAGCGCTCGATGAGGTTGCGCAGCTCCCGCACGTTGCCGGGCCAGGGGTAGGCCTGCATCACTACCACATCCTCGTGGGTCCAGCTCAAGGAGCCCATCCCCATCTCGGCGGTGAGCTGGCGGGTAAAGTGGTGTACCAGCGCGGGGATATCGTCGATCCGCTCCCGCAACGGGGCCACCGGCAGCGCCACCACGTTGAGGCGATAGAAGAGATCTTCGCGAAAGCGGCCCGCCTCCACCTCGGCCTTGAGGTTGCGGTTGGTGGCGGCGACGATGCGCACATCCACCGCCAATTCGCGCTCGGCCCCCACCGGGCGGATGGCCTTCTGCTCCAGCGCCCGCAGCAACGAGGCCTGCATGGCGAGCGGCATTTCGCCGATCTCGTCGAGAAACAGGGTACCCTGATGGGCGACCCGGAACAGGCCGTCGCGCCCCTTGCGGGCGCCGGTAAAGGCCCCCTGCACGTGGCCAAACAGCTCGCTTTCCAGCAGCTCCGGCGCGATGGAAGCGCAGTTGAGGGGCACAAAGGCCCCCATCCGGCCGGAGAGTTGATGCAGGGCGCGGGCCACCAGCTCCTTGCCGGTGCCGGACTCCCCCTCCACCAATACGGCGGCATTGGAGGGGGCTACTCTGGCGATGAGCGTCTTGAGCTCGCGGGTCTTGGCACTGTCGCCAATCAGGGTGGGCGGGAAGAGCTTGCTCACCTCCCGGCGCAGCAGCAGGTTCTCCCGCTCCATCTGGCGGCGCTCGATGACTCTGTCCACCGCCTGCACCATCTGATCGAGGTTGAATGGCTTGAGGATAAAGTCGCTGGCGCCGAGGCGCAGCGCCTTGAGGGCGGTCTCCATATCGCCAAAACCGGTCATGAAGATGATGTCGCTGCGGCGAGTGGCCGGGTCGATGGCTTCGTGCCACTCGATGCCGGAGCGCCCCGGCAGCCGGATGTCGGCAATGATAAGGTCGAAGTGAAGGCGGCAGCGCAGGGCTTCCGCCTCCTCCACGCTGGCGGCAGTCTCAATCTGGGCGAAGCGCTTGGCCAGCGCCTTGGCCAGAAAGCTGCGCATGCCGGGCTCATCGTCAACGATAAGCAGGGAGAGGGCAGACCAGCGGCTGGGAGGGAGTGTCATGGAAAAAAGTACCTCGGATGCACGTACGGTCGGTGAATGTCCCGATAACCGGAACCTTAGTGGGACATTTTGTCCTTACCGTATCAAAAGCACCAACACCAATTATTAAAAGCGATAACAAGCTCACCTAATTGATTCTAATAAGCTTCTGTTTTTAAAAGGCAAACCGTGAATGCAGCGGCAAAGGAACAGTTTGGCACCCTGCTTGCTTACTCTTGCCCTCTCCTCAGCCACCCTGAAAAAAGTTGCATCACGATGACGATAAAAACCAGCCTCAAACGTTTTGCCCTCTCCCTCGCCGCCAGCCTGCTGATCGCCGGTGTGGCCCACGCCGAAGCTGATACTAATGCCACAAAAGCGCCGATCCGCCTCGCCACCACCACCAGCACCGAGCAGTCCGGTCTGCTGGGCTGGCTGCTGCCCCAGTTCACCAAGGAGACCGGTTATCCGGTGCAGGTGATGGCGGCCGGTACCGGCCAGAGCCTGAAGATGGGCGAGAACGGCGACGCGGATCTGGTGATGACCCACGCACCGTCTGCCGAGAAGAAGTTTGTCGACGCAGGCTTTGGCATCGAGCCGGTACACCTGATGTACAACGACTTCGTTATCGTCGGCCCGGCGAAAGATCCGGCGGGTCTCGGCAAACTGCACGACGCAGCCAAGGGGCTGCAAGCCATCAAGGAGCAGGGCCAGACCTTTATCTCCCGCGGTGACGAGTCCGGTACCCACATCAAGGAGAAGACCCTGTGGCAAGCCGCTGACGTCAAACCCGAGTTTGCCGGTTACAAATCCATCGGCCAGGGGATGGGCCCCACCCTGACCATGGCCTCCGAGCTCGGTGCCTACACCCTGACCGACCGCGGCACCTGGCTCGCCTACCAGAGCAAGCTGGATCTCGCCGTACTGCTGGAGGGCGACAAGCGCCTGTTCAACCCCTATCAGGTGATCCTGGTCAACCCCAAGCGCTACCCGGATCTCAACACCGAAGGGGCCCGCACCCTCAAGAACTGGCTGGTCTCCGAGCATGGCCAGAAGCTGATCGGCGATTTCAAGGTAGCCGGTCAGGCGCTGTTTGTAGCGGATGCCAACGGGAAATAATGGCAACGCTGACCGCTGAGCTGACCTTGATGGCCCTCCCCCGGTTCGCTGAGGGAGGCGCCTGATGCCGACATTGATCGACACGACATTGGCGGCCCTCGCCCTGCTGTTCAGTGGTGACACTGAACTGTGGCAGGTGGTGGGGGTCTCCTTCTCCGTCTCCTGCATCGCCCTGCTGCTGGTGCTGCTGCCCGCCTTGCTGCTGGGCTTTGCCCTGGCCTATCTGCCGCTGCCCGGCCGCTGGCTCTGGCTCTCTTGCATCAATACCCTGCAATCGGTGCCGACTGTGGTGATTGGCCTCTTGCTCTACATGCTGCTGTCGCGGGCCGGCCCCTTTGGCGACTGGAAGCTGCTCTTTACCCAGCAGGCGATGGTGGTGGGGCAGATGCTGATCGCCTTTCCGGTGATCGCCACCATGGCTCACGCGGCGTTTGTCCAGAGCGATCGGCGCGCCTGGGAGACCGCCCTGACCCTGGGGGTCTCCTGGCCCAAGGCGCTGATCGGCCTGATGCACGAGTGCCGCTTTGGCCTGCTGGCCGCCATCATCGGCGCCTTCAGCCGCATCGTCACCGAGGTGGGCTGCTCCATGATGGTGGGGGGCAACATCCTGCACTTTACCCGCAATATCCCCACCGCCATCGCGCTGGAAACCCAGAAAGGGGCCTTCACCCAGGGGGTGGCACTCGGCATAGTGCTGCTCACCCTCGCCCTCTTGCTCAACCTGCTGCTGACGGCGTGTCGCGGCCACAGCTATCTGAAGAACTGACCATGCCCCCACTGTGTATCAACAGGAGTACCCCATGGCCCTGACCGCCCACCAGCTAACGATGCGCTTTGGCGAGCGCCAGCTGTTCGAGATTGACCGGCTCGCCATCGCACCGGGGGATGCCATCTGGCTGCACGGAGCCAACGGGGTGGGCAAGACCACCTTGCTCAAGATCCTGGCGGGGCTGCTGACCCCCACCCGCGGCCACACCAATCTGCCGGGGCGCTGGCAACAGCGACTCAACCGGTTGCTCAAGCGGGATCTGGGGCCGGGCCGGGTCACCTATCTGCACCAGACCCCCTATCTGTTCGATCGCACGGTGCACGACAACGTGGCCTGGGCGCTCGATAAACAGCTCGGCAGCGAGATCCGGGTGTTCGAGGCGCTGCGCCGGGTCGAGCTGGAAGGGCTGGCGCGGGAGCACATCAGCATTTTGTCCGGTGGC
This sequence comes from Aeromonas sp. s12, assembly GCF_040907925.1. Lineage (NCBI taxonomy): Bacteria > Pseudomonadati > Pseudomonadota > Gammaproteobacteria > Aeromonadales > Aeromonadaceae > Aeromonas > Aeromonas sp. s12. The sequence continues at coordinate 33,490 of NZ_JBFOCT010000013.1, read as the reverse complement.
GAACGGCAACGGCTGGCGATGGCGCGCGCCTGGGCGCTGCAACCGGCCTTTCTGCTGATGGATGAGCCCACCGCCAATCTCGACACACATTCGGTTGCCCTGATGGCCGCATTGGCGCAAGATCTGCGGGAACATGGCAGCGGCCTGGTCGTCATCAGCCACCAGAGCAACGCCCTGACCGACCTGTGCGAGCGGCAATGGACCCTCGCCCGTGGCCAGCTGCAAGAGACGACCCCTTTAAAAATCATCGAGCGACATGACTTCAAAAAGCGACAGCCACTCTGATCCCGTTGCCGTATCAGCAGTGATCCTGGCAGGAGGCCGCGCCACCCGGATGGGGGGCGAAGACAAGGGATGGGTAGCACTGGCGGGACGCCCTCTTATCGACCATGTTTTGGCGCGCCTGCGCCCCCAGGTGGATGAGGTGCTGATCAACGCCAACCGCAGTCAGGCCCGCTATCAGGCGCTGGCCCCGGTCATCTGCGATGACAACAACGATTATCTCGGCCCGCTGGCGGGCATGCAGGCAGGTCTTGCCGCCGCCCGTCACGACTGGGTGCTGTTTGTCCCCTGCGATGGCCCCGCCCTACCGCTGGATCTGATGAGCCGCTTTCGCGCCGCCCTGACCCCGGATACCGAGCTGGTGGTAGCCCACGACGGCGACTGGCTGCAACCCGTGGTCGCCCTGCTGCACAAATCCCTGCTCCCCTCCCTCACCGCTGCGCTGGCAGAGGGAGAGCGCAAAATCGATATCTGGTTTGCCCGCCACCATATGGCGGTGGTGAGCTTTGCCGATCAGCCGGATGCCTTTATCAATCTCAATAGCCCTGCCGAGCTGGCCGCCTACGAGGCCCGTCTGCTTGCCCCGGCTATCGACCCCCAACAAGGAGTCACCTCATGACCCCGGCCCCCACTCTTCCCCTGCTCGGCTTCGCCGCCTGGAGCGGCACCGGCAAGACCACCTTGCTGGAGCAGTTGATCCCCCTGCTGGTGGATCGTGGCCTGCGCATCGGGGTGCTCAAGCACGCCCATCACGACTTTGATATCGACCAGCCGGGCAAAGACAGCTACCGCCTGCGCAAGGCGGGTGCCCAGCAGATGATGGTTGCCTCCCGCCGTCGTCATGCCCGTATCATTGAAACGGAACTGGCCGAAGCCGATTTTCGCCAGTTGCTGGCCAGCTTCGATCAGACAGAGCTCGATCTGCTGCTGGTCGAGGGGTTCAAGCACGAACACTTCCCGAAAATCGAGCTGCACCGCGCCGAAATTGGCAAGCCGCTGCTCTTCCCCGAAGACCGGGACATCATAGCGCTGGCCAGCGATCAGCCCCCACAGAGTGGCGAACAACAGCAGACAAGCCTGCCCCGCCTCGATATCAACGATCTGGCGGCCATTGCCGACTTCGTCTGCCGCTGGCTTGACGGCTGCCAGAGCAAGGAGCCGGAGGCGGGCAAGGGCTTTCTCTCGGTCGAGGCGGCCCGCAATGCCATTCTGGCGGCCCTCACCCCGAGCACGGCCTGCAGCGACAAACCGCTGGCCCAGTGCCACGGCGCCGTGCTGGCCGCCGATCTGATAAGCCCCATCAATGTGCCGCCCCACGCCAACTCGGCGATGGATGGCATCGGCCTTCGCAGCGACGATCTCGCCGCCGGTCGCTGGCAACTGGTGGGGGAAGTGCTGGCGGGCCAGCAGCGCCACGAGCCTGTGCTAGCCGGTCAGGCGGTGCAAATCATGACCGGCGCCCCGCTCCCCCCCGGTGTCGATACCGTGGTGATGCGTGAAGAGACGCAGATTGAAGGTGAGTGGGTCACGGTCACCGCCCCGATCCGCGCAGGGCAGAATGTGCGCCTGGCCGGGGAAGATCTCGCCAAAGGTGCGGTCGCCATCCCGGCCGGTACCTGGCTTGGCGCCCCCCAGCTGGGGCTGGCGGCATCACTCGGTCAAGCCAGTCTCACTGTGCGCACCCCGCTGAAAGTAGCGCTGTTCAGTACCGGCGACGAGGTGCAGGCGCCGGGCGAGCAGCTCGCCCCCGGTCATATCTTCGACAGCAATCGCTTCACCCTGATGGCCCTTATCCGCGCCGCCGGTTGCGAGGTGATGGACCTTGGCATCATTCCCGATGACAAGACCATCCTGCGCCAGCAGCTGGAGCAGGCCGCCGCCAGCGCAGATCTGGTGTTGAGCTCGGGTGGGGTCTCGGTAGGCAACGCCGACTTTATCAAGCTGGTGCTGGCGGAGCTCGGCCAGATCGATTTCTGGCGTATCCAGATGCGGCCGGGCCGCCCGCTCGCCTTTGGCAAGCTGGGGCAGACCCCCTTCTTCGGCCTGCCGGGCAATCCGGTAGCGGCGATGATCTGCGTGCTGCAGTTTGTCGAGCCCGCCATCGCCCGCTTGCAAAGCAAGCGGTGGCAGCCGCTGCGCCTCTCGGCACTGGCGGACGAGAAGATGAAGAGCCGTCCGGGGCGCACCGAATTTCTGCGCGGCATCTTCCATCAGGACCGTAACGGCCAGCTGCGGGTGCGCACTACAGGGCCGCAGGGCTCGGGTATTCTGAGCTCCATGGCCGAGGCCAACTGCCTGATCGAAATCGTACCGGATCAACCCGGGATCGCCGTTGGCGAGCGGGTCTGGATCCACCCCCTGCAGGGACGACTGGCCTAAATCCCGACGGGGCGTCGGCCGGATGCACGGCGCCCCGTCACCCACCTGACAGGAGGCAGACCGTGCGTCTTGATGCCCCCCTCTCCCGACTCGATCTGCTGGTCTATGGCCGCTACCGGATCGTCCATGGCCTGCGCATTGCGCTCGCCTTTATGCTCACCTTTCTGCTGACCCGCGAGCTGAAACTGCCGGAGAGCACCTGGCCGCTGATAACCTTGGTGGTGGTGATGGGCCCCATCTCGTTTTGGGGCAATGTGCTCTCCCGCGCCCTGCAGCGGGTGGTGGGCACCATCTTCGGCGCCAGTTGCGGGGTGGTGGCGCTCTATCTCGAGATCTACTCGCTACCGCTCACCCTGATCTGGTGCGGGTGCATCATGTTTCTCTGCGGCTATCTGGCCCTCGGCAAGCGCCCCTATGTGGGGCTGCTGATCGGCATCACCCTGGGGGTCACCATGGGGGCCATGCCGGGGGACATAGAGACGGCGCTGTGGCGCAGTGCTGACGTGATACTGGGCTCCCTGTTGGCACTGCTCTTTTGCAGCATCTATCCCCAGCGGGCCTACAGCCACTGGCGGCTGCAACTGCACCAGATCCTGCAGCAGTCGGGGCGGCTCTATCACACCCACCTCTCCCCCAATGTGCTGGAGCGCCCGCGCCTCAAGCACAATCTCTCCCAGCTGTTGGCACAGACCGGCAAACTGCGGGCCCTGCTGGCCCCCGCGGCCAAGGAAACACGCCACAGCGTCGCCCTGTTTGATGCGGTGCAGGTCACCATGCGCAACACCCTCTGCACTCTTGAGATGCTGGCCAACACCTACTGGAACGATCGGGAGAGCCACTTCCTGATGCAGAGCACGGCTGCGCTGCAAGCCTGCCATCTGGCCACCGAGGAGGCAATCAACCAGCTTGCCCTGATGATGCAAACCGGTGACGGTCGCGGCGCAGATGACGCTATCGCCCGCCTGCACGAGGTGGCGACCCGGGTGTCGCTGCCGCCCAACGCAGAGGCAGCCATCAATGGTTACCTCTGGCTCAACGTCCAGCTGACCGAACAGCTCACCCACCTGCGCCGCCTGCTGGGGCTGATCCTCACCCCGCCCCATCGCAAGCAGCCCGACTAGGCCCAATGCAAAACGCCCCGCTGTTGCGGGGCGTTTTGCTGTCTGACTGGCCACTTGGGCCATGAAGGCTGCAAATCTTAACTGGCATTGGCCAGCGGCTGCTCGGTGGTGAGGTAGAGGGAGAAATCCTGAATACCCGCCTGCAGGGCGGCAAAACAATCGGGGTCTATTGCGGTGCCCAGATTCTCCGCCATCATCTCCAACGCCTGCGGCACAGGGATGGCGCCGCGATAGGGGCGCTTGGCGGTGATGGCATCGAAGATGTCGGCTGTGGTGATGATGCGCGTCTCAAGGGTAATCTCGTTCCCCTTCAGCCCCTTGGGGTAGCCCTTGCCATCGAGCCGCTCATGGTGGGCGCCCGCCACTTGTGCCAGCTCCTCGAAGGCGCCGATACGGCTCAGGATCTCCTCGGTATAGGCGGCATGCATCTGCACCGCCGCCCACTCCTGCGCATCGAGTTTGCCTGGCTTGTCGAGAATGGCGTTGCTCACCCCGAGCTTGCCCACATCATGGAGCAAGGCGCCCCGCTTGAGCCAGCGTCGACGCGACTCGGACAACCCCATCTGGGTGGCAAGAATGTCGGTATAGAGCGCAACCCTGCCGCTGTGACCCGCGGTGTAGGGACTTTTGGAGTCCACCACCTGCCCGAAGGCCGCCGCGATTTCGTCCAGATATTCTTCATCCAGCGCTACCTCCCCTTGCCCGGCCGGGTGGACCAGCACCCACTCGGTCAGTCGGGGATCGGCCAGTCCTTGCCAGAACTCTTCGTCGGCCAGCGCTTCAAATTCGCGAACCAGTGCCGGATCAAACCAGCTGCTGCTGCGCTCGCGCAGCTCCTTGAGCGCCGCATCCGGACCTGCAGCCGCGTGAAACACATCCACCACCTGACAGAGCAGGGCAATGCGCGAGAAGAGCGGGATCGCCTCGCCAGCCAGTTGCAGGGGCCGACCTTTGCCATTCCAGTGTTCATCAAGGGAGAGGATGCCATCGGCTACATCATCACTGAAACGGAGCTGGCGAGCGATATCCGCTCCCCGATGACAGCGGGTCTGGATCAGTTCGTTGGCAATCTGGTCACCGTTGCGAAAGATATGAAACAGGCTGCGAAAACGTCCCAGCAGATCCGCCTGCAAGCCGGTGTGGCCCAGCACAAAGTTGACTACCTCGGAGAGGGAGCCATCCACCAGTTTGAAATCGCGTTTGAAGTGAAGATCGTCGGTGAGATAGAGCTCGCAGATACGGGCAGCATTGCTGCTGCACCCAAGATCCTTAAGCAGGAGCGTGTAGTAGAGGTCATGGCGCAGCCGGGCATCCAGTCCCAGCCGTTCCCCCAGACGGGAACCTATCCAGCAGCAGCGAATGCAGTGTCCTCTTGGTTGCCCCTCGGTCATATCGAGCGCATGACTGAGGGAACCAATCAACTCCGCCAATCGCAATCCATTCACCGTCATAGTCTACTCCCTTAGACATCATGGCGATTTTGCCAGCAGATTAGGTATACCCCATCTGAAGCTGGATCGATCTGGATTCAGTTGAATTTAGGCAGCAGCTTTGCCCTGATTCGCCCGCTCTTCCAGCTCTGCGCGGCTCAGGGTAGAGACAAAGCGGCCATCGAAATAGATATCCATCAGCTCGCCACGCTTCTCGCCACGCATCATGCTGCGGCGGCCATCCAGATAGTGCACCTCCATCTGGGCGGTATGCTCGTCCGGGTAGCTGATCTCCACCTCGCGCACCCCTTGTGGCAGCATGGCCAGCGGCACCTTCTTGAGGGCTGGATCCAGATGCTGGTTCACCTTGAGCACCGGATTGGCTTTCATGTCCACCACAGCCGGAGATTTGCCGGTGATAGGGTTCTTGCCAGACCAGAACTCGATGGTATTGAAGACGAACAGGTCAGCGGTCGCGGCCAAACCGTAGACAGGGGAGAGCAGCATAAAGACCCCGGCACGAGCGTAGCGGTTATCCACCACGCTCAGGTTGCCCTTGGTGACCATGCCGGAAAGCCCCATCTGCCCCATACAGCCGCTCAGCCCCATGCTCGCGACCATAACCAGCAGGGCCATTGCCCGCCCCTTCTGTTGTAATGCCATCGTGTTCTGTTCCTGCTCTGAAATGAATGAGGCGGCAAGCCTAATCAAGGGGCCAGAAGAGGACAATTCACAATGGCGGGACGATACAGGAGGGGTTCAGATTGGGGCACTGACTGCTCAAATATGAGTCAATGCCCCAGCATGACAGGAAGTCAGGGGGTTCAGATGGCCAGATCAGAGACGGTGCTGGAGACGTTGTTCGCCTCCCGGCGGATGTCGCTCATCACCTCATTCACCTCGCCCACCTGCTGCTTGCCAAGCTCGGCGCTGCTGGCGACGTCAGACATCTCGGAGGTGACCTTGGCGGTCAGCTCCCGGTTGTTCTGTACCACCTTGGCAATCTCGTCGGTAGAGAGAGACGTGCGGGCCGCCAGCTGGCGAACCTCGTCAGCCACCACCGCAAACCCACGACCCTGATCCCCCGCCCGCGCCGCCTCAATGGCTGCGTTAAGGGCCAGCAGATTGGTCTGGTCGGCGATGCTGCTGATGGTGGAGACGATCGCCTCGATACTACGCGACTGCTCGTTCAGCTGATTGATAAGGCCGATGCTGTGAGTCAGCTGGCTGGCAATCAGGCTGGAGGTATCGACCACCGAGGAGAGCAGACCCGCGCCGCGCTCGGCGCAGTTCAGGGTCTCCTGCGCCGCATCGTGGGCCAACATGGCCGCTTCCCGCACCGCATCGCTCTTGTTGATCCGCTCGGTGATGTCGCTGGCGAACTTGATCACCTTCACCACCTTGCGATGCTCATCAAGGATCGGGTTGTAGGTCGCCTCCAGCCACACCTTGCTACCGTGACTGTTCTGACGACAGAAGAGACCGGACTTGAACTGACCACGGCCCAGCTCATCCCAGAAGTGGGGCTGGTCTCGATAGAACTGATCGTCGCAGAAGATGCGGTGATGCTTGCCCTGCACCTGAGCCAGGGTATAGCCCATGGTATGGAGGAAATTACCGTTGGCTGCAATCACCTCCCCGCCAGGGGTGAACTCGATGACCGCCAGTGACCGATCCAGCGCCGTCACCACCGCCTGCTGGCTGAGCAGTTGCAGGTGGTGCTCGGTAATATCGGCCGCGATCTTGATCACCTTGGTCACCACGCCCCGCAACTTGACCGGAAAATAGGTCGCTTCCAGCCAGATCGCCTCGCCCCGTTTGTTGAAGCGCTGGAATACCCCGGTACGGGAACGCCCCTGCTTCAGATCCGCCCAAAACTGCTGATAGTCGCTGCTCTGGGCATAGAGCTTGTCGCAAAAGATACGGTGATGCTGGCCGATAACCTCGGGCGCACTGAAGCCCACCACGTTGAGAAAGAGATCATTGGCGGCCAGCACAGTGCCATCCGGCGTAAAGGTGATGGTCGCCACGCTGCCGTGCACTGCGTCAAAAAATCCCTGCTGTTCCAGAAGTTGATCCTGGCACTGCTGCAACTCGGCTTTCAGTTTGCTATTGAACATCGAAACGTATCCTCCAGACTGGCACCCACCATGGCCAAACCACGCAGTGGATCAATAAGATAATGGTGGCGTGCTCCATCAGCATAGTTGGCGGCTTTGCCGCGATCCCATCTGACGCCATATTTATTGCTGTAAATCAAATTCACCGACCAAACGCCACTCATGCAGAGCTGCAACCCTTATTCCACCGCCGGTTGCCACTCCAGATAGGCCGGATTGGCGACAAAGCCGATCCGCTCATAGAGAGGGCGCCCCTGCTCGCTGGCATGGAGCCACACCTTGCCCAGCTGACGCGCGCTGGCGAAGGCAGTAATGGCATCGAGCAGCGCCGTGGCGATCCCCTGCTGGCGCCATTGTGGCCGCGTATACATATTGAGCAGATACCCCTCCATCCCCGCCAGATTGCCGGGATAGGGTGGCCGTTCAAACAGTGCCAGCGTCCCTGCCGCCACGATCTGTTTGCCGCCCTCTTGCGTATCGGCCTCAGCCAGCCAAGATAAAGCGCTCTCTTCACTCATCGCCCGGGTAAAGTAGTCAAGGGTGGCCTGCCACAAGGCCGGGTCTGCCTGCGGCGTCACCAGCTCACCGACCTCACAAAACAGCTCCATGCGCAGCGCCACCAGTGCGGGTATATCTGCGACCCTTGCCTGACGAATGATCATTGGCTGCTCCTTTTCTCTCATGGGAAATTTCGCCGGCCGTCATTATGACAAAGAGCGCCTTGTGGCGCTCTTTGTGATTGGGGAAAATCACTGATAAATCAATGGTTGCGACGTGTCAGCCAGTGATCCAGGCTCAGCACACCGCCGCCCCAGATGATCAGGGTCAGCAGCATCCAGCCCCACAGCTGGTGATCGTAAAAGCCACCCGCCCAGAGGGTCGGGTAGGAGATCACCGCCATGATATTGAAGCCAAACAGCAGCAAGGCGGCTGGGCGAGTAAAAAGCCCCGCCAGCAGGAAGAGCGGCAACAGCAGCTCGGTCGCCGTACCCAGATAAGCAGCCCACAACCAGGGCAGCAGGGGCACCTGATACTCGGATTCAAACAGATAGAGGGTGGAATCCCACGCCGTCAGCTTGAGCCAGCCTGAAGTGATAAAAACCGACGCGACCCACAGCCGCGCCAGCAACAGCACACCGGTACTGCTCCAGCGCGGCAAATCACCACTTGAGCTGGCCAGCGCCAGCCATTTGTTTGCCATCATGGCATTACCTCCATATCCACCAGCAGACCAAGGGTTATCAGGCGAGTGAGATGTTCACTGGCCGCAGGGTCGGCCGCAAGCAGATCGACCAGCGCCGTACCAGCGAGACAACCCTGTAGCAGCGCCCACTCACCCGCCGTCAGGGGCAAGGGTGCAACCCGGCAATCCGGCTGTTTCTTCAATGCCAACCAGACGGGGGCATCAAGCACCTCCACCGCTTCACCACAGTGCAGCGCCATCTGCCACAGGGCCAGCACCGGATAATCGCTGGCAACCAGCAGCAGATCAGTGGCTGGCAAGAGTCGCAGCCGCTCCCATTGTTGCGGCGATAATGCGGCCAGACGCTCGGCTGGCCAGCAGCGTGATTCCAGCGGCAGCAGACTGGCACGCTCAAGCTGCCATTCGAACTGAGCCAGCGCCTCCAGCCAGGGCAGTCCGGTTGTAGTTGGCAAGCGGGCCAACCATTGGCCAAATCCGGCGCCATAGTGCATGACGCTCCCTTCCCTGAGCGGCTCGGCTAATACGAAGCCACGGGCCGCCGCTGCAAAAAAGTCATCCCCGACCATGGCCTTAACGGCGGGATAACTGCTCGCCAGCACCTCGCCAAGACTCAGGATGAAGTGGTTGCGATAGACCTGCAGCACAGATTCGGCAGAAAAGAGCCGGGAGCTGATGTGAGGGGAAATGGCGTCAGGCGCCCCCAGCAGACCATCGGCAAAGTGCTGTTGCAACTGTGCCAGTTCAGCCATGGGCCACCTCCCGTGGTCCACTCATGACACGCGCCTCATCCAGAATGGCGCTGGCCTGCGCCGCCTCTGCCAGCAAGACCGGCAGCGGCGGGATCTCGAGGTCCCACTCAATCAGGGTCGGAATGGCCTGCTTGCGGCAGATCTGGCGATAGAGTTCCCAGACCGGCTCCACCACAGGGGCGCTGTGGGTGTCGATATAGAGGGAGCCTTCCGGCAGCTGTTTCTCGGTATAACCGGCCAGATGGATCTCCCCGACGGTGGCGAGATCGATCGCCGCCAGATACTCATCGCAAGAGAAACCGTGATTGAAGGCACTGACATAGAGATTGTTGAGGTCGAGCAGGATGCCGCACTCGCTGCGCTGCTGCAGCTCGGCCAGAAATTCCCACTCGCTCATCTCCCCGGCCAGTTGCAGATAGGAGGAGGGATTTTCAATCAGCATGCGGCAACCCAGAGTCTGTTGTACCTGCTGGATCTTGTCGCTCATGTTGCGCAGGGAGGCGCGGGTATAGGGCACCGGCAGCAGATCGTTGAAATAACGCCCGCCAATGCTGCCCCAGCTGAGATGTTCGGAGATCCGTACCGGTTTGATCGCCGCGGCCAGTGTCGACAACTGCTGCAGATGGTGCGGATCGAGCGGGTCGGCAGAACCGAGGGACATGCCAACGCCGTGAAGACTGACGGGGTAGTGCTGCGCCAGTTCGGCGAGCACCTGAAAACCCTGGCTGTGCCGTTCGAAGTAATTTTCACTGTGCACCTCCAGCCAACCGACTGCCGGCAGGGTTTGCCGGATCTCATCGTAATGGGGAGTGCGTAATCCGATACCAATCAAAGGGTTCATCGCAAGACTCGCTTTCGCCAATCAGAGAAGATGCAGGGGGCGGCCCGTTGGCCATCCCCTGCCCGATGTCTCTTACTTGGGTTGCAGCGAACCGCCGACCAGCTTCTCGCACAGCCCTTTGGGCATCACCACAAAGGCATCACCCTGAGCATCTTCCTTGGCAGTACCGGCGCAGGAGCTGCTCTTGGTCGCACAGTCATTTTTGCTGGCCTTGACCACGCCGTAGCACTTCTCCTTTTCATCGGCAGCCATGGCTGGTGCCGCGATAAATTGGGCGCCCAGCGCCAGCAGACCGGTCATGGCGGAGGCGATAGCAGTGCTTTTTTTAACATTCATGTTCATGTTCCTTTTGATGTCGTTGGATGTTGCTGATATCCCCGATTTGTCGCAACCGGGTACCTGCAATAGAACCGGCAAACGGGATGTTCCCTTTCAAAAAAACACAAAAAGAGTTAAAAAACCCAAAGAAAGACACTCAATCAATTGATTTTAAACAGCTATTTCATCATTGAAAATTTCTCGACGACCACCCATTAATGAACGGGAAAAGTGCCATATGGTGCTTTCATCCCGTTAATCTTCTTCACTGCTTCCATCAAAAGAGATGCGTCAGACATAAAAAAGCCCCGCCAACAGGCAGGGCTGGACGCAACTTGCAAGAAACAAGAAATCAACAAGCGGGGGGGGGGTGGGAGCCAGGAGTTGCGGCAAGCAGATAAAAAAAGAGACAGCTTTGGCTGTCTCTTTTTGCACATGGTGCGAATGGGGTTTAGTAGAAGATCCGCTCGCCACGCTCGCTCATTTTGAGCCACACCGGTTTGGTGCTGGTTTTATTCCAGATCCGGTGCAGATAGCTGTAGAAGCGGGCACGATCGCTGCGAAACAGCATCACGGGGAAAGCCAGAATGCCCACCAGCAATACATAAATGCGACGAAGAATAATCTGAGTCAGGGAAAAGGGATGAAACATGATGTAACTCCTTACTGGTAAGACCACTGAGCAAAGATTACCCCACTCCATGTAGGATTACTACATCACCAACGCATTTTTTTTATAAAAAAATGGTGAAAAACGGGAAATACTGAAAACGGGTTACGTCATTAACCAACAGTTAACAAACTTGCGAAAATCGTGCGCTTTGCCACAGTTATCAGGGGAAAAACATGCAGTAGGGAGACACGCATGAAACTGCCGGAAGTGGCACTGCTGGTGCTGATGGTTGCCCTGACACGGGCACAACTGGAGGAGTGGCAACTGAATCGGGAAGATGCCATCGTGCTGGCCGAACGGGGCGTGCCCACCGTCAGCCTGTGGCAATGCGGCACACTGAAGCAACGGATTGCGGATCTCAACCAGCACAGCGCCGAGGTGCAGTTTCAATATCGGGGGCAAAACATGGCGGATGTGAGCCACTATCTCGAGCGCGAATGGAAACAGGCTGGCTGCGAACAGTTACTGGTGCAGCAAGGATACTGACCAAGCTTCACGGCTCGAAGAGTGATAAATAAATCAGGGAAAAAAAGAGAGAATATGGAGGCACGTTCCGGAGTCGAACCGGACTAAACGGATTTGCAATCCGCTGCATAACCGCTTTGCTAACGCGCCATGCTGACAAGACTGATTGTCTTGAAAGTGAATTCCATCGTTGGTGCGATGGAAAATTGGAGCGGGAAACGAGACTCGAACTCGCGACCCCGACCTTGGCAAGGTCGTGCTCTACCAACTGAGCTATTCCCGCGTTACTGCTTTCGTGCCAGTTGCCTGACAACGAGGCGCATTATACGTACCACGAGCGCCAGCACAACCCCTTTTTCGCAATTTAAGCCCTGATGCAGACTGTTTGCTCAGGGTTTAAACGCCTTGCTGCATTTTTCTCCAGCCAGCTGTGACCCACCAAGCGAATTTGGGATAAAGTCGTTGAAATGATTACGCTTTCGTTCGAGACTTGAGCGGCTTAATAACCGGATTCTCAATTGAAAATCACAAGATGAAATGGATCTTCACGCTTCGTGGGCTCAGGCCGCAGTTAATGCTGGCTTTTTTCATGTTGGGCATGGTGCCCTTTTTGGTCATCACCCTCTTCTTCCTATACAGCCACGGCAAGGATCTCACCACCCAGACCTCCAACCACCTGGTCTCCGTTCGTAATATCAAGAAGAGTCAGCTCGAGGATTACTTCAACAACCTCAAAGAGCAGATCATCAACTTCTCCCAGCAGGATTTCGCCGGCAACAGTATCGGCCGTTTCTATGGCTTTACCGGCGCCTTCGAGAAGTTGGGCACCACACCGCAGGAGGCCCGCAGCCGTGCTCAGGCCCGCTATCTGCCCGGCTCCTGGGATCAACTGCGCAAACCGGACAGTCAGGTGGAGATCGAACCCTCCATCACGGCGCTTATCCTCGCCGACGAGATGTATGGCCGGGTGCACCAGCGCTTTCATCGCGGCTATGCCGACATGGTGCGCAAGTCCAACTACAGCGACATCTTTCTGGTGGACCTCAACGGTGATGTGGTCTATTCGGTCACCAAGCACCCCAACTTTGCCACCAATCTGCTCTCCGGACCTTATCAGGGCAGTGGCTTGGGCCAGACCTTCGCCAAGATCAAACGCCGCCTCGATGGCGGCCAGAAACCGCAGCAGATCTTCGAGTTCACCGATTTTGGCCGCAACGAGCTGACCGGGCAGGTGGTCGCCTACATGGCGGCCCCCGTGATGCAGTACGACTATGTGCGCGGGGTGGTGATTTTCGAGCTGTTGCCGGACAAGCTCAACCAGATCATGGCGGAGCGGGAGGGGCTGGGCGAGACCGGCGAGACCATCCTGATCGGCCCTGACAAGCGGATGCGCGCCGATGCCTGGCTGGCACCGGAGTTCAGCGTCGAGAACAGCTTTAGCCCCAATTTCCGGCCGCTGCAAACACCCCTCATCACCAAGACGCTCTCCGGCGAGCAGGGGGTCGGGCTGTTCCACTCCTATCAGGATGACGAGGTGCTGGCCGCCTACACCCAGGTGAAGGTGTTCGATACCGAGTGGGCCTTTATCGCCGAGATCTCCACCCGGGAAGCCTATGCCCCGATCCGCCAGCTGGAAACTCTGGTAATTGTGCTGGGCGCGGGTTCGGTACTGCTGCTGATCCTCTTCTCCCGCTGGCTCTCCCACTCCATCACGGCGCCGCTGCGCTCCCTGACCGAAGCGGCCGAGCAGGTGGCCGACGGCGCGCTGGATCACCCCATCGCCATCGAGCGCACCGGCGATGATATCGACCGGCTGGCCGAGGCGTTTCGCCATATGCAGCGCTCGGTGAAGGACAAGATCGAACTGATCGAACAGCAGACCCAGGAGCTGCAACAGCAGGTCAAGCTGACCCACAAGCAGAACCTCAGCCTGCAGCAGGCGGACAAGCTCAAGGATGAACTGCTGGCCAACACCTCCCACGAGCTGCGCACCCCCATTCACGGTATCAAGGGGATGGCCGAGTCGATGCTCGCCAGTCAGCAGGATTTGACCGAAGGGCAGCAAAAGCAGCTCGGGCTCATCATCAAAAGCGCAGACGGCCTGGCCCGTCTGGTGGACGATCTGCTCGACTACCATCAGATGCGCTATGGCCAGCTGGAGATCCACTCCCAGCCCGTCTCATCAAAAGGGGTTATCCGGCTGGTGCTGGATCTCTGCCTGCATCTGGTGCAGGCCAAACCCCTCACCCTGGTGGATATCAGCCCGGCCGAACTGCCGCCGGTGCTGGCCGACGAACAGCGGCTCGAACAGGTGCTCTACAACCTGGTGGGTAACGCCATCAAGTACACGCCGCAGGGCAAGGTGGTGCTCAGTGCCATCGTCGAGAACAACTTCCTGCGCATCAAGGTCACGGATACCGGCATCGGCATCGCCCCCGATCATCTCGAACATATCTTCGAGCCGCTGGTACAGATGAGCCCGGAGGTAAGCAAGCAGGGGGCCGGCCTTGGTCTCTCCATCACCCGTCAGCTGGTGCACCTGATGGGGGGCGAGCTGTTTGTCGAGAGCGAGCCGAGCGTTGGCTCTACCTTCGCCTTTACCCTGCCCCTTGCCACCGGCAAAGCGGCCAATCTGACTCTCGACAGCCGCCAGATCGAGCATCAGCTGGTGCGCCAGCAACCTCTGATCCTGCCGGACTGGGAGAGCGACGATCTGCCCCCTCCCCCCGAGGATGCGCCGCTCATTCTGGTGGTGGATGACGAGCCCATCAACCTGCACATCCTGCGCCATCTGCTGCAGCCCTGCGGCTACCGCATTCTGCCCAGCAGCGATGGCCACGATGCGCTGGCCAAGCTGGCCGAAGAGCCGGTGGACCTCATTCTGCTCGATGTGATGATGCCCACCCTCTCCGGTTTTGACGTCTGCCGCCGCCTGCGCCAGCAGCACCCGAAAGATATGCTGCCGGTGCTGCTGCTCACCGCCCTTAACCAACCCAAGGATATCGAGGAGGGCTTCGGGGCCGGTGCCAACGACTATCTGGTCAAACCCTTCTGCAAGGAGGAGCTCTTTGCCCGGGTCAAGGCACTGCTCGAGGCCAAGGCCGGACGCGCCTCACTGGTGGAAAACCGGCTCTTGAAGCAGGAGATCGAACATCGCCTCACCCTGCAGGATCGGCTGCATCAGGATCAGCAGCGGCTGCTGGCCCTGCTCGGTGAAGGGGCCGACCCCATGATCTTTATCGACGAGCAGGGCACAGTGCTGTTTGCCTCCCGGGTGCTGGCGCGCCTGCTGGGACAGGAGCCGGAAGCCATGGAGGGGCAGCCCCTCAATGAGTGGCTCGCCACCCCACTGCAACAGCAGTGGCCCGACCTTGCCAGCGAGCGGGAACACAATCTGGAGTTTCTGGTGGCCGGGCAGAAGGACGTGCTCAACGCCCGTGCCCTGCCCATCGCGCTCGGAGGACAGGCCGCTTTCGCCCTCACTCTGAGTACCGAGCTGCGTCAGGATGAGAACCGGGTAATGGCGCTGGAGAACGCCCTCAAGAACCTCTCGCGGCAAGCCATCATCGAAGATGAACAGCTGCTGGGCGAGCTGAGCCGCCTGGGTGGCGAGTTCCGTTCGCTGGCCGACGACCTCATTCGCCAGCAGGATGACGAGCCGCTGCGCCGGGCGCTGGTAGAGACCATGCAGCTCACCCTGGATGCCTGGCAGCAGGGGACCGGCAAGGGCAAAATCGTGCTGGCAGAGAAGAGCAAGCTGTGGCGGGTCTATATGGACAGATCCAGCCCGCAGACCCGCACCCTCGACAAATACCTGAGTCTGGACACCCTGCCCAAGTCGCCACGCTGGAAGACGGTCGTGGCCACCACCGAGTATGTGCTGGGCCACTGCCCGCTCAATGACCACCAGCGCCAGCAGTTGCAGCACAGCGCCCAGACCCTGCGTCAACTCGCCAACCGCAAGCCGTGACACGGCGCCCTAAACGGGCGCCGGATCACAATTGGCAATCTGGTTTTTTTTTATGCAAAACAAAGCCCCGCCCGACCCCGAAACCGAGAGCAGATCCAATTCACAAATTTGTCATATACGCCATTTTCACAGCCACTTTCTACGCGAGAGCAAATAACGCAAACCAATGATTCTAAACAGATAAAAAAGCATTTTGACGAGATTGACGTAACACCGTCAATTTTTACGAAAACAACGAAATCAATAGTTGTTGTTTTCCTGTTAATTCTGGTTTGCTTAGGGCGTTGGAAAACAGAACGACAAAGGTTAGACACCTGACCAACACAGAGGGCCGATTTCATCAGCATGCGAAACCGGTGCTCACACAAAACAAGGCGAACCCTCGGGAATGCCAAAAAATAAGAAAGGAAAACATATGCTTGCCAAAGTATCCAAAATCTCTACCGCTGTAATGCTGGGAACCATGATGCTTGCCGGTGCCGCCGGTAACGCCATGGCCGCAGAAAACAAAACCGTGCTGACCATGGTCGCACAGCAGGAAACCGCCTGGGTCAAGAACTTCAACCCCTTCCTGCAAGCGGGCTTGCTGCACACCACCCGTCACTTCATCTATGAGCCGCTGGTGATCTTCAACGATATGCAAGGGGGCAAACCCGTCTATCGTCTGGCCACCAACTATGCGTTCAGCGATGACCTGAAATCCGTCACCTTCGATCTGCGTGACGGCGTGAAGTGGTCTGACGGCGAAGCCTTTGATGCCGATGACATCATCTTCTCCTTCAATCTGGTCAAGGCCAACAAGGCGCTGGATGAGCGCTCAATCTGGACCCAGATCAAGAGCGTCGAGAAGCTGGCCCCCAACAAGGTCAAATTCGACCTGACCGAGGTCAACACCAACGTGGTGAACGATCTGGTGCTGGTACCCATAGTGCCGGAGCATCAGTGGAAATCGGTGAAAGATCCGGTTGCCTTCACCAACGACAAGCCGGTTGGTACTGGCCCCTTCACCGAAGTGGACAACTTCTCCGCCCAGCTCTACACCCAGTGCCGCAACCCGCACTATTGGGATAACGCCAACCTCGCCATCGACTGTATCCGCATGCCGCAGATGGCCACCAACGACCAGGTGCTGGCGGCTGTCATGAAGGGTGACATCGACTGGTTCGGCTCCTTCGTACCGGATATCGAGCGCCTCTACGTTGGCAACGATCCGAAGAACAACAAATACTGGTTCCCGGCCTCCGGTACCGTGGCGTTCAACGTCAACTTCCAGACCAAGAACCCGGGCAATAACGAAGCCTTCAACGATATCAACTTCCGTCGCGCCTTCTCCATGGCGATGGACCGCCAGTCCATGGTGGATATCGCGGGCTACGGCTACCCCACCGTCAACGAGTACCCGTCAGGTCTGGGCAAAGCCTTTGACTCCTGGAACAACCCGGAAGTGGACAAGAAGTACGGTAAGTACAACAAGTTCGATCTGGAAGGTGCCAAGGCCCTGCTGAAAGAGGCAGGCTACAAGGATTGTGACGGCGACAAGTTCCTCGACACCCCGAGCTGCAAAAAGATCGAGTTCAAGGTACTGGTACCGAACGGCTGGACCGACTGGGTCAACACTGTTCAGATTGGTGTAGAAGGGCTGCAGGCGCTGGGCCTGAACGCCAAGACCGCCACCCCGGAAGCAACCGTCTGGACCGAGAACCTGATCACCGGTGACTTCGATGTCGCGCTGCAGGGTTACTTTGCCGGTGCCAACCCGCACAAGTACTTCGAGACCGCGTTCCACTCCCGCAACATGGGTGACCGTGGCAACCGCTTCGCCGCACCCCGTTACAAGGACCCCGAGCTCGACAAGCTGATCGATGACTTCACCCAGACCGCCGATGCGGCCAAGCAGAAGGAGATCATGTTCGCCATCCAGGATCGTGTTGGTGCCAACCAGACCATCATTCCGGTCTTCAACAACCCGACCTGGTATGAGTACAGCACCAAGCGCTTCAACGGCTGGTTCAGTGCTGATAACCCGGTAGCCAAACCTCAGCTCCACCCGGACACCCCTGAGCGTCTGCTGCACGTGTTGTCCCTCAAGCCAAACAGCTAAACAATCCCGGCCCCCTGCGGGGGGCCATCTTCCCCGTTAATCCCCTTCTTGCCCGGCACCGCCGGGGTTGGGGTAGCTATACCCGACGCGGGGCAGACTTGCAGTAAAAGGTACTATCATGGGATTCATACTGAGACGCTTTTCCTTCTATCTGGTTGCCTTTCTGGTAGCCGCCACCATCAACTTCCTGTTACCCCGTGCCATGCCAGGGGATCCTGTCTCCGTGATGTTTGCCCGCGCTGGCGCCATGATGGAACCCGCCGCCCTGGAAGCCCTCAAAGCCACCTTCGGCTTTGTCGACGGCCCCATCGGCACCCAGTTTCTCACCTATGTGAAGAGTGTCTTCACCTGGGATCTCGGCACCTCGGTGCGCTTCTACCCGCAGCAGGTCTCTGACGTGCTGGGCCGTGCCATCGGCTGGACCCTGTTTCTGGTCGGCACCTCCACCATCCTGAGCTTCTCCATCGGTTCCATCGTCGGCATCTTCGCCGCCTGGTATCGCGGCGGCCGGATGGACAGCATTCTCTCCCCGCTCACCCTGGTGATGCAGGCCATTCCGCCGGTGGTGGTCTCCCTGCTCGCCCTGTTCCTGTTCGGGGTCAGCCTCGAATGGCTGCCCATCGGCTACGCCTACAGCCCGGAGATCAAGGCTGACTGGGGCTGGGAGCACATCAAGAGCATCATGACCCACGCCATCATGCCGGTGCTGACCCTGGCCGTGGTGCAGGTGGGGGGCTTTCTCATCACCATGCGCAACAACATGATCAACCTGCTGGGCGAGGATTACATCACCATGGCCAAGGCCAAGGGGCTCTCCAGCAACCGGGTGATCTTCAACTACGGCGCCCGCAACGCCATTCTGCCCAGCGTCACCGCCCTATCGATGGCGCTCGGCTTCGTCATCGGTGGATCTCTCATCACCGAGGTTATCTTCAACTATCCCGGCCTGGGCCTGACCCTCTATCAGGGCATTCTGGCCCGCGACTACCCGCTCATTCAGGGGCAGCTGCTCATCATGACCATCACCATGCTCAGCTTCAACTTCTTGGCCGACGTGCTCTACGTCTTCCTGGATCCCCGTCTGCGTACAGGAGGCAAATAAGATGCGTATGCCGACCATTCTCAAAATCCTGCTGGGCAACAAGAAGGCTGCCTGTGGCCTCGCCATCGTGGTTGCCTTCGTACTGATGGCCCTCTTTGCCCCCATTCTGGCCAGCAACGAGCCGACCAAACGGGTGGCTCGCCCGCACCAGCCGCCCAGTGCCGAGTTCGTGATGGGTTCAACCCGCATGGGCCACGATATCTGGGCCCAGTTCACCAACGGCGCCCGTAT
Organism: Aeromonas sp. s12; assembly: GCF_040907925.1. NCBI lineage: Bacteria > Pseudomonadati > Pseudomonadota > Gammaproteobacteria > Aeromonadales > Aeromonadaceae > Aeromonas > Aeromonas sp. s12. The sequence continues at coordinate 14,504 of NZ_JBFOCT010000013.1, read as the reverse complement.
CTCACTGATGGTGGGCTTCAGCGCTGGCCTGCTGGTCTGCACCCTGGCCGTCGCCATCGGCATCACCGCAGGTTACTTCGGCGGTCTGGTGGATGAATGCCTCACCTTCCTGATGAACGTGGTGCTGGTGATCCCCAACCTCCCCTTGCTACTGGTGCTGGCGAGCTTTATCGGGGAGGCGTCACCGGCGGTGATTGCCGTGATAATAGGGTTGACCTCGTGGGCCTATGGCGCGCGGGTCATCCGGGCCCAGACCCTGGCCCTGCGCGAGAAGGAGTTCGTCATCGCCGCCGAAGTGCTGGGCGAGCCGGCCTGGCGCATCATTCTGGTGGAGATCCTGCCCAACCTCATCTCCATCATCGGGGTGAGCTTCATTGGTTCCATCATCTACGCCATCGTCACCGAAGCTACCCTGGAGTTTCTGGGGCTTGGCGACCCGACCGTGGTGAGCTGGGGAATCATGCTCTACAACGCCCAGACCTCCAGCGCCATTCTGGTCGGCGCCTGGTGGGAGATCCTGGCCCCCTGCTTCGCCATCGCCACACTGGGTGCCGGTCTGGCTCTGCTCAACTTCGCCATCGACGAGATTGCCAACCCGCAGCTGCGCTCCCACAAAGGGCTGAGCCGCTGGAAGAAACTCGCGGCGCCGGTCACCACTCCGGTTGCCACAGCACAGGAGAAGACAGCATGAACAAGCATCCCCTGCTGTCAGTACGCAATCTTTGCGTTGACTACATCACCGAAAATGGCGACGTGCGCGCCGTCAACTCGGTGAGCTTCGACATCAGACAGGGCGAGATCTTCGGTCTCGCCGGTGAGTCGGGCTGCGGCAAATCCACCGTCGCCTTCTCGGTGGCCCGGCTGCACAAGCCGCCCGCCTACATCAGCGGTGGCGAGATCCTGTTCAAGGGGGAGAACATCCTCCATTACAACGACGAGCGGCTGCGCTCCTATCGCTGGCAACAGGTGTCGGTGGTGTTCCAGTCCGCCATGAACGCCCTGAACCCTGTACTGCGGATGGAGGAGCAGTTCTGCGACGTGCTGCTGGCACACAATCCCGGCATGACCCGTTACGAGGCGATCAAGCGCGCCCAGGAGCTGCTCACCATCGTCGATATCCACCCGAGCCGGCTCAAGGACTACCCGCACCAGTTCTCCGGCGGCATGCGCCAGCGGCTGGTGATTGCCATCGCCATGGCGCTCAACCCCGAGCTGCTCATCATGGATGAGCCGACCACGGCGCTCGATGTGGTGGTACAACGGGAGATCCTGCAGAAGGTCTATGCCCTGAAAGAGAAGTTCAACTTCTCCATTCTGTTCATCACCCACGACCTCTCCCTGATGGTGGAGTTCTGCGATCGCATCGGCATCATGTATGCCGGTGAACTGGTGGAGGTCGCCCCTTCCAAGGCGATCCTGACCGCACCGCTGCACCCCTATACCAGAGGGCTCGGCAACTCCTTCCCGCCCCTGCACGGGCCGAAGAAGGTGCTGGAAGGGATCCCGGGCACCCCGCTCAACCTGCTGGAGGTGCCGGTCGGCTGCCGCTTTCAGGCCCGCTGCGGCAAGGTGCACGATCGCTGCCGTCAGGAGTACACCAGATTGGCCGAGATCCGCCCCGGGCAACAGACCGCCTGCCACCTCTATGAGGAGCAGGGACTGCAACAAGATTCCGTGATCTATCTGGACAAGGCCGCTGGCTGTTAAGGATGTCTGTCATGCAAATCGCCAAAACCGATGCACCCATCATCGAAGTCCAGCACCTCTACAAGGACTTCCCCATCAACTCCAATGCCATCAAGAGTGGCAAGATGCGGGCACTCTCCGACATCACCTTCAACCTGCACCGGGGCCGCGCCCTGGCGGTGGTCGGTGAGTCGGGCTCCGGCAAGAGCACCATCGCCAAGATCATCGCCAAGATGTACAAGCTCAGTGCCGGGCGCATTCTCTATCGCGGCCACGATCTGGAGGAGTTCAACAAGGGCACCGCCCTGCTGGACTATCGCCAGAGCGTGCAGATGGTGTGGCAAGATCCGTTCGGTTCGCTCAACCCGACCCACACCATCTATCACCACATCGCCCGTCCCCTGCTGCTGCACAGCAAGGTGATCGACAAGAAAGAGCTGCCCGACATGGTCTACGCCCTGCTGGAAAAGGTCGGCCTGACCCCCGCCAAAGCAACGGCGGCCAAGTATCCGCACCAGCTCTCCGGCGGCCAGCGTCAGCGGGTCAACATCGCCCGCAATCTGGCGGTGGAGGCGGAAGTGGTGCTGGCGGACGAGCCGACTTCCATGCTCGACGTCTCCATTCGCATCGGCATCCTCAACCTGATGGAGCAGATGAAGAACGAGCTCGGCGTCTCCATGCTCTACATCACCCACGACATCGCCACCGCCCGCTATGTAGCGGAAGATCTGGCGGTGATGTATGTGGGGCACATGGTGGAGTGGGGCGAAGTGGACGAGATCCTGCACCACCCGCAGCACCCCTACACCCAGCTGCTCATCTCGGCGGTGCCCGACCCGGAGAAGAGCATCCACGCCGAGCTGGAGGGTGGCCGCAAGGGGGAGATCCCGCTCTGGACGCCGGAATCCTGCGGTTGCCCCTTTGCCGGGCGCTGCAATCAGGCGATGCCCCGCTGCAAGGAGGCGCTGCCCCCCATAACCAAGCTTGCCGACAACCACTTCGTGCGTTGCTACCTCTACGAGTGAGGGTGAGCCTTAGACCGGCCGGACAACCCTGTCCGGCCATGCCTCGATACGGGGCGGCCACAGCCCCGTGATGTGCCTCACCGCCCGGCGGTGAACCACAGGAGTAATACCTTGATGGAACTCTTGATCAATCAGGTGGGCTACGAGTGCGACGGACACAAGGTCGCCCTGTTGCAAACCTCCCCCGCCCCTGATCTCGGCGGCTATGTCAGGCTGCAACGCCTTGATGATGGCCAGATCCTGTTTGAAACTCCGCTGCAACCGGCTGGCAGCGTCCCCGGCTGGCAGGGGCGTGCTTACTGGCGCGCCGACTTCTCTGCATTCAAGGAGCCCGGCCACTATCGGCTGGAGGCGATCACTGCCCAAGGCATAGTCCGCTCCACCCGCTTTGCCATCGGCCAGGATCTGCTGGCCAGCCGCTGCCTCTCGGACGTTATTCACTACTTCAAGGGGCAGCGCGCCAGCGGCACCTTCGATCGGGCCGACCGCAGCGCCCGCCTGTTTGGCACCGACCAGCACAAAGATGTGCACGGCGGTTGGTTCGATGCCAGCGGCGACATGAGCAAGTACCTGAGCCACCTCTCCTACGCCAACTACCTCAACCCCCAGCAGACCCCCATGGTGGTGTGGGCCCTGCTCAAGTGCCGGGAACTGCTGGCCCCGCGCCGCGATATCGACGGGGTGAACCTCTGCAAGCGGCTCAATGACGAGGCGCTGCACGGCGCCGATTTCCTCTGCCGGATGCAGGATGAGTCGGGCTTCTTCTACATGACCCTGTTCGACAAGTGGAGCAAGGATCCCGCCCAGCGCGAGCTGTGCGCCTATGCCACCCAACAGGGGCTCAAGTCCGCCAACTGGCAGGCCGGCTTTCGTCAGGGCGGGGGCATGACCATTGCCGCCCTGGCCCGGGCCGCGCGCGAGAGCATCAGCGGCGATATCGATGCAAGCGGCTATGCCGAGGCGGCGCGGCGCGGCTACCTGCACCTGCGCGAGCACAACCACGCCTATCTGGACGATGGCTGCGAGAACATCATCGACGACTACTGCGCCCTGCTGGCGGCGGTCGAGCTGACCAAAACGCTGGGGCCCGAGTGGCTCGGCGAGGTGCGGGATCGGGCCGGCAAGCTGTGCGCCCGTCAGCACAGCCACCCGGATCTTGGCCACTACTGGTCCGCCAACGAGGATGGCTCGCGCCCCTACTACCACGCCGCCGAAGCGGGCTTGCCGGTGCTGGCGCTGCTTGAATATTTGGGGGTAGAGCCGGATCGGGAGCGCAAGGCCGCGGTGCAGAGCGTGATCGAGCAGGCACTGGCCGCCGAGCTGGCGCTCTGTGCCCGCGCGGGCAACCCCTTCTCCCTTGCTCGCCAGTATGTGAAAGGGGTTGGCGAAGCGCCACGTATCAGCTTCTTTATGCCCCACCACAACGAATCCGGTTACTGGTGGCAGGGGGAGAATGCCCGCCTGGCCTCGCTGGCGGCCATGGCCTTTGCTGGCGCCCGTCACTTCCCCCGCCAGAGCCAGCCGCTCATCACTTACGGTCAGCGCCAACTCGACTGGATCCTCGGGCAAAACCCCTTCAACGCCTGCATGCTGGCGGGCCACGGCATCAACAACCCCGCCTATACCGCAGGGTATCCCAATGCGCAGGGGGGGATCTGCAACGGCATCACCGCCGGATTCGATGACGAAAATGAGGTGGCCTTTATTCCAGAGGAGTACAAGGATCGGCTGGATCAGAACTGGCGCTGGGGCGAGCAGTGGATCCCCCACGCCGCCTGGTTTGCCCTGGCCATCACCTGGCTGAATGTGCAGGAAAATGGAGGTCGCCATGATTGAGTTCTGGGTCGGCGTCGATGGCGGGGGCACCCACACCCGCGCCCGCATTCGGGATCGGGCGGGCAAGCTGCTCGGAGAGGGGCGCGCGGCCGGCTCCAATCTGGAGCTGGGCATCCCCCATGCCCACGCCAATGTGCTGGCCGCCATCGCCAGCGCCCGCCTTGCCGCCGGGATCGCTATCGAGAGTGAACAGCAGATGGGGGTCGGGCTGGCGCTCGCCTCCGCCGAGCTGGCCGACTGCTATCACGCCCTGCTCGAGATGCCCTTCCCCTTCGCCAGCGTCAGGCTCACCTCCGATGCCTTCGGTGCCTGCCTCGGCGCCTTTGGCGGCCGTGAGGGGGCCATTCTGATCGCCGGTACCGGCTCGGTGGGGCTGGTCTATCAGGAGGGGCAGATCCGCACCTGCTCCGGCCGCGGCTTCCCCATTTCAGACATAGGTAGCGGCGCCTGGCTGGGGCTGCGCGCCATCCAGCAATCCCTGCTCTGCCACGACGGCATTCTTCCCCCCAGCACCCTCGCCATCCGCCTGATGGACCGCTTCAAGCGGGATCAGGCCGAAGTGGTACGTTGGGCCACCCGCGCCATTCCGGCGGACTATGGCCACTTTGCCCCCTGGGTGTTCGATGCAGCCAGCGATGGCGACGAGCTCGCCAATCAGCTATTGGACGAAACCTGCGAACAACTGCGGATCCTGTTGGAGGGGATGACCCAGCTCGGTGCCAGACAGATCGCCCTGCTTGGGGGGATTGGCACCCGCCTCGCTCCCCGTCTCGGCCAGCTCAACCTGATCCCCCCCCAGGCAGATGCGCTCGATGGTGCCATCCTGTTTGCCCAATCAGAGGATTTTCCATGTCTACACCCCTGATCCACACCCAGGTCGCCCGACGTGACGGCGAGGATGTCTGGTTCACCTTCACCCTCTCACGCATGCCGGATACCAAGTGGAAGCTGCACTTCTGTCTGGCTCGCCATATCGACCCCGACTCCTTGCAAGGGGGCGAGCTGGAGCGCCAGAGCGGCAGCTACAAGGTGATTGTCCCGAACGCTGGCAGCTGCGAGCTGCGCTTTTGCTGCCGCCAGACCCCCATCAAGAAGCTCTCCGACATGCCGCAAGGCTTTTTCCTCAGCTTGCCGGAGGCGACTACGGGTGCCCAGCTGCTGCCGGTGACGCTGGCAGCTCAGGATCTCGGACTGGAAAACCCGCCGGTAACCCGCCCAGATCTGCCGGATGTCGAGCCCCTGCCCGGCATAGTGCCACAACCGGCTCATCTGGTAATGCTGGAGGGGAACTTCCGGCTGGCCGAGCGGGCTCATGTCAGCGCTCCCCGCGATGTGCCGAGGCTGCTGGCGTACTTCAACGAGCTGACGTCGCTGGCGCTGGAGCAGGATCACGACGCTGAAATCCGGCTGACCGAGGCCAAACTGGCCCCCGAAGCCTACCAACTCACCATCACGCCGCAGGAGGTGGTAATTGCCGCCGCCGACGAAACGGGTTGGCGCCACGGGCTGGTGACTTTGGCCCAGTGGTATCTGCAACATGGCGAGAGCCTGCCCTGCGTCACGCTGGAGGATGCCCCGCGCTTTGGCTTTCGCGGCATTTTTCTCGATTGCGCCCGCCACTTCCACACACCGGCCACCATCAAGCGCCTGCTCAAGCTGATGAGCCTCTACAAGTTCAACCGCTTCCACTGGCACCTGACCGATGACGAGGGGTGGCGACTCGAGATCAAGGCCTTCCCGGCATTGACCGACGTGGGTGCCTGGCGCGGCCATAATCTGGCGATCGACCCCCAGCTCAGCGGCGGTGCCGAACCCTATGGCGGCTACTACACCCAGAGCGAGGTGAAGGAGCTGGTGAGCTATGCCAGTGAGCTCGGCATCACCGTCATTCCCGAGATCGACATTCCGGGCCACTGCCACGCCGCCATCAAGGCGCTGCCCGAGTTGCTGATCGAAACGGCGGATCACTCCCGCTACCGCTCGGTTCAGCATTTCGATGACAACGTGCTCAACCCCGCCCTGCCCGGCACCTACCGCTTTCTGGAGGCGGTGCTGGACGAGGTATGCGAGCTCTTCCCCGGCCCGCAGATCCACATGGGGGGTGACGAGGTGCCGACCGGGGTCTGGACCGACAGTCCCGCTTGCCAGCAGCTGATGACCGAACAGGGCTACGCCGACTGCCGTGAACTGCAGGGCCATCTGCTGCGCCATTGCCAGCGCTATCTGGCCGCCAGAGGCAAACAAATGATCGGCTGGGAGGAGATCCTGCACGGCGACAAGGTGAGCCGCAAAGCGGCCATCTGTGCCTGGACCAGCTTTCAGGCGGGGCTGGATGCTGCCGCCGCGGGTTATCCTGTGGTGATGGCGCCCGCCCAGTTCCTCTATCTGGATCTCGCCTGGAGCGCCGATATTCATGAACCCGGCCTCTACTGGGCGGGGACCCTCAATCTGGAGCAGGTTTATGCTTGCGATCCTGCCCCAGCCGATTTCCATGCCAACGATAACATCCTCGGGGTGCTGAGCCCCTTGTGGTCAGAATTGATCACCAGCCGTGATCGTCTCGACTACATGTTGTTCCCGCGTATGCTGGCCACGGCCGAGGTGGCCTGGAGCGATCCCGCCCACAAGGGCTGGGATCACTTCGCCGCCCGCCTGCCGGGTCAGCTGCAGATCCTCGATCAGTTGCAGGTGCGCTACCGGATGCCACAGAGGTAATGTTGTCTCTACTTTGGCGGCCAATTGGCCGCCTTTTTTACGATTAGCCAACAAAACATCAACTTCCCCCTACCATTCATCCGCCATTATTGGCAAAATCCAGCCCCTAATGAAGCTGGTCTGCATCCTGCTGGCGCGAGCCTGCGGCCACCTCCAGATCTGCCACAATAACAACGACAACATTATCAACAAGAACATCGGAGCGTATTCCTATGGCCCGCAGAGATGTCCATACCCTGGATAGCGAAGTGGAGTTTCCTGCCGACGTACAACTGGTCTCCACCACTGACCTGCGCGGGGTGATCACCTACGCCAACCCGGCCTTCTGCGACATCGCAGGCTACCCGGTCGATGAACTGGTGGGACACAACCACAATCTGGTACGCCACCCCGACATGCCCAAGGCCGCCTTCGCCGATCTCTGGGCCCGCCTCAAGGAGGGCAAACCCTGGCGCGGTATGGTAAAAAACCGCTGCAAGGATGGCCGTTACTACTGGGTAGATGCCTACGTCACCCCCATCTACGAAGGCAACAGGATCAGCGGCTACCAGTCGGTACGCTGCAAGCCCGAGCCCCAATTCAAGCGCATCGCCGCTCAGACCTACCAAGCTCTGCTCAAGGCCGAGCGCGGCAACAGCAGCAATCTCCCCTCTCTTGCCAAAGTACGCACCCCGGCCATTACCCTGCTGCTGCTCGGCCTGATGGGCTGGACCTTCGCCAGTCAAGGGGCCATGACCGTCCTGCTGATGCTGCTGCCCCTGTTGCTTATTGGCGGAGCCTACTGGCGCGAGCTCTTTGCCCTGCCCCACTATCTGCAGCAACTGGGCCGTGAATATGACAGTCTGACCCGGCTGGTCTACTCCGGTGACAACCCCGGCGCCATTGCCGATTTTCATATCAAGATGCTGCAGGCCCGCATCCGAACCGTTTTGGGGCGGATCAACGATGCCACGGCACCTCTGCAAACCCTGGCCATCAATCTGAAGCAGGCCTCTCATCAGGCCTGTCTCGATATCAACGAGCAAGATGCCCAGACCCAGCAGATGGCTACGGCTATGACTCAGATGGCTAGCACGGCCCACGAGATCGCCCGCAACATTCAGGACTCCAACGGTCAGGTCAACGAAGCTCGCAATCGTTGTGAACAAACCAACCAGCAGTTGAACCAGACCGAACAACAGATCGAACAGCTCGCCAAACAGGCAGAGCTGGCGTTCAACTCGGCAGTAGAGCTCGCCAGCGAATCCGAACGGATTGGCAGTGTGATGGGCGAGATCCAGGGCATCGCCGAGCAGACTAACCTGCTGGCCCTCAACGCTGCCATCGAAGCGGCTCGCGCCGGGGAGCAGGGCCGTGGTTTTGCAGTGGTGGCCGACGAGGTGCGAACTCTATCGACCCGCACCCACAAGGCGACCGAGCAGATCCAGGGCAGCATCAAGCAGATCCAGCACACGCTGGGACGCTGGAAGGGGATGATGCAGGAGAACCTGCAACAGACCCGCGCATGTGCCGAGATGACCCGCCAGGGCGCCAGCAGTCTCCATACCGTGCTGGCAGAGATAGAGCTGGTCACCGAACACTCCACCCAGATCGCCACCGCTGCTGAGCAGCAACAAGCGGTCGTGGAGGAGATCAGCCGCAGCATCCACCAGATATCCGCATACTCCCACGCCAACAGTCAGAAGATGCTGGATGTCGATCACTCCAGTCAGGCTCTGCTGGAACGGGCCAAGCAACTGAAGGGGCTTAGCCAGACCTTCGGCTGAATCATTGCCAGCCCCATGACAGAAGCGCCACAATGGCGCTTCTGTTGTTTTTGACGAATCGGGTTTATGAGCATTGAACCAAGACCATCCCCATTGAACAAAACGGCCCGTATCGAAGCGATCATCGCCCTGATCCCGGCAGGCCGGGTGGTCAGTTACGGTCAGGTGGCCGATCTGGCCGGGTTGCCCGGACGGGCAAGACTGGTGGGCAAGGTGCTGCGGGAAACCGACAAGGTACTGCCCTGGCATCGGGTGCTGGGCGCAGCGGGCACCATCTCGTTACCGAAAGGGTCGCCAGGCTTTGCCGAACAGACGGGACGCCTGCAGCAGGAGGGGGTCGTGGTGATCGGGGGGAGGGTCAGAATGAAGGAGTGGCAATGGCAGCCCGATCTGGCCGAGCTGCTTTTTCTACTGCCGTTTTGAGGGGGTCACAGCCGGATCACTCCAGCGGCGCCAGGATCTCGTCGCTGCGCACCTGCACCGGTATGGTCTCATCCGCACGCTGCAGCAGCACCAGCAGGCTCTGCCGGTCCACCTCCAGCACATAGGCCGCCCCTTCCCGGGTCATGCAGCTCATACCCGGCCGGATCTCGTTAATCTCCATCTCAACCTCCTTGTCTACTTCGCGATTGACGACAGCTGCACTCCTTGCAGCTGTCTCAGTATACCGCTATCCATAAGCAAAGAGGCCCCTTGTCGGGGCCTCTTTTCATCACGCTTTTTTAGCCTTTGGCAAACTCTCTTGCCAGGTACCGTTGTCGTAGTGAGCGGTCCAACCGGTCGCCTTGCCGTTGACCTCGCTCATCACGTACTGCTCCTTGGTCTTGCGACTGAAGCGCACAATAGCGGGGTTGCCGTCCGGATCGGTGAGCGGGGCACCGGCCAGATACTTGTGCTTGGCGGAGATGCGATCCTTGAAGCGCTTGAGCTCTTCCACCAGCGGCGCGCGGGTCTCGCGGGATTTGGGGAAGTTGCTGGCCGCCAGGAACAGACCGGCAGCCCCGTCACGCAGCACAAAGTGGGCATCGGACTGGGTGCACTTGAGCTCCGGCAGCGGCACCGGATCCTCCTTCGGCGGCGCGATGTCGCCGTTTTTCAGGATCTTGCGGGTGTTCTTGCAGGTCTCGTTGGTGCAGCCCATGTACTTGCCGAAACGGCCGTTCTTGAGCTGCATCTCGGCTCCGCAACGGTCGCACTCGATGCTCGGCCCTTCGTAGCCCTTGAGCTTGAACTGGCCCTTCTCGATTTCGTAGCCATCGCAATCCGGGTTGCGACCACAGACGTGCAGCTTGCGGCTGTCATCGATGATGTAGGCATCCATCGCAGTGCCACAGACACCGCAGCGGTGCTTGGCGCGCAGCGCTTCGGTTTCTGCCTCTTCGCCGTCAGTGGCGGAGACAAATTCGTCGGCAGAGACCAGGTTGATGGTCTTCTTGCAGCGCTCTTTCGGCGGCAGGGCATAGCCGGAGCAGCCGAGGAACACGCCGGTGGTGGCGGTACGAATACCCATCTTGCGGCCGCAATCCGGGCAGTCGATATCGGTCATCACCATCTGGTTGGCACGCATGCCGCCCTCTTCGGGCGCCTTGTCGGCCTTCTCCAGCTCCTGGGTAAACTCGGCGTAGAAGGCGTCCAGCACCTTCTTCCACTCAAGGCTCCCTTCGGCGATGCCATCGAGCTTGTCTTCCATCTTGGCGGTGAACTCGTAGTTCATCAGCTCAACGAAGTTCTCCACCAAACGATCGGTGACGATCTCGCCCATCTTCTCGGCGAAGAAACGGCGGCTTTCGACCCGCACATAACCGCGATCAACGATGGTGGAGATGATGGAGGCGTAGGTTGACGGACGGCCGATGCCGCGTTTTTCCAGCTCGCGCACCAGCGCCGCTTCGGTGAAACGGGCCGGCGGCTTGGTGAAGTGCTGGCGCGGATCCAGCTTGACCAGTTTCAGCACCTCGCCAACGGTCACCGCCGGCAGCTGGCTATCTTCGCCCTTGCGACCCATCGGCGGTAGTGCCTTGGTCCAACCGGCGAAGCGCAGGGTACGGCCACGGGCCTTGAGCTCGAACTCACCCGCCTTGACGGTCAGGGTGGAGGAGTCGTATTGAGCCGGGGTCATCTGGCAAGCAACGAACTGACGCCAGATGAGATCGTACAGACGCATGGCATCCGGCTCCATCCCTTCCAGCATCTCGGCAGTCACCTGTACGTTGGAGGGACGGATCGCTTCGTGCGCTTCCTGGGCATTGGCCTTGGCGCCATACAAATTCGGCTCGGCTGGCAGATAGGCCGCGCCATACTGCTCGCCGATATATTCACGCACCGCCTCAACCGCCTCTTTGCTGAGGTTGGTGGAGTCGGTACGCATATAGGTGATGTAACCCGCTTCATAGAGACGCTGGGCCATCATCATGGTCTTCTTGACCCCGAAGCTCAGACGGGTAGAGGCCGCCTGCTGCAGGGTGGAGGTGATAAACGGCGCGGACGGTTTGGAACCGGTCGGCTTGTCTTCCCGGTTAACAACCTTGTAGTCGACCCCTTCCAGGGCTGCGACAGCGGCAAAGGTCTCGGCCTGGGTCACCGGCTTGAAGTCGGCCCCGTTGCGGCTGACCACTTCCATCCGCAGATCGCTCTTGTCGGCGGTCAGCAGGTCGGCATTGAGATCCCAGAACTCGACCGGAACGAACGCCTTGATTTCGCGCTCTTTATCGACGATGAGACGCACCGCGACAGACTGCACCCGACCGGCGGAGAGACCGCGGGCCAGCTTTTTCCACAGCAGCGGGGAGACCATGTAACCCACCACGCGGTCGAGGAAACGACGGGCCTGCTGGGCATTGACGCGGTCAATATTGAGTTCGGACGGCTGGGCAAACGCCTCCTTGATGGCGCTCTTGGTGATCTCGTTGAACACCACGCGCTTGTAGCGGCTGTCGTCGCCACCGATGATCTCGCGCAGGTGCCAGGCGATCGCTTCTCCTTCTCTATCCAAGTCGGTTGCGAGATAGATGGTGTCGGCTTTCTCGGCCAGACTTTGCAACTCGCTGACCACCTTCTCCTTGCCGGGCAAAATCTGGTAGTTGGCCTGCCAGCCAGCGGTCGGATTGATACCCATCCGGGCAAACAGGGCCTTGCGATCCTTGGCAGCCTTCTCGGATTCGCTCAACTTGATGCCGCGAATGACAGGTTTCTTGGGCTCGGTGCTGGCGCTGCCGCTGGTGGGCAGATCGCGAACATGACCCACGCTGGATTTCACCACGTAGTCCTTGCCCAGATATTTGTTGATCGTCTTGGCCTTGGCCGGAGACTCCACTATGACCAGTGATTTGCCCATGCTGTAACTATTATCCTCATTGCACCCGACGGGGTTGGTGTGCGGTTTTGTGGGGCTGTATAAGAGATTTGGCGCTAAAAAGCAATCTTGTGAGCAAATTTGCCTGACCAGCCCGAACCACACGGCTTCTTTTATTGCTTCTTTATTTATTAATGCGAAGGCAACAGGCTGGACGCAACCGCTTTTTCAATTTTCTGCCATACCGCCCCTCTTTTTATATCTGAAACGACATAAAAACGTCTGCTGGTTACCGGCTTGTTACAAAAACATAAAATCTCTTTATAATGGCCCAACCCCGACGCATTGCGCGCGGAAGGAACCGCTACCCATCATAAAAATCGAAAGGATGTACTCAATGAAGCACTTCGAGGTCAATTTCGACGGTCTGGTCGGCCCGACTCATAACTATGCTGGCCTCTCCTACGGCAACGTTGCCTCCCAGAGCAATGCCCAGGAGGCTTCCAATCCGAAAGAGGCCGCCAAACAGGGGCTGCGCAAGATGAAGGCGCTGACCGAGCTTGGCATGACCCAGGGGGTACTGGCGCCACAAGAGCGTCCCGATCTCGCCACCCTGCGCCGCCTCGGCTTCACCGGCAACGATGCCCGGGTGCTGGAGCAGGCCGCCAAGCAGGCTCCTGCCGTACTGGCTGCATGCTATTCGGCCTCCAGCATGTGGACCGCCAACGCCGCCACCGTCTCTCCCAGTGCCGATACCCAGGATGGCCGCATTCACTTCACCCCCGCCAACCTGACCAACAAGTTTCACCGCTCCCTGGAGCCCGACGTCACTGGTCGCATCCTGCGCGCCGTGTTCAACAATGATCGCCACTTCAGCCACCACCTCCATCTGCCGGAGAATGAGCACTTCGGCGACGAGGGGGCGGCCAACCATACCCGCCTCTGTCGCGCCTATGGTGAGGCGGGGGTCGAGCTGTTTGTCTATGGCCGCAGCGCCTTTGACTACTCCCGCCCGGCGCCGAAGCGCTACCCGGCCCGCCAGACTCTGGAAGCAAGCCAGGCCATCGCCCGCCTGCATGGCCTTGGCGAGGAGAGCGTGGTGTTTATTCAGCAAAACCCGGAGGTGATCGATCAGGGGGTATTCCATAACGACGTGATCGCGGTGGGCAACCAGAACGTGCTCTTCTTCCACCAGCAAGCGTTCCTCAACACCGAAGCGGTACTGACCGAGATCAGCGGCAAGTTTGGCGAGGGGAATTTGCACTTTATCGAAGTGCCAACCGCCGAGGTATCCGTGCTGGATGCGGTGAAATCCTACCTGTTCAACACCCAGATCCTCACCCTGCCGAGTGGCGAGATGGCCATTATCGCCCCCACCGAGTGCCGCGATAATCCGGCGGTGTCGGCCTATCTTGGCAAGCTGCTGACGCAGGAGACTCCGATCAAGGCGGTCCACTATATGGATGTGAAACAGAGCATGCGCAATGGCGGCGGCCCGGCCTGCCTGCGACTGCGGGTTGCCATGAACGATCAGGAACTCGCTGCGGTCAATCCGGCCTGCCTTATCAACGACAGCCAGTTTGCCCGCCTCGATGGCTGGGTCGATCGTCACTACCGCGACCGCCTGACCCTCGATGACCTGCGAGATCCGGCACTGGTGCAGGAGTCCCGCAGCGCACTGGACGAGCTGACCCAGATCCTGAAACTGGGTTCGGTCTACCCGTTCCAGCGCTAGATGTGATGCCCGGCAAGACCGCCGACACTGGCGGTCTTCTGCTATCTGCCTTCTCTTCAGCGCGATCGCCAACTTGCACGGATGCGGTTTTGTGCAGAAAAGCAGCGCACAACTTGCTGATAAGCTTGAATTTTGAGCTGTATGTATCAAAAAATCGACGAACAGTCATTTTTTACTGCCAGATGCCTCATCAAGGGGTTCACAAAGCCTCTGGATCTGATAGTATGCGCCTCGCACTTGGGGAGGGGTTCCCGAGCGGCCAAAGGGATCAGACTGTAAATCTGACGGCTCTGCCTTCGAAGGTTCGAATCCTTCTCCCTCCACCATTCAAGTGCAAAGTAGTGACAATCAGGAAATACCCCGTGGAGGGGTTCCCGAGCGGCCAAAGGGATCAGACTGTAAATCTGACGGCTCTGCCTTCGAAGGTTCGAATCCTTCTCCCTCCACCA
>NZ_JBFOCT010000012.1:0-53806 GCF_040907925.1 Aeromonas sp. s12 | reverse complement strand
ACGTTGATAGGCGGGGTGTGTAAGTGCAGCGATGCATTGAGCTAACCCGTACTAATTACCCGTGAGGCTTAACCATACAACACCCAAGAAGTGTTCTAAGGCTTGTAGCAAATAGAACGAACTACTCAAATTCAGTGATAGTGACAAGCCAAGCGCAACATCACTACTCACGTCAGCTTTCTAGATGAAGAATTTGCCTGGCGGCCATAGCGCCGTGGAACCACCTGATCCCATGCCGAACTCAGAAGTGAAACGCGGTAGCGCCGATGGTAGTGTGGCATTCGCCATGCGAGAGTAGGACACTGCCAGGCACCCAATACAAGAAACCCCGCTCATCGAGCGGGGTTTTTTATTGCCTGCAATTCAGCAAATCGTCTGATAATTGACCTTCTTTACCCCCTCTTTAACCTGAACACCTTATCCTCCCTGTCTGTTTTACTCATAGAAATTGACCCCAACGGCGTAAAATAGCTCTTTATCTGGTCGGAGATAGCCCATGTTTTGTCCAAAATGTGGTGGTCAACCCCTGCAGAGCGTCAGCCCCAAAGAGTTTCGCTGTGGCTGCGGTTTTCATTTTTTCCAGAATGTGGCGACGGCGGTGATGGTGGCGCTTTGCTGGCAGGACGAGGTGCTGGTTGCGGTGCGTGCCCGCAATCCTAGCAAGGGTTTGCTGGATCTGCCGGGCGGATTTGTCGACCCCGGCGAGTCGCTGGAGGGGGCGTTGGTGCGCGAGTTGCAGGAGGAGCTGGGGCTCGATGTTAGCGCCCAACCTTTTAGCTATCTCGGTTCCTTCCCCAATATCTATCCCTACGATGGCATCACCTATCACACCTGTGACACCTTTTTCGCCATCAGGCTGAGTGAAAAACCTGTCATCCAGCCGGCTGACGATGTGGCCGCCTGTCAGTGGCTGAAGATCAGCGATATCCCCTTGCCCCGCTTTGCTTTCGAATCGACGCGCACAGCTATGGCGCGGTTGCAGCAATCCCCTTTGCAGGCCTGATCCCTGCTGATGACGATGGGGATTGGCAGCGACCATCCCTGTCTCATCCTTGTCCGCTTTTGTCCCGCAGGCGCCATTCGTCAGACGGTGAGTGGTATAGTCAGCAGTGGATCCGGACTCAAGGAGCATATCGTGAAGAAGATAGTTCTCATCTTGCTCGGCATCGCTGTGGCGGTCTTGCTGGCCATAGTGACGCTGATAAGCCTTATCGACCCCAATCAATTCAAGCCCCAACTGGCTGAACAGGTGCGCAAGAGCACAGGCCGGGAACTGGTGATGGCGGGAGAGATTGACTGGCGTTTCTGGCCGAGTCTCGGCCTCTCGCTGGAGAAGGTTGCTCTGCGCAATCCGGCCGGCTTTGCCGAGCCGGATCTGGTTCGTTTCGAACAGGGTGAGGCCTCGGTGGCCCTGTTGCCGCTGCTCTCCCATCGTCTGGAGATTGGCAAGGTGACCCTGAGTGGCGCCCATCTCTTTATCCAGACCAAGGCGGATGGCAGCTCCAATCTGAGCGCACTGATCAAAGATGCCACTGCTGATGCAAGCGAACCGGTCGTCCCCGCAACCCCTGCGCCAACTGCTGATAGCAAGCCCTGGCAGATCAGCTTGCAGGGTGTCGCGCTCTCCCAGGCCAGTGCGCTGGTACAGGATGATCGCCGCGGCACGTCGCTGCGACTGGATCGCCTCGATCTCGATATGGGGCAGCTGGCCACCGGTCAGTGGGTACCCGTGACGCTGGCCGCCAAGGGGAGTGCCGACAAGCTCGCTTTCGATGTTAAAGGGCAGACCCAGATCAAGCTGGCGCAGGAGGTGATGGCCAGTGAACTGAAAGATCTGAGCCTCAGTGGCAGCCTGAGTGACCCGTCCCTGCGACTCGACAGTTTCTCCATCAAGGGAGACCGACTGGCTCTTGGTGAGTGGAGCAACCTCACGTTGGCGCTGAAAGGGGCCAAGGTAGAGGGGCAGCAAGCTTCACTGGCTGGTTCGCTGGAAGGAACGCTCAAGGGACGGCTCGATAAAGAGATGAAGCTGGCCGAACTCTCCGATGTGCTGCTGACCGCAGCGCTGGAAGGTGATGCGCTGCCACGTCCGCAGATGAAGCTGAAACTGGCCGGTTTTGCCCGTGCCGAGCTCGACAAGCAGTTGATTATCCTGAGCAAGCTGGTGATGAGTGCCGATGAGGCGCTGTTGAGTGGTGATGGAACCGTGCAGCTTGGTGCCGTTCCCGCAATCAACTTCGATCTCAAGGGGGAGAAGCTGGATCTCGATAAATGGCTCGCCAGATCGGCTCCGACCACAACCGCACAGCCGAAAGAGGCCAAGCCGGCGGCCAGCGCCCCCAACGCCGCGGCAAGTGGCAATAAAGCGGTAACCGGAAAGAGCGAAGCCCTCTCCGCGGTTGAACCGGATCTGGGCGCGCTCAAAGGTGTGGATCTGGATGGTCGGTTGCAACTTGGCCGCCTGCGCCTGAAAGGGCTGGATCTCGGCGCCGTCGATCTGCAGGTGGCTCTGGCCAAGGGACTGCTGACGCTCAAACAGTTCAGCGCGACCGTGGCGGGCGGTCAGGTAAGCACGAAAGGGGTTCTCGACGCACGCCAGCAACCCGCCACCTACAAGGTGCACAAGCAGGTCGCCGGAGTGAACATTCGTCCCTTGCTGCAGACTCTGGCCCAGAGCGATCTGCTGGAGGGCAAGGGCGATCTCGATGTGCAGGTGCAGGGGCGCGGTCTCTCTGCGTTGGCACTGCGCAACGGAATGCAGGGCAAGGTGACCTTGAAGCTGAGCGACGGCGCCCTGCATGGCATCAACCTGCCGGAGATGATCCGCGAGGCGCGGGCCACCCTCACCGGCAAGGGGGCCGAGCAGGTGAAGGAGGCGCGCAAGACCGACTTCAGCGCTTTGACCGCCAGCTTCCAGATTGCCGATGGCATCGCCCGCAGCAAGGATATCCAGCTCTTTGCCCCCGCCTTGCGGGTCAAGGGGGAGGGGCAGACGGCGCTGGTGCCGGAGAGCCTCGACTTCCTGTTCCTTACCTCCATCGTCGAGAGCAGCAAGGGGCAGGGGGGCAAGGATGTGGATGAGCTCAAAGAGATCACCATTCCGGTGCGGATCGGCGGTCACTGGCAGACCCCCAGCTACCAGCTCGATGTGAAGGCACTGCTCAGCAACAACAAATTGCTGGAGGATAAGGCGCGCAAGGAGGCCGAACGCGGCCTCAAGAAGCTGCTGGGTGACAAGGCCGACAACGATGCCGTCAAAGGGGTGGCCGACCAGTTGCTCAAGGGACTGTTCAAATAGGTGACGGTTCACATGGCTGGCGGGAGCCGCGCAAATGCCGTTAGCGGTTGACCGGATGTCAGCGCCATTGAAAAATGGCGCTGACATTTTTTATGGCGCAGTGATCTGCTGCGCCTTGATCCGGAGTCATCTCGAGTTGAACCCATGCGCCTGATCCTGCTGCTCTGCACCCTGATCTGCTACGGCATGGCTTCTCACGTGCTGGCCGGGCCGCTGGCGGATCGCTTGGCGGGCGAGCTGATCAGGCAGGCTCCCGAACAGGCGCTGCCTCTTGACGAGGTGCAGCGGCTCGATCGTCGCCTGATCGCTCCTGACTCCCTCTATCCCGCCTGGCAGCGCTATCCGCTGCGCCAGTTGCAGGCCATCTATCGCTACCAGCAGGAGTGCGGGACAGATAATGAGTTGCCCGCCGAGTGGCTGCCGCTGCTGCGGGCGCTTTGCGGCCAAGGGGCTGCGCCCTCGGCCAGTTGGTTTGCCGCTCACCCCGTCTATCCGTTGGGTGGCTCCAGCGCTGCCCGCTGGCTGGCAGGTCATCCGGCGGCCGGGCTCGACGCTCTGCTCCATGTGCGGGAGCGGCGAGATCAGTTGGGGCAGCTCGGTGAGCTCGACGATGACAACCTCGACGCCCTGCTGCGGGGGGATCGCTGGCTGCTGCAATCGGGTCAGCTCTGGCTGCTTGCCGATGGGCAGTGGCGTCGTTATGGCGCGGGGCAGTGGCAGCCGCTGGCCGAGCGGCTTGGTGTAACGCTGGATAGTCGGGTCGATGGTTTCTGCCAGGAGCGGGTCGGCGCACTCTGCATCAACGAGCGCCCCACGCTTGACTGGCAGTGGCTGGCGCTGGCCAGCTCCCTTGGTTGCATCTTACTGCTGGGATGGGCCAGCTGGCAGCGCTGGCGTCTGCTGCGGGAGCGGCGCGTCGCGTTGCAGATGCTGACCCACGAGCTGCGTACCCCCATCATGGCGCTCTCCGGCATCAGCGAGGAGCTGCGCCACGATTTCGACCGGCTGCCCCCTTCCGCCCAGCAGAGCGTAGGGCAACTGCTGGGCAGTGTCGCCCGCCTGCATCAGCTGGCGCAGGCCAGTCGCCACTATCTGGCGGCAGAGGCTCTAGAGGATGAACGGGTGGCGGTCAGTCTGGCCGAGTGGCTCACCCTGGCTTGCGAGCGGCATGGTGCCACCTTCTGCCTTGAGCGGGAGATGACTCTGGCGCTCCCCTTCTACTGGCTCGATCTCGCCCTCGACAACCTGCTGCGCAACGCCAGCCAGCATGGCCGTGCACCGGTTCGGATCTGTGCCAGCTGGCAGGCGAGGCGTTTGATCCTCGCGGTCAGCGATGGCGGCGAGCTGCCGGGTTACCGGCTCGCCACCTTGCTGCACCGCGGTGCCCGTGCCGAGGGGTTGGGGCTGGGGCTTGCCATCGTGCGCCATCTGCTGCGCCGTCTTGGCGGGCGCCTCACCCTATCCGGCCCGCCCACTACCTTTACCCTGACGCTGCCCTGTCAACTCTGGAGCGACCCCAAATCATGAAGACCATCCTGCTTGTCGAAGACGAGGCGCTGCTGGCGGAGAACCTGCAACGCTATCTGACCCGGGAAGGGTATCGCTGCCTCTGGTGCGATACCCTGACAGCGGCGGAGCAGCAGTGGCTGGCGGCGGATCTGGTGCTGCTGGATCGCACCATGCCGGAGGGGGATGCCCTCGACTGGCTGCCCCAGTGGCTGGCGCGCAAGGCGCTGCCGGTGATCGTGCTCACCGCCAGGGTGGAGGTGAGCGATCGGGTGGCCGGGCTCGATGCGGGGGCGCGCGACTACCTGACCAAACCCTTCTCCCACGACGAGCTGCTGGCGCGGATCCGGGCCCAGTTGCGTCAGCTGGGGGATGGCACTCAGGCAGTGGGCGGCTTGCAGCTTCATCCCGCCCGGATGCAGGCGAGCTGGCAGGATGCGGAGGTGAGCTTTACCCCCACCGAGTTTGCCCTGCTCACCCTGCTGGTGCGAATGGCGGGGCGGGTGCTGAGCCGGGAGGAGATCCTCAACCGGGTGTGGGGCTATCAGGCGTTTCCCTCCACCCGCACCGTCGATACCCATATTCTGCAACTGCGCCAGAAGTTGCCCGGGTTGGCCATCGAGACGGTGCGCGGCATCGGCTATCGGCTGGAGGTGACAGCGTGAAGCGCGCAACGCTAGCTGGACAGCTGTTGGCTCTGAGCGTCGGCTTGCTAAATGCAAGCTGCGTGATGGCAACCGAACGCTTCCTGGAAACCGAACGCGCCGACCCGCTGCAACCGGCCACTCTGGCCTTGCTGCAGGAGGATAACCGGCACGCCTGGCAAGCTTTGCAGCAGGCATGGCCTGCCCTCAACAGCGATGCCGAGCGCCGCAGCTGGCAGGGGATGCTGGCCGCGCTGAGTGCCCAGCACTGCGGCAAGGATTTCCCGCTGACTCTGCCTGATGGGGTGAGCGAGCTGCGCCTTGAGCTGATCCAGCGCGATGCGCCGCTGCTGCGGGACTATCGGGTGCAGCTGACCGGGGAGGGGCCCATCACCGCCGCTGAACTTATCGATCCCGCTGGCCGCGACCGGCTGGCAGGTGCCCAGTGGGAGGCGGAAGAGAACTCCGGAGTCAGGGTCGTGGGGTCCGATCTGCCGACGCCTTTGCCAGCCGGGCTCTATCAGCTACGGCTGGCGGTGGCGGGCAAGGAGTGGCTGGTGGCGTTGCCGCTGCCTGCGGTGCAGGATCTGGATTGGCTCTCCCGCTCGCCGCTGGCGGTGGCCAATCCCCCCGCCAATCCCGCTTCCTGTACGCCGCTCTGGCTCGATCAGGCGATGTTGGCCCGCCCGCAATATTCCCTGCTCTGGTGGAACCGTCTGCCTCTCGATGGCAAGGTGGGTTGGCCAGCCGCCACGCCCGACAGTTGGCGCACCCTCTCGCTGGTGCAGACCAGCCAGCGCGGCCAGCTGGTGTTGCAGCTAAGCCACAGTCAGGCTGGGCCGGTTGAGTAATAGTCGTCGTGATGATCAGGTGCACGCAATCCTGACATTGGCCTGACAATCGCAGGCGGCCGATCTGCTGAAATGGCGATTCCCGTGTGTTATCAGGAATCACCGACCATGACTTTTCTTCCCGTGCTAACGAGCCGGATCCGCCCGCTGCTGCTGTTGGCGCCGCTGTTCTCCCTGCCTGCCGAGGCGCTGACCCTGGCCAACGATCAGTGGCGCATTGAGCTGGATCCCGCCACCCTGGCGGCCGAGGCTGTGCTGCCATCGGGCAAGCACCTTCTCATCTCTTCTCCCGGTGCGCGTCAGCCGGTCACCGCTCTGCAGCAGGAGGGGGAGCGCGCCAGCTGGCTGACCCGTGCCGATGGCGAGGTGCGGGCCTTGGCTCGCCTTGAGGGTAACCGTCTGATCCTTACCCTCAGCCGTGCAACTGCTGGCGAGCTGGTGTGGCCGCGGGTACCGGCAGGGGCGCAGGCGCTGATGCTGCCGATCCACGAGGGATTTCGCATTCCGGCTACCCACACTGCGTGGCGCAAGGCGCTGGCGCAGGAGTATCAGGGGATCAACACCACGGATAATCTGACCCTGCCGGTGGTTGGGCTGGATCACGGCGATCAGCAGCTGGCGATCCTCTTTGCCAACCCCTTCAACAACCGGCTCACCTTTGCCCCCAAGCAAGATGGCATTGCCCTTACGGCGACCCACAGCGTCAATCGCCTCAATCTGGCTGACCCCTATGAGGTGGCGGTGTCGCTGCAACCGGGCAATGACTGGCTGGCGGCGGCCAAGGCCTATCGCAGCTGGTTGCAGGCACGGGGCGAGCTGGTCTCGCTCGAGAGCAAGCTGGCGGCGGTACCGGATGGCAAGCGGCTGATCGGCGCCTCTCACCTCTATCTCTGGGGCGAGCGACTGCTGGTGCCACAGGATGTGAAAAGCTGGCCCGCGCTGCGCCGCCTGATCCCTGCCGACTGGCTCAAGGGGGAGAGCAAAACGGCGCTGCAAGCGCCCGATCTCGAGCGCAACCGCTATCTGCAAAATCTGGTGCTGACCGGAGTTGAGCAGGCGCTGGCGCTGCGCCATCCGGGTCAGCAACAGGCCGATTTCGCTGCCCGGCGTGAGTTAGCTGCCACGCAACTGGGGGTTGCGCTCAACGAGCCGCAGAGTTGGGGTGATGGCAGCTCGACCAAGATGATCGCCGCGCTCAAGCAGGCTGGACTACCAAAGCTCTGGCTGGGCCTGCCTCAGTGGACCGCCGGTTTTGCAGCACCGCAGGGGATTGAACTTGCCAAAGCGGCGGGCTATCTCATCGCACCCTACGACTCCTACGATACCGCGCTGCCGGAGGGGAATCGCCAGCAGAGCTGGCTCACCGCCCAGATGGGGCAGGATAGCTATCTGTATTGCGGCATCATGCTGGAGAATGGACTGCGCAAGAGCGGCTTTCAAAACAGCGGCGTCTACACCAATCAGGCCTGCGTACGCCCGGTGATGGAGCAGCGAGTGCCCAAATTGCAGCAGGCGAGCCACTACAACAGCTGGTTCCTCGATGTGGCGGCGACCGGCATGGTGTTTGACGATTTCGACCCGGCCAAGCCGACCACTCAGGCGCAGGATGCGCAAAACCGGATGGCGGGAATGGCATGGATTGCCAGGAGTCAGGGTGTACTGGTGGGCTCCGAGGAGGGCGGCGCGGTAGCCAACCGCACCGCGGCCTTTGCCCACGGCCCCCAGACCAGCGGCTTTGGCTGGCAGGATCCCGATATGCGCCGCAACAAGCGATCTCCCTACTATCTGGGGGCCTGGTATCCGGAGCATCAGCCTGCGTTCTTCTTTCGCCAGAGCCACCTCAAGCCCGGGTATCAGGGGCTCTATTTCGATCCGGCGCTGCGGTTGCCGCTGTTCCAGAGCGTTTTTCACGACAGCATAGTGACCACCCACCACTGGACGATGGACAGCCTCAAATTCAGGGAGAGCCGTCAGACCACCGAACTGTTGCAGCAGCTCTACAACGTGCCGCCGCTGCTCAACCTCAGTCTGGATAGTGCCGGTACGCGCATTCCCTACCTCAAGGGGCTTGATGCCTTCTTCCGCCCGCTGCATGAACGGCTCTACAACCAGCCGCTCTCCGGTTTTCGCTGGCTCGACAAAAAAGGAGTGGTGCAGCAGAGCGAGTTTGCCGATGGCACTCGACTGATTGCCAACTTCGGCCCAGCCACTGAGCAGGCGGGGATAAAGCTGGCGAGCCAGAGCGTGCTGGCGCTGTTGCCCGATGGCAGCCAGCAGCAGTTTGTTTCGCAACCGGATGGCGCCCGCTAATCGGGCGTTCTGGCTTTTATTTCATCATAGGATGCTGTTGCAGAACTTTTCATGTATAGATGAACGTTCTGCAAAATAAACGAGAGGTAGTTCTGATGATTGAGAGTGAAGTGATTAGAGAGGTAAACCATCCGGCGTGGCCGCTGGTCTGGCAGATCTATGGCGAGAGTTTTCCCCGCTACGAGCAGCGCCAGTCACAGCATCAGCCACAGAAGATGCGGGATCCTCGCTATCACTGCCAAATCTTTTATCAGGACGGCCTGCTGCTCGGTTTCATCTTCTGGTGGGCGTGTGGCGAGCAGATCTATATCGAACATCTGGCCATCAATCCTGCGCTGCGCGGCCGCAACTATGGCAGCCGCCTGCTGGCCGAATTTTGCGAGCGGGCAGGCAAAACCGTCATTCTCGAGATCGATCCGCCAGAGGATGAGATTGCCATTCGCCGTCTGCGCTTCTATCAGGGGCTGGGTTTTTGTCTCAACGACTATGCCCATCTCCACCCACCCTATCATCCTGATTATCAAGGACATGCGCTGAGGGTGTTGAGCTATCCGGGGCTCCTTGAGGAAGAGGCCTATCAGCGTTTCAACCAGATGCTGGTGGAGACGGTGATGGAGCACGGCTGAGCAACCGTAAGGATGCTGATTTGCCGATAAGAGAGGGGCCCGACTGAAGCAATTCAGGCGGGCCCTTTTTCATTGCCGCTGGCGGGAATTACTCCCCCAGCAAGGTTTGCCAGACGGCGAGCACATGGCTGCGCTCGTTTTGCAGCTGATCGTCGCTCACCTTGCGGGAGATCTCCGAGAGGTTGAGGCGATGGCCGAGGTTGCGGATCTCCAGATAGGCCTGCTTCAGCCCCTCCGCCTGCTCCAGGGTCAGCACCCCCGCCATCACGCACTCATCGAAGATGCGCACGTTATCGGACCAGCGGGTGAGGGCATCGGGCTCGCCGCAGGCGTGGGCCAGCACCAGATACTGGGCGATAAACTCGATATCCACCATGCCGCCGGGGGACTGCTTGAGGTCGAACTCGCCAGCCCCCGCTTTCAGCAGGTGATCCCGCATCTTGTGGCGCATCTCGCGCACCTCGCGGGCCAGGGGCGGCAGCTCCCGCTCCTTGGCCAGCACATCGCGGCGGATACGGGCAAACTCGGCAACGATGGCATCATCGCCATAGATGGGGCGGGCCCGCACCAGCGCTTGATGTTCCCAGGTCCACGCCTCGTTTTGCTGATACTGCTCATAGGCCGACAGCGACGAGACCAGCAGGCCGGAGTCGCCGGAAGGGCGCAGCCGCATATCGATCTCGTAGAGGATCCCGGAGGGGGTACGGGTGCTGAACAGGTGCAGGATCCGTTGGGCCAGGCGCAGGTAAAACTGGCGGCTGTCGATGGGCTTGCGGCCATCTGTGTAGCTGTTGGGGTCGCCGCCATGCAGAAACACCAGATCGAGATCCGAGCCGTAGCCGAGCTCGATGCCACCCAGCTTGCCGTAGGCCACCACCGCAAAGCCGCGCTGGCCGCTGGTTGCCACCTCGGGCGGCACTCCGTAGCGCTCGCTCATCTGGGCCCAGGCCTGATTGACCACCTCTTCGGTGATCGCCTCCGCCAGCCAGGTGAGGTGGTCGCTCACCTTCATCAGCGGCAGGGCGCCGGCGATGTCGGCCGCCACGATGCGCAGCAGCTGCACCTGCTTGAACTGACGCAGCGCCTCCATCTGCTGCTCCACGTCCTCTTCGGGGATGCGCAGCAGGAACTGGCGCAGCTGGGGCTTGTACTGATCGAGCGGGGTGGGGTGGTAGAGGTGCTGGGGATCGAGCAGCTCGTCCAGCAAAATCGGGTAGCGGGCCAGCTGTTCGCTCACCAGATGGCTGGCGTCGCACAGCCGCACCAGCTGGCGCAGGGCGCCCGGGTTTTCCGCCAGCAGTTGCAGATAGGCGCTGCGGGTGAAGATGCGGGTAAGCAGCTCACAGACCCGCTCGAACAGGCGGGCGGGTTGCTCGCTGGCGACCACCAGCCGCAGCAGCTCCGGCATCAGCCAGTCCAGTGCGATGCGCCCCTGCGGCCCCACCTGACGGCGCTTGTACTCCTCCTTGAAACGCAGCAGCGCGGCGCAGAGCGGGGCGGGCTCGGCCACCCCCTGCGCAGTCAGCAATTTTTCCAGCTCGGCGGCGTCGAGCTCGGTGCGCCAGAGATCGAGCCAAAGCTGCTCCAGATGGGCGGGTGCCTCTTTCTCTTCCCCCACCACGGCGGCGAACTCCTGATGGACGGCCGCCATCTCCTCATCCAGATAAGCCATAAAGGCGCCCCAGTCAGCAAAACCCAGAGCCGCGATCAGCCGCTGGCGATCCCGCTCCTCGGTGGGAAGGGTCTGGGTCTGCTGATCGCCGATCTCCTGCAAGATGTTTTCGACCCGGCGCAGGAAGCGATAGGCCGTCAGCAAGCGGTCGCAATGGGCGGACTCGAGGGCGCCACATTGGGCGATGGCAGCCAGCGCCTCCGGCAGGTGACGCACCCGCAGTGCCGGTTCACGGCCGCCGCGAATAAGTTGCAGCGCCTGGGCGATAAACTCCACTTCACGGATGCCGCCAGCCCCCAGCTTGATGTTGCCCTCCAACCCCTTGCGGCGCACCTCGGCGGCGATCATCGCCTTCATCTGGCGCAGGCCGTCGATGACGCCAAAGTCGATATAGCGGCGAAACACGAAGGGGCGCAGCATCTCGGCCAGTTCCACCGCGTGCTCGCACTGGGGCCCCAGTACCCGCGCCTTGACCATGGCGTAGCGCTCCCAGTTGCGGCCGTGGTGCTGGTAGTAATCCTCCATGGCGGCGAAGGAGATGGCGAGCGGCCCCGCATCGCCAAAGGGGCGTAAGCGCATATCGACCCGGAACACCTGACCATCCTGGGTGGGCTGGTGGAGGGCGTTGATGATGCGCTGGCCCAGCTTGATAAAGAACTGCTGGTTGGCGAGCTCGCGCCGCCCGCCAACCGTGTAGCCGTTTTCGGGGAAGGTGAAGATAAGGTCGATATCCGAGGAGAAGTTCAGCTCGCCGCCCCCGAGCTTGCCCATGCCGAGGATAAGCAGCGGTTGCGGGTTGCCGTTGCCATCCATCGGGGTGCCCAGCTCGCTGCACTGTTTAGCGTAGAGCCAGTCGCGGGCGGAGCAGATGAGGGCATCTGCCAGTTTGGTGAGATGGATAAAGCTCTCTTCCACTTCAGAGTGGCCCAGCAGTTCGCGCCAGGCGATCACCAGCATGCGGCTGCGGCGGAACTGGCGCAGGATGCGCTTGAGCGCCTCTTCATCGCTTACCTCGGCGAGCAGGGCGGTCAGATCGTGCTGGTAAGCGGGCCAGCGTTCGGTTCGTTCGAGATCACCGGAGGCGAGCAGTTCGGTCAGCAACGCCGGCTGTTTGAAGAGGGAGTCGGCGACAAAATCGGAGAGGCCGAGCAGGGTCAGCAGGGTCTGGCGAACGGGCTCGGGCAGCGAGCCATAGTCGGGGGCTAGCTCGACCAGTCGCTGCCATTGGCGCTCGGCCTGTTCTTGCAGCAGGGGGGAGAGGGCGGAGAAAGAGGGAGAGTGCTGGGCCACGGTTGCCGTCCTTGTGGTTCACGACAGAGGGTTAACGACACGAGGTTAACAACGCTGCCGGTTCAAAATGGTGGCTGCCAATCTAGCACTGTCAGGCCCCCGCGTCACAGCGCAGGGGCGAGAAGCATGATCCGGTGGGAATTATTGGCCGCCAGTCAATCAGGTGCGCTGGTAGATGGCAGGGTTGTAGATCTCCATCAGGCTGTCTGGACTTGCTGGGGGCGCAAAGCCAAAACCGGCATAGAGGCCGTGAGCATCAGAGGTGGCGAGAGCGAGACGACGTAATCCCTGCAACTCGGGATGGTCGACAATGGTTGCCACCAGTGCCTTGCTGTAACCCCGGCCGCGGTACTCAGGCAGCACGAAGACATCGGCCAGATAGCCAAAGGTGGCCTTGTCGGTGATGACCCGGGCGAAGGCAACCTGCTGACCATCGACATAGCCGCCAACGCAGAGGGAGTGGTTGATAGCCCGCACCACAGTGCTGTGGGGAATACCACGGCACCAGTAAGCCTCTTCGGAGAGAAAACGGTGGATCAGCGGCACATCGAGCCGCCCCTTGTCGTCACTGAGCTCGAGTGGTGGGTGCGTTGCATTTTGCTGCATATTGGCTCCTTGCCGTGCGCTGGAAATGAGAAAGGCCCCCTCAAGGGGCCTTCCAGTCTAACCGGATTGGGGCATGAAAACAGTCAGACGAGTTTGAAGGACTGGATCTGGCTGTCGAGCTCCTTGCTGTGCTGCTCGACCAGCTCGGAGGCCTCTTGCAGTTCACGCAGCACCACGACGGAGCCTTCGGCGATCTGCTTGACCTGCTCCAGATTACCGCGCATCTCTTCGGCGACCGAGCTCTGTTGCTCGGAGGCGGCGGCGATGTGGCGGTTCATGTCGGCGACACCCTGTACCCGCTGCACTATGGTGGCGAGCTGGGTACCGGCCTGGGTCACCTGTTCCACCCCCTTGTCGGCCTGCTGTACGCTTTGGGCCATCAGCTCGCCGGCCTGATGGGCATTGCCCTGCAGCTGTTCGATCATCTTCTGGATCTCGACGGTGGCGGCCTGAGCCCGGTTGGCCAGCTCGCGCACTTCGGAGGCCACCACGGCAAAGCCACGACCTGCTTCACCGGCGCGAGCCGCCTCGATGGCGGCGTTCAGTGCCAACAGGTTGGTCTGCTCCGAGATGCCGCGAATGGTGTCGACCACAGAGCCAATGCGCTCGACCCCCTGCTCCACCTCGTTGACCACGGTGGCGGAGCGCTGGATGTTGCCGGAGAGGGTGTCTATGGTGCTGACGGTGTCGGCGACGCAGCGGCTCCCCTCTTCCGCCAGTTGGCTGGTCTCGGCGGTGGCGTGAGAGGCCTGATCCGCATGGGCGGCCACTTCGCGAATGGCGCCGACCATCTGGCTCATGGCGCTGGCCAGCTGTTCGATCTGGGTGAACTCTTCGTTGATCGCTTCGTTGGCCTCTTCCATGCAAAGGGTCACCTGGGAGGCGATGTCGTTGAGCTCCTTGCAGGCGGCACGCTGGTTGCCAAACACCTCTTTGAGGTTCTCTTGCGAGTGGGAGACCGCCTTGGCGATGTCACCGAATTCGTCACGAGACTTGAGCAGTACCTTGTGGCTGAGGTCCCGCTTGGCGAAGCGCTCCAGCAGGCCCACCAGATAATGCACCTGCTTGACCATCAGGCGGGAGCCGGTGAGCAGCAGGATCACGAACAGCAGCCCCATGATGGCGGTCTCCATCAGACCGGTCCAGAGCAGGCGATTGGAGATCGCATCCGCCTTGGCGGGATCGAGCCCTTCGCTGAGCAGGGTCGCTTCCAGATTGTTGGCGTCAAACCAGAGTTTTGTCAGTAGCAGGAGGGTACTGAACACCATCAGCAGCACCACTTTGGGTACCAACCGGATGTTGCTCATTCTTTTCTCCAGCAGGTTCAGCTGCATTGTCATTCTCCTTTTAAAAGCCGTTTTTTCCTTTGCCCTCAGGACTATCGGCATTATCTTCTCTTTTATTAATTTGCACTGTGCTTAAAGTTGGAAAATGTATGCGACATCACTTAACTCATCTGCGGGCGATGGATCTGCTGATGGCATTTCTGTCGATTATCTCGGTTGTGCTGGTGACGGCCCGCTGGTGGGGCCATGAGAGCCTGACACCACAGACCCTGCAGCTCTTCTATGACCTCGACAGTCTGATCTGCTACTTCTTCCTCGCGCACTTTGCTTATGGCTGGATCCGGGCCTCTGATCGCAAGGCCTATTTCAAGGCCAACTGGATCTATCTGCCGGGTAGCCTGCCGATGGCGGAGCAGTTGCGCTGGGCGCGGTTGATCCAGCTTTGGCGGGTCTATCAGCTGTTCAAGGAGCACCCGGATCTCTGGGCCATGTTCCGTCGCGAGCGCAACGAGACCACTCTCTCCGGCATCCTGTTTCTGTTCTTCCTGCTGCTGGGGGTGGGCTCCGGCGTCATGTACTGGATTGAGTCAGGCCAGCCCGGCAGCCAGATTGAGACACCTTACGACGCGTTCTGGTGGACGCTGGTGACCCTCTCGACAGTGGGTTACGGGGATCTGGTGCCCAAGACCGAGGAGGGGCGCTTTGTCGCCAGCCTGCTGATCCTGTTCGGGGTCGGTCTGTTCGGTGCCATCAGCGGTTTTATGGCCAGCCTGTTTTTGCAGCCCAACAAGGGGGATGGCGAGACCGACAAGTGGCGTCATCACTACAACAACCAGCAAGAGGAGCTGCTGCGGGAGATCCGCGCCCTGCGCAGCGAGGTGCAGGAGCTGAAAAACAAGTGAGGCCGCAGACGGGCAAGTTGCGAGGTGACTCGCAACTCTGCGCGTATTATCCCGGGGGAGGTGCTTTTTCTTTGCTTGTCCTTTAACCTGCTGGCGGCTTAACATTCAACCTCTTGTCCAAACCTGAAAAAGAGAACCGATCGACCATGCGCGCCCTTCTCGGGATTTTGATCTGCTTGTGTGCCCAACAGGCACTGGCCGATACCCGTTATGTTTCAGACAACATCTTTACCTATATCCACAATGGCCCGGGTACCCAGTACCGGATCCTTGGCAGCGTCAAGGCTGGTGAACCGCTGGAGGTAAAGGCGGTGAACAGCGAGGCCGGTTTCACCCAGGTGGTGGACGGTCGTGGCCGCGAGGGGTGGATCAAGAACAGCGAACTGCAGAGCCAGATCAGCCTGCGCGAGCGTCTGCCCCAGGTGGAAAAAGAGCGCGATGAGCTTAAAGATCGCCTGCAGAACCTCAACGGTGACAACGAGAAACGCTTCACCGAGAAGGATGGCCAGATCGCTGCCCAGAGCAAGGAGATCGCCGCCCTCAAGGCCCAGCTGGTCAGTCAGGGTGAGGAGATGAGCAATCTCAAAGAGCAGAATGATGCCCTGACCCAGAGCTACGACAACCAGGAGCACGACATGCAGATGGACTGGTTTATCCGTGGTGGCGCCATGGTGGGGGCGGGGATCCTGCTTGGCATCCTGTTGCCGATGCTGCCCCGTCGTCGCAGCCGCGGCGATCGCTGGATGAACTGACAGCATCTGGCTGAATGAATTGCTGAGAAGGGTCGCCGTGGCGGCCCTTCTTTTTTTGGGCGCATTGGGGACATCCGGTATTGGGCGGAATGCGTGGTTGCTTTGCGATAGAGCGGCGGCAGATCGTATACAAAATGAAGTCAGATGACCCTCACGCTTGCTGGCGTATTGGCTTCAAAAGGGAGTTCATGGGGTGAATGAGCGATCTTTGTTAAAGAGTGGCAACAAATTCATTTCATATAGGGTGCAACATTGTATACATTATCGGCGTTTCGGCGGCGCGTCCGCCTTTGTCGATATCAGCCCTAGGGCGTACAGGAAGACCCCATATGTTCAAAGCTACTCAAGTGCTTGCCGCTGACTATATCCCCTCCGATCTGGCCGCCCTGCGCGAAGCCATCACCCAGAACTATGTGGTGGATGAAAATGCCTATCTGGCCGAACTGTCGGCCATGTTGCCGGGGGATGGCGCCTCGCTGGAGCAGGTGACCCAGCGTGCCCGTACTCTGGTGACCAAGGTGCGCAAGGAGAGCGGCTCCGGTGACGGTATCGACGCCTTCCTGCAGGAGTACAGTCTCGATACCCAGGAGGGGATCATCCTGATGTGTCTGGCCGAGGCGCTGCTGCGCATTCCCGATGCCGAGACCGCCGATGCCCTGATCAAGGACAAGCTCTCCGGCGCCAACTGGTCATCTCATTTCCGCAAGAGCGACTCTACTCTGGTCAACGCCTCCACCTGGGGGCTGATGCTGACCGGCAAGATCATCAAGCTCGACAAGAAGCTCGACGGCAACCCGGCCAACCTGCTGGGGCGCATGGTCAACAAGCTGGGGGAGCCGGTGGTGCGCTCCGCCATGTACGCCGCCATGAAGATCATGGGCAAGCAGTTCGTGCTGGGGCGCGACATGAAGGAGGCACTCAAGGCGAGCCGCAAATCCCGCGAGCTGGGCTACACCCACACCTACGACATGCTGGGTGAATCGGCGCTGACCATGCAGGATGCCGACAAGTATCTGACCGATTACCGCAACGCCATCGAGGCGGTGGGCAACGAGCGGATCAGCGACGGCGGCCCGGCCCCCTCCATCTCCATCAAGCTCTCGGCGCTCCATCCGCGCTATGACGTGGCCAACCGCGAGCGGGTGCTCGGCGAGATGTGCGAGCGGCTGGTGGGGCTGGTGCGTCTGGCCCGCGACAAGGATGTGGCCATCAGCATCGATGCCGAGGAGATGGACCGCCTCGAGCTGTCGCTGGACTTGTTCGAACAGCTCTACCGCTCCGACGCCAACCGCGGCTGGGGCAAGCTCGGCATGGTGGTGCAGGCCTACTCCAAGCGTGCGCTGCCGGTACTCTGCTGGCTCACCGCCCTGGCTCGCGAGCAGGGTGACCTCATTCCGGTGCGACTGGTAAAAGGCGCCTACTGGGACAGCGAACTGAAATATGCCCAGCAGGCGGGCCTGCCCGGCTACCCGCTCTTTACCCGCAAGGCGGGCACCGATATCTCCTACCTCGCCTGCGCCCGCTACCTGCTGAGCGAGCCGACTCGCGGCTTTATCGCCCCCCAGTTCGCCACCCACAACGCGAATACCGTGGTCAGCATTCTGGAGATGGCCGGTGATCGCCAGTTTGAATTCCAGCGCCTGCACGGCATGGGGGAGGAGCTGCACAACGCGGTGCTGAACGACAATCCCGGCCTGCACTGTCGCATCTATGCGCCGGTCGGCGCCCACAAGGATCTGCTGCCCTATCTGGTGCGCCGCCTGTTGGAGAACGGGGCCAACACCTCCTTCGTTCACAAGCTGGTGGACCCCAACACCCCGGTGGATTCACTGGCCGAGCATCCGCTGCGCACCCTCAAGCGCTACTCCGGCTTTGCCAACGACCGCATTCCGCAGCCGGTGAACCTGTTCAGCGACCGCAAGAACTCCAGCGGCGTCAACATGAACATCCTCTCCATCCAGCGCCCCTTCTTCGCCCGCTTGAAAGAGCTGGAGAGCAAGCAGTGGCTGGCGGGCCCCATCGTCGATGGCGAGACCCTCAAGCGCAGCGAGGCACGCACCGTGCTGAGCCCGCAGGATGTGAGCCTCACCGTCGGCAAGATCCACTGGGCCGACGAGCAGGCGGTGGAGCAGGCCTTGGCATCTGCCCACGCTGCCTTCCCGCGCTGGCGCGAAACCCCGGTGAGCGAGCGGGCCGCCGCGCTGGAGAAGCTGGCGGATCTGCTGGAAGCGAACCGCGAGCAGTTCGTCTCCCTCTGTACCCGCGAGGCGGGCAAACTGCTGCAAGATGGCATCGACGAGGTGCGTGAAGCGGTCGATTTCTGCCGCTACTACGCGGTGCAGGCCCGCAGTCTGATGGGGCAGGCGACCCTGCTGCCCGGTTACACCGGCGAGCAGAACGAGCTGTTCCTGCAGGGACGCGGGGTGTTTGTCTGCATCAGCCCGTGGAACTTCCCGCTGGCGATCTTCCTCGGCCAAATCGCCGCTGCGCTGGCCACCGGCAATACCGTCATCGCCAAACCGGCGGAGCAGACCGGCCTTATCGCCCATCTGGCGGTGACGCTGGCCCATCAGGCCGGTATTCCAGGCGACGTGCTACAGCTGCTGCCCGGTGACGGCGCCACCGTGGGGGCCAAGCTGACAGCAGATCCGCGTATCGGCGGCGTCTGCTTCACCGGCTCCACCGAGACCGCCAAGCTCATCAACATGACCCTGGCCCAGCGCGATGGCGCCATCCTGCCACTCATCGCCGAGACCGGCGGCCAGAACGCCATGATCGTCGACTCCACCGCCCTGCCGGAGCAGGTGGTGCGCGACGTGGTGAGCGCCGCCTTCCAGAGCGCCGGTCAGCGCTGCTCGGCCCTGCGGGTGCTCTACCTGCAGGAGGAGATCGCCGAGCGGGTGCTGGAGATCCTCACCGGCGCCATGCAGGAGCTGAAAGTGGGCAACCCGGCCGAGCACAACACCGACGTCGGCCCGGTGATCGATGCCGATGCCAAGGCGGGGCTGGATGCTCATTTGGCCTACATGATCCCGCGAGCTCGCCTGATTGCCCAGGCGCCGATGCCGGCCGCGACCATGGAAGGGCATTTTGTCCAGCCGACCGCACTGGAGATTGGCTCCATCCGCGAGCTGGCCAAGGAGCAGTTCGGCCCCATCCTGCACGTGGTGCGCTATGCCACCCGGGATCTGGACAAGGTGATCGGCGACATCAACGGCACCGGCTATGGCCTGACGCTCGGGATCCACAGCCGCAACGAATCTCACGCCGAGGAGCTGGCGAGCCGTATCAACGTGGGCAACGTCTACATCAACCGTAACCAGATCGGCGCCATGGTCGGGGTGCAACCGTTCGGCGGCCAGGGGCTCTCCGGCACCGGCCCCAAGGCGGGTGGCCCTCACTATCTCGGGCGGTTTGTTACCGAGAAGACCCGTACCATCAACACCACGGCGGTGGGGGGCAACGCCTCCCTGCTGGCGATGGGCGATGCCTGATCCGCGTCGATAGAGGCCGGATACGGGATAACAGCGGGCCGCCTTCGGGCGGCCTCTTTATTTGCACCATCATTTGCACCATCCGTTTTTTACGAATGGGACAATCGGCCACGGCGGGGTCGTCAGCGACCCGTGCTGGTCGTAAGATGGGAGCCATTCGCGTGGCGTTTGCCCCTTGGCGGGCCCGCCGTAGCCAGGGTTTTGTTATAACGAGAGTGTTTATCTGATGTCATTAACCGAACAAGCCCGCTGGTTCGTGCTGGGGGGCGATCATCTGGTACTGCTCGATCAGCAGGGAGAGGTGCCACAAGGAAGTAAAGCGTGCCTGCCCGCAGCGCTGGCCGGTGCCCGTTTCGAGCGTTTTGATGAGTGGCAGGGGCTGCCCTGCTATCTGCTCGATCTGGGGGCTGAGGCCGACACGACTATGATGGCCCCCCTGCGCCAGTTGATGGTGGCGGGGGCCGAAGAGGGCTTTCGTCTCGCCGGCCGTGCCTGGCAGCTCGTTACCTTCCGCCGCACCCACCGTTTCTGCGGCGAGTGCGGCGCCCCCATGACCCCGAAGGCGGGGGAGTGGGCGCAGGTGTGCCACCTCGGCCACATGGCCTATCCGCGTATCTCCCCCTGCATTATCGTGGCGGTGCGCAAGGGGCCGGAGATCCTGCTGGCGGCTCATCGCCGTCACTACCAGGCGGACGATCCCATGTATACCGTGCTGGCCGGCTTTGTGGAGGCGGGGGAGAACCTCGAGCAGTGCGTGGCACGGGAGGTGTTCGAGGAGAGCGGCATCCGGGTGCGCAATGTGCGCTATGTGGCGAGCCAGCCCTGGCCCTTCCCCCACAGCCTGATGATGGGCTTTACCGCCGACTACGAGAGCGGCGAGATCCTGGTGCAGGATGACGAACTGGTCGCAGCCGCTTTCTTTGCCGCCGACCGGCTGCCGCGTTTGCCGCCTCACGGCACCATTGCTCGGCGGCTGATCGAGTTGTCACTGGCTGGCGAGGGGTAACGGCGCTTATCTTTTCGCCAACCTTTTTGCACCTCTTTTTAAAAACGGGGCGCTCTGGTTTGCGCCCCTTCACATCTTTGCAACCGCGCGCCCATTTGCCACGTTTTGGGCAGTCCGCTTGACTGGGCAAAGTGGTATTATGACCGCCATTTTATGCGTGATACGAACTCAGGAACTGGGATGAAAGAGCTGAAGAACGATCGATACCTGCGCGCCCTGCTGCGTCAGGACGTGGATATGACCCCGGTATGGATGATGCGCCAGGCTGGCCGTTATCTGCCGGAATACAAGGCGACTCGCGCCCAGGCGGGGGATTTCATGTCCCTGTGCCGCAACGCCGAGCTGGCCTGTGAAGTCACCCTGCAGCCGCTGCGCCGCTACCCGCTCGATGCCGCCATCCTCTTCTCCGACATCCTCACCGTGCCCGATGCCATGGGGCTGGGCCTCTACTTCGAGCAGGGTGAAGGCCCGCGCTTCGAGCGTCCGATCACCTCCATGGCCGATGTGCAGGCGCTGCCCATTCCGGATCCGGAAGATGAGCTGGGCTATGTGATGAATGCGGTGCGCACCATTCGCCGCGAACTGAAGGGCGAAGTGCCGCTCATCGGCTTCTCCGGCAGCCCATGGACTCTGGCCACCTACATGGTGGAGGGGGGCAGCTCCAAGGCGTTCACCAAGATAAAGCAGATGATGTACGCAGAGCCGCAAACCCTGCACCTGCTGCTCGACAAGCTGGCCGACAGCGTGATTGCCTACCTCAACGCCCAGATAAAGGCGGGTGCCCAGGCGGTCATGGTGTTCGACACCTGGGGCGGCGTGCTCACCCCGCGCGATTACCGCGATTTCTCCCTGCAGTACATGCACAAGATTGTCGATGGCCTGATCCGCGAGCACGACGCTCGCCGCGTGCCGGTCACCCTGTTCACCAAGAACGGCGGCCAGTGGCTGGAGCAGATCGCCGCCACCGGTTGCGATGCGCTGGGTCTGGACTGGACCACCGACATCGCCGATGCCAAGCGCCGGGTCGGTGACAAGGTGGCGCTGCAGGGCAACATGGATCCCTCCATGCTCTACGCCACTCCGGCTCGCATCCGTGAAGAGGTCGCCTCCATTCTGGCCGGTTTCGGTCACGGCAATGGTCACGTATTCAACCTCGGCCACGGCATCCATCAGGATGTGAACCCGGAACATGCCGGTGTGTTCGTCAACGCGGTACACGAGCTCTCCGCCCAGTACCATGGTCGCTAAGGCCGGGGCGAGAGAAGAAGAGTGTGTTTGAAATCCGGGGCCGTCAGGCCCCGTTTTACATTGAAAAAGGCGCCGTGACGACGAGAGCGTGGCGGCCGTGCAGGAGGCAAGATGAGCAGCAAGTCACTGGATTGGGGTATCGATCTTGGTGGTACCAAGTGTGAATGCGTGGTGCTGGATGGCGACGAGGTGCTGCTGCGCCACCGCATCCCCACCGAGCGGGCGGGCGGTTATGAGCACATGATCGGCCAGATCGCCAAACTGGTAGCTGAGTGTGCCGAGAAGATTGGCCAGCGCCCGACTGTCATCGGCATGGGCACGCCGGGGGCGCGGGATCCGCAGACCGGCCTGATGAAGAACTGCAACACCACCGAGCTCAACGGCAAGCCGTTCAAGGAGGATCTGGAGCGCAAGCTGGGTGTGCCGGTGCTGATCGCCAACGACGCCAACTGCTTCGCGCTGGCAGAAACCCATCTCGGTGCAGTGCGCCAGCACCATCCCGATGCGAAAGTGGTGTTCGGCATCATCATGGGCACCGGGGTCGGCTCCGGTATCGTCATCAACGGCCGCATTCTCAACGGTCATCACGGCATCGCCGGTGAGTGGGGCCACAACGTGCTTTCCCCTGATGGTCCCGAGTGCTACTGCGGCAAGCGCGGCTGCGTCGAGACCCTGATCAGCGGCCCGGCGCTGGAGGCCTGGTACGAAGCCAAGGCCAAGCGCCACCTCTCGCTCGCTCAAATCGCGGCCGCCACGGCTCACGATCATGTGGCCAAGCTCACCATCGACCGGCTGCATCTGCTGTTTGGTCAGGCGCTGGCCAACGTGGTCAACATTCTCGACCCGGATGTGATCGTCATCGGCGGCGGGGTGGGCAATGTGCAGAGCCTTTACAGCGCAGGGCAGCAGACAATTTTGCCCTTCCTCTTTAATCCCCGCTTCAGAGCCCCCATTATTGCTCCTGCCCTTGGCGACAGTGCCGGGGTATTCGGGGCCGCACTGTTGGCCCGCGGTGAATTCAAGGAGGCCCTGCTGTCGTAGCCGGGGCTCCCGGGCGGCCGGTGCGCCGCCCTGTTGCTGGTTCAAGGAAACGGATTCTCGATGATCAAGATTGCCATCAATGGTTACGGGCGGATCGGTCGCAACGTGTTGCGAGCCCTCTATGAAAGCGGGCGCGACAAGACCATCAAGATCGTCGCCATCAACGAGCTGGCGGCCCCCGAGGCCATGGTGCACCTGACCCGTTACGATACCAGTCACGGTCGCTTCCACCATCCGGTGCAACTGGCGGGCAACAGCATGCTGGTGGGGGAGGATCTCATCTCCCTGTTTGCCGAGCGGGATCCGTCAAAGCTGCCGTGGCGGGCGCTGGGGGTGGATGTGGTGCTCGACTGCACCGGGGTATTCGGCTCGCGGGCCGATGCCGAGCTGCATCTGACTGCGGGGGCGGGTAAGGTGCTCTTCTCCCACCCGGCGGATGCGGATGTGGATGCCACCGTGGTTTACGGGGTCAACCATCATACCCTCACCGGAGCGGAGCGGATCGTCTCCAACGCCTCCTGTACCACCAACTGCGTGGTGCCGGTGATTGAAACATTGCATCGAGAATTCGAGATAAATTGTGGTACTATTACGACAATTCATTCGGCCATGCATGATCAGCAAGTCATCGATGCCTACCACAGTGACTTGCGCAGAACCCGCGCTGCCAGTCAGTCCATCATTCCGGTGGACACCAAGCTGGCAAAGGGGCTGGAGCGTATCCTGCCCCACTTCGCCGGCAAGTTCGAGGCGATCGCGGTGCGGGTGCCGACCATCAATGTAACAGCGATGGATCTCAGTATTACTGTTCGTAAAAAAGTAACAGTTAGTGACGTAAATCAAGCCCTGCAACGGGCATCCAGAGGTACATTACACGGTATTCTGGATTACACGGAAGAACCGCTGGTCTCCGTAGACTTCAATCATGATGCGCACTCATGCATCATTGATGGTACCCAGACCCGGGTGAGCGATGCCAACCTCGTCAAGATGTTGATGTGGTGCGATAACGAATGGGGCTTCGCAAACCGGATGCTGGATACCACCCGGGCCATGATGGTTGCAGGCTGAGCCTGCCCCGGGCGAAAGGTTACTGTTTTTAACATTACCTGGAAAATATAGAGGACTGAATATGTCTGTTATCAAGATGACTGACCTGGATCTGGCGGGTAAACGCGTTCTGATCCGTGCTGACCTGAACGTACCGGTAAAAGACGGCAAGGTCACCTCCGATGCACGTATCGTTGCGACTCTGCCGACCATCAAGCTGGCTCTGGAAAAGGGCGCCAAGCTGATGATCACCTCCCACCTGGGTCGTCCGACCGAGGGTGAATACAACGAAGAATTCTCCCTGGCTCCGGTTGTCAACTATCTGAAAGACGCTCTGTCCTGCCCGGTTCGCCTGGCCAAGGATTACCTGGATGGCGTAGAAGTCGCTGCCGGTGAGCTGGTTGTGCTGGAAAACTGCCGCTTCAACAAAGGCGAGAAGAAGAACACCGAAGAGCTGGCCAAAAAATACGCCGCCCTGTGTGATGTCTTTGTAATGGATGCGTTCGGTACTGCTCACCGCGCCGAAGGTTCCACCTACGGTGTTGCTCAGTTCGCACCTGTTGCTTGTGCCGGCCCGCTGCTGGCGGGTGAACTGGAAGCCCTGGGCAAAGCCATGCTGAAGCCCGAGCGCCCGATGGTTGCCATCGTTGGCGGCTCCAAGGTCTCCACCAAGCTGACCGTACTGGAATCCCTCTCCAAAATCGCTGACCAGCTGGTTGTCGGTGGTGGCATCGCCAACACCTTCATCGCTGCTGCCGGTCACAACGTCGGCAAGTCCCTGTGCGAGCACGACCTGATCGACACCGCCAAGAAACTGGCTGCCGAGACCAACATTCCTGTGACCACCGACGTGGTTGTAGGTGCCGAGTTCTCCGAGTCCACTCCGGCCACCATCAAGTCCGTCTCTGACGTGACCGACGGCGACATGATCTTCGACATCGGCCCGGATTCTGCCAAGGCCCTGGCTGACATCATCATGAACGCCAAGACCATCCTGTGGAACGGCCCGGTTGGTGTATTCGAGTTTGACCAGTTCGCCGAAGGCACCAAGGTGATCGCTGAAGCCATCGCTGCTTCTCCGGCCTTCTCCATCGCTGGCGGTGGTGACACCCTGGCTGCCATCGACAAGTTCGGCATCGCTGAC
Source organism: Aeromonas sp. s12 (assembly GCF_040907925.1). Classification (NCBI taxonomy): domain Bacteria; kingdom Pseudomonadati; phylum Pseudomonadota; class Gammaproteobacteria; order Aeromonadales; family Aeromonadaceae; genus Aeromonas; species Aeromonas sp. s12. The sequence goes on along the minus strand of NZ_JBFOCT010000012.1, from coordinate 29,080 downwards.
AAAGTCTCCTACATCTCCACTGGCGGCGGCGCCTTCCTGGAGTTCGTAGAAGGCAAGGTACTGCCGGCTGTTGCGATTCTGGAACAGCGCGCCAAAGCCTAATTGACCCGGAACGGGGGGCAAAAGCCTCCCGTTTCGTTTATCATGTGCCCGCTGTGCCGGTTCATGATGAACCCCCCATTTTTTATTAACGGCATACGAGACAGGACGATTAAACATGTCTAAGAAAATTTTCGACTTCGTAAAACCCGGCGTGATCACTGGTGATGACGTTCAGAAAGTGTTCGCCATCGCTAAAGAGAACGGCTTTGCTCTGCCGGCCGTAAACTGCGTTGGTACCGACTCCGTGAACGCCGTACTGGAAGCTGCCGCCAAGGTTAAAGCGCCGGTTATCGTTCAGTTCTCCAACGGTGGTGCCGTGTTCACCGCCGGTAAGGGTCTGAAGCTGGAAGGTCAGAAAGCTGCCATCCTGGGTGCCATCTCTGGTGCCAAGCACGTTCACGCTGTTGCCGAAGCTTACGGCGTGCCGGTAATCCTGCACACCGACCACGCTGCCAAGAAGCTGCTGCCGTGGATCGACGGTCTGCTGGAAGCGGGCGAGAAGCACTTTGCTGAAACCGGCAAGCCGCTGTTCTCCTCCCACATGCTGGATCTGTCCGAAGAGTCTCTGGAAGAGAACATCGACATCTGCTGCGAGTACCTGACCCGCATGGCCAAGATGAACATGACTCTGGAGCTGGAACTGGGTTGCACCGGTGGCGAAGAAGACGGCGTCGACAACAGCCACATGGATCAGTCCGCTCTGTACACCCAGCCGGAAGATGTTGCTTACGCTTACGAGCGTCTGTCCAAGATCAGCCCGCGTTTCACCATCGCTGCCTCCTTCGGTAACGTACACGGTGTATACAAGCCGGGTAACGTCAAGCTGACCCCGTCAATCCTGGACGCTTCCCAGAAGTACGTTTCCGAGAAGTTTGGCGTTCCAGCCAAGTCTCTGGACTTCGTATTCCACGGTGGTTCAGGTTCCACTCTGGAAGAGATCCGCGAGTCCATCTCCTACGGCGTAGTGAAGATGAACATCGACACCGACACCCAGTGGGCAACCTGGGAAGGTCTGCTGAACTTCTACAAGAAGAACGAAGCTTACCTGCAAGGCCAGCTGGGCAACCCGGAAGGCGCCGACAAGCCTAACAAGAAGTACTACGATCCGCGCGTATGGCTGCGTGAAGGTCAGACTTCCATGATCGCTCGTCTGGAGAAAGCATTCTCCGACCTGAACGCCATCGACGTACTGTAATTCGTTACAGCACCTTGATTGCATGAAAAGGCGCCCTTCGGGGCGCCTTTTGCATTTCTGTGATCCGCACCGGTTGGTGAGTGGAGGGGGAACTGGGTATTATCGAAACAACTTTGCTTATTTTATTAAACAATTTGCAACCAAGGCAGGATGCTGAGTATGCAGGCAGGAAAGCACAACGGATATCAGGAACACGTCGCCTCCTACTACGCGGCCACCCGCAACGACTCGCAACAGTGGCCTGAGCTGGAGGGGGAGCACAAGGCTGACGTCTGCATCATCGGCGGCGGTTTTACCGGTCTCAACACCGCCATCAATCTGGCTGATGCGGGCTACAAGGTGGTGCTGCTGGAGGCCAACCGCATCGGCTGGGGCGCCTCTGGGCGCAACGGCGGTCAGCTTATTCGCGGTATCGGCCACGATACCAGCCAGTTTGCCCGCTGGATTGGTGAGGAGGGGGTTCGCGAGCTCGACCTGATGGGGCTGGAGGCGGTGCAGCTGGTGCGCGAGCGGGTGGAGCGTTTCAATATCGACTGCGATCTCACCTGGGGTTACTGCGACCTCGCCACCCGTCAACGCCATCTGGCTGGCTTCGAGGAGGAGTTCGACCATCTGGCGAGCCTCGGCTATGAGCACGAACTCAAGCTGGTACCGCGGGAAGATATCCATAGCGTGGTGGGGTCTGATCGCTATATTGGCGGCCTTATCGACATGGGCTCCGGCCATCTCCATCCCCTCAATCTGGCGCTCGGCGAGGCGCGAGCCGCAGCCAGCCTCGGGGTTTCCCTGTTTGAACACTCCCGGGTGACCCATATCGATTACGGCAAGCAGGTCGAGGTGACCACGGCTCATGGGCGGGTCACCGCCGATTATCTGGTGATCGGCTGCAACGCCTATCTCAACGACCTCAATCCAGAGCTGGGAGGGCGGGTGCTACCTGCCGGCTCCTACATCCTCGCCACCGAGGTGCTGGATCGCCGCTTGCGCCAGCGCTTGCTGCCGCAAAACATGGCGGTGTGCGATCAGAACGTAGCGCTCGACTACTACCGCCTCTCCGCCGACGGTCGTCTGCTGTTCGGCGGGGCCTGCAACTACTCGGGAAGGGATCCCCGCGATATCAAGGCCTTCATGTTGCCCAAGATGCTGCGGGTCTTCCCCGAGCTGGCTGGCACTGCCATCGAGTTTCAGTGGGGCGGCATGATCGGGATCGGAGCCAACCGGCTGCCGCAGATTGGCCGCTTGAAGGAATACCCAAACGTGTTCTACGCCCAGGCCTATTCGGGTCACGGCCTCAACGCCACCCATATGGCGGGCAAGCTGGTGGCCGAGGCGATCCGCGGCGAGAGCCGGGGTTTCGATCTCTTTGCCAGCGTGCCCCATATCACCTTCCCCGGCGGCCCGGCGCTGCGCTCCCCGCTGCTGGCACTGGGTATGCTGTGGCACCGGATGAAGGATATCTTCTGACCCCCATTGTCAGCCTGTGCAGTGATGGCTGAAATAAGCCCCCTTGCCAGCCCTTGTTTATAGCGGGTTAGCACTATCGTTCCGCCCGATAGACCAAAAGATGCATTCGCGCCAATCTCGTCCGATTGGCGCTATCTTTTAGGTGTGAGAGCGGTTATCTGCCAAGGGGCAAGGGGTTGTCAGATTGCCGGAATATTTGCCGAGAAAGGGCCGAGGACGGGGAGAGGAGGGCCAAGATGGAGATAAATGTGGTCGCGTCAGGCGGGCTCACCCCGCTGGCGCAACGGCAGGGTTCTCCCGCCGTGCAGGCACAGGAGCGGGCTGCGACTTCACCATCAACGGGCAGTGACAGCCTGGTGCGCGACCTTGGCGCTGTGCTGGATGAGCTGGGGCTGTCACCGCAAGGGGAGAGCAGCGGCGGTGGCACTGTTTCAATCAGGGATTCGCTGGAAGCGTTCATCAACACCATGATGGGCTCCCTGCAACAGCAGCAGGAGCAACAGTTGGCATTGCAGCAACAACAGCGGCAAGAGCAGGAACAGCGCAAACTCGCCATCGCCGACAGCAGTGAAAACCCGCTCAAGCGGGATCTGGAGCGCCTGCTGGAGACGCTGGATCAGCAGGGCGGACAGGAAAAAGAGAGCGAGCAAGGAGCCGAGCGTGAAGCGGTCAACCCCTTGCAGAGCCAGCTGACCAAGCTGCTGGAGAGCCGTGGTGCGGCAGAGAGCGGGGTCACCCTCAAGGAGGTGCTGTCAGGGTTGGCCAGCAAGCTGCCGAACGAACCTGTCGAGCGAAAAGGGTATCGGGTCGATACCCAGGTTTGAGCTGGTTGGCAACGGCAGCCCAGCCGTTGCAGAGACATGAGGGGCTTGTTGCCCTTTATTGCGCCGGTTCCGCCAGCCGCCACCCCTGTTCGTCCTTCATCATCCACACCTCGGCCTCTTGTGGCAGCACCTGGCCCGCCTCGAACTCGCCATATTTGCGCTCGAGCTCCATCAGCCCCATCTCCTGCTGGAAGGGGCCAACCCGGTCGTAGACCAGGTCCTCGTCGTGCAACACCTGCAACTGATCGAGCCCCTGCTTGAAGTGGAGCTGGTAACTCACCTTGACCAGATAGACCCCCTCCATCCGCTCCTCCTTGCCGAGGATGGTGAAGTCGCTGATATCGAACAGGTTGGCGTCTGTCTCGGCCAGTAGCTTGGCGGTGACCTGCTGGCGGATATCCTCTTCACCGGGCCCTGCACTGCAGCCATAAAGCCAGAGGGCTAGCAGGGGGATGAACCACTTTTTCATCAAAACTCCGGACGGGCGAGACAATCGAAGGGCAAATTCTGCCATGCTGCCGGTCATATACAAGAGATTGCCAGAAAAATCAGTACGTAACGTATGAGGCGGCCCCCTGTCTTTCGACAGGGGGCCGCTGGTCAGCGTAGCTGATCAAGCCTGCCCAGAAACTCGGCAGGCCCCATAAAACCGGTGACCCGCTGCCCTGTCAGCTCCTTGCCCTCGCGGTCGAAGAAGATGAGGGTCGGCAGCCCCAGCACATTGAGGGTGTTGAGCAGCTCGACATCGGCATCGTCGTTGGCGGTAACATCCGCCTGCAGCAGCACCATCTGGCCGAAGCGCTCCCGCACCGCGGGATCGCTGAAGGTCTTGTGCTCGAACTCCTTGCAGGCGACGCACCAGTCGGCGTAGAGGTCGAGCAGCACCGGCTTGCCGCGGGCGGCGGCCAGCTGCACCTTGAGATCATCCAGCGTCTTGATGCGGATAAACTGCGGGGCGCTCTGGCTAGCGCCCGCCGTGACGGCAGCAGGGGTGGCCGGTTGCAGCAGATCCTTGCCCACCACCACGGCGCTGATCATCGCCAGCAACAGCACGAAGCCGCGCACGCTTTGGGCCACCGAGTGGGGTTGGTGCTGGTTGTGGTGATAGAGGTAGCCGCACAGCAGCAGCCCCCAGCCGAGCCAGGCGAGGGTAGTAACTTGATCGCTCCATAGCCGTGACAGCAGCAGGATCGGCACCGCCAGCAGGGCAAAACCAAACAGCTGCTTGATCACATCCATCCAGGCGCCCGCCTTGGGCAGCAGCTTGCCACCCGAGGTGCCGAGCAGCAGCAGCGGCAGACCCATCCCCAGTGAGAGCGCATAGAGCGCCGCCCCGCCGAGCCAGAGATCGCCGCTCTGGGCTACGTAGATCAGCGCCCCCGAGAGCGGTGCTGTGGTGCAGGGGGAGCAGACCAGCCCGGAGATCATCCCCATGATGGCGACCCCGACTACCGAGCCGCCCTGCTGGCGGTTGGAGAGGCCGGAGAGCCGGGTTTGCAAACTGCTCGGCAGTTGCAGGGTGTAGAGCCCGAACATGGAGAGGGCCAGCAGCACGAACATCACCGAGAGGCCGATCAGCACATAGGGGTGTTGCAGCGCCGCCTGGAATTTCAGCCCTGCCGAGACCACTACCAGCCCCAGCAGGGTGTAGGTCATCGCCATCCCCTGCACATAGACCATGGAGAGCAGGAAGGCGCGACCGGTGGAGAGGCGATGACCGGCGCCGGCGATGATGCCGGTCAGGATTGGGTACATGGGGAAGACGCAGGGGGTGAAGGCGAGCCCCAGCCCCAGTGCGAAGAAGGCGACGATGCTGAGCCAGAACCCCTGATGGCCGAGGGCAGCGGCCAGCTGATCCTGCTGGCTAACCGGTGCGACGTTTTGTGCCGTTTCAGCAGTGGACACTGTGGTTGCCGTGACCAGCGGGGCCACATCGATCAGCTTGTCGGTCGGCGGGTAGCAGAGGCCGTCGGTACAGCCCTGATAGCGCACCCGCAGGGTGGCATTTTCCCCCACCTCCTTTAGCGGCACCGCGATGCTCACCTGCTGGTAGTAGACCCGGGTCTTGCCGAAGAAGTCATCCTCGTGCTCGGTGCCTTCCGGCAGGGTCGGCTCGCTGAAGGTGAGGTTGTTCCCCTTGAAGCGCAGGCTGTGGCGATAGAGGTAGTAGTCATCGGCGATGTGGAGGGTCAGCAGCAGCTGATCGCCACGCTGTTCGCTCTCGATCTGAAAGGCCTCATCGACCTGCAAAAATTTGGGTTTGGCATTGGCCTCAATGCCCAGCGAGCTGAGCAGATCGGCGCTGCTGGCGTGGGCAGGGGCGCTGCCCACTGTTGTCATCAACAGGGCACAGAGCAGCAACAGGGGAGAGAGCAAGCGGGTGAACGTCATGAGGTCTCCCCATTGAGCCAGTCGAGATAGGCGGGTAGTCCGGCACTCACCGGCAGGGCCAGCAGCTCGGGAACCTCATAGGGGTGATTGGTTTGAATACATGCCTGCAGCTCGGCAAAGAGTGGCTGGCGGGATTTGATGATGAGCTGGATCTCGGTGGCGCGCTCTACTTTGCCTTGCCAACGATAGACGGAGGTAATGCCCGGCAGTTGATTAATGCAGGCGGCCAGCCGCTGGTTCAGCAGCTGTTCGCAGAGAAGGTCGGCACTGGTTTGATCTGGGCAGGTGCAGAGCACCACAATGGCGTCGGTCATAAAGCGGATCTTCACCTCGTTGGGGTAAACCGGGCAGGCGCCCTTGCCGTGTCATCCTTTTCTGCGGATGAAGGTGAAAAAAGCGCCTGAAAATCAGCGACTACTATACCCCAGAGCCGCTTCAAATAGCATCTGTAGCCATTTGTGAGCCAGCGCTAAAAATTTGTGGGGGGCATGAGATAGACGCTGTCATGGGGACAGGGCAGAATGAGCGGGCTTGTTCCCAATTGACGTAAGGAAATGTATGACCCAACAGAATGAGCAGCAGAGAAACCGCATGTTGAGCCTGCTGCGCGAAGGTGAGCGCCGCATGTTGGTTCAATTGGCCGGGCTGCTGCGCACGACCGCCGATGAAATCAATGCCGAGCTGGAGAAAGAGGAGCTGATGGCCACCCTGGAGCAGCCCATCACGGTGGAGTATCTCAACGGTGTGGTGCAGCACCATCTGTTCGAGCGCAAACACAAGGGAGATATGGCGGTTGCCCAGCAGATCCTGAGCGATTATCAGAGCGAGCTGGAAGCGCTGCAGGCCGCCCAGGCTCAGCCTGAAGAGGCTGCCGCTGCCGACGAGAGTGGCGAAGAGCTCAAGGCCCAGGCTTGAGCGACGGGCAGGCTTGAATCCTTACCTCTGAATCAGCCGGCCTGCCAGCGCTGATCCCTGTTGCGGCCCCATCATGTCTGCCATGATGGGGCCGTGCCGTTTCTTCTGTTGCCTTCCCTTGTTGACCTTCACTTCTCGGTTTCAATCCAACTGATTCGTGCCTTAGCGCGCCTCTTGGGGCATGCCGTGCGGCACTTCGCGGGGAATGGGAAACACCTTGTCATAGCCCCAGTTGTAGACGAAGGCATAGATCAGGTAGAAGACAACGAAGCCCAGATCCAGCACCAGCGCCTCCAGCATGCTGACGCTCAGCCACCAGGACATGACCGGCAGCGCGACGATCAGCAGACCGCCCTCAAAGCCGAAGGTATGCAGCACCCGTTGCCACAGGGTCTTGTGGGTATGGCCCTGATATTTCAGCAGCAGCTTGTCGACCCCGATGTTGTAGATGTAGTTCCAGACGGTGGCCAGCACCGAGAAGAACAGTGCCAGCGGGCCCATATGGTTGAGCCCGACCCCGGTAACCCAGCTGGCCAGCGGGGCGGCAATCAGCAGGCCAATGAATTCAAAGCCAATGGCATGGCGCAGGCGATCGTTACGGGTACGCATAAGTCACTCTCTCAATCAGATTTATTCACGGATTGCTGGTTAATCTATAGATCTTTAGCGATAGATTCATGTTGGTATCCATCGCTAAAATAGATGGATTAGAGAGCTTGCCGGAGGGCCATAAGATGACGCCATCACTGGAACAACTGAGGATCTTGCTGGCGGCCGCCGAAACCGGCTCGTTTTCCGCTGCCGCCCGCAAGCTGGGCAAGGCGCAGTCGGTGGTGAGCAGCGCCATCGCCAATCTGGAGATCGATCTGGCGCTCACCCTGTTTGACCGCAGCGGCCGCTATCCGCAGCTGACGGAGGCGGGGGCCCGCATGGTGCAGGAGGCGGGGATCCTGCTGGCGCAGAGTGAACGATTGCAATCCATTGCCGGGGAGCTGGCGGCCGGGGTGGAGACGCGGCTCACTCTGGCCATCGATGATGACTCCCACCTCCCCTGGCTCGGCACCCTGCTGGAGGAGTTCGCCACTCGTTACCCGACCGTGGAGCTGGAGCTGCTCTTCCCGCTGATGGAAGATGTGACCGAGATGCTGGTGACCGGCCGGGCCCAGCTCGGCATCAGCTATCAGAAGGTGCATCCCCAGCGAGAGATTGTCGCCCATTCGCTGGGGGAGGTGACCATGCCGCTGGTGGTGTCACCGGATCATCCGCTGGCCCGCAAGCAGCCGCTGCGGGAGGTCGATCTGCAGGGGGCACGCCAGCTGATGGTCACCGGCCGACGGGAAGGGAGCGAGCGCCAGCGTTTTCGCATCTCGGCTCAGGTGTGGTGGGTCGAGGGGGATCTCGGGGTGCTGGAGCTGGTCAAGCGGGGCCTTGGCTGGTCCGCCATTCCGGAATTTCTGCTGCATCAACCGCTGAAGCGGGGCGAGGTGGTGGTGCTGGAGCCCGACTTTATCGCCAGCCACGCGCTGGCGCTGGAGTTGCAGTGGCATCGCGCCCGCCCGCTGGGGCAGGCGGGGCGCTGGCTGAAGGAGGCACTGCTGGCGCGCGTGCCTCGCTAGCCGACCTTACTCGGTCAGGGCGTAAGGCAGGGGTTGCAGGGTGAGGCGGGAGCCTTCGTCCTGCTTGAGGCGGAATTGGGCGTCAGCCTCGGTATCTTTCGGCAGTACGGCGGTGAGCCACACCTGCCCGGCCTGTTGCCAGGCGTTGAGCACCATGCCGCTGCGGCGCCAGTTGTCACCCAGTTGCAGCTCCAGGGTATCGCCCGCATTGACCGGCTCACTGGCACTGCCCGCCAGCAGGAACAGGGCGCGGTTGTTGGCGCCGCGATACTTGGCGCGGGCCACCGTCTCCTGCCCCATGTAGCAGCCCTTGTTGAAGCTGATGCCGTCCAGTGCCTGCAGGTTGAGCATCTGCGGGATGAACTCCCCCTGATGCACCGCTTCCATGTGTGGCAGGCCCGCCTTGATCTCGAGCCCCCACCAGAGTGACTCGTCACCTTGCGGCAGGGCGTCGGCTTGCTGATTGCTTACCAGCAGCCAGCGATCCTGTTCAATCTTCACCGCCATGCCGCCGTCGATAAGACCGCTCTGCAGAAGGCCAAACTGCTCGGCGATCCACCCATCGCTGCCCGTACCGGCGATCCCGGTGGCGTGACGCTCATCGGCGGCGATCTCGACCTTGGAGAAGACGGCAAATTTCTTCAGCTCCGGCAGCTGACGCTCAAGTACCGAAGGGCTGGTCAGTAGCAGCAGACTGTCGTCGAGGCAGAGCAGGCGGAAATTGCTCCACAGCTTGCCCTTGGGATCACAGTGGCCGCCCGGGGTCTGTTGCCCCGGTTGCAGGGCGTTGACATCACAGGTGACCTGACCTTGCAGATATTTGGCGCGATCCTGGCCGCTGATACGGGTGATGGCCAGCTTGGTCAGGGGGAAGCGGGTCGGCTCGGCAGGAAAAACAGGTGGTTGCAGGCTCACGATGGTATTCCAGAGAGAAAGTATGTGAGCTGCATGGTAAAGACGTAACTAATGTTTGTCAGCCGGAAAATCCAGCTGGTACCATCCCCCGGTCTTTGTAAGGAGAGTGCCATGTTGAGCCCAGTTGAAAAATCCCGCCTGAAGTGGGCCTGCCGTCGCGGTATGCTCGAGCTGGATGTGATCTTTATGCCCTTTTTCGAACACGAGTTCGACTCCCTGAGCGAAGCCGATCAGCAGACCTTTATCCGCCTGCTGGCGAGCGACGATCCGGATCTGTTCAAATGGTGCATGGGTCATGGTGTCCCTGCCGATCCCGCATTTGCCGCCATGATCCCGATGATCCTGGAGCGCAATCAGGCGCGCCACGACCGCCAGGGGTAATACCGTGGAGCGGGTGATCATGACGGTTCACCCCTCCCGCCATCAGCAATATTTGCTGGTGGCCCTCTTTTTGTTGCTGCTCTGGCCGGTGGCTGGCCTGATTGCCGGTTGGCAGTGGGCACTGTGGCTGCCCGTCTGGTTGGTGTCGCTCTGGCTGAGCTGGCGTGCGCTCGCCGCGCCCCCGTGCGAGCTCGTCTGGGATGGCCAGTGGCTACAGTGGCAAGGTTGCCGCTATCAGCTCGACAAGAAAAGCCGCATTCTGCCCGGCGTGCTCAGGTTGGCGCTTTGTCCCGAGCAGCAAGAGAGTGGAGTTGTGTCGCCACGGCAACTGTGGATCTTCTCCGACGCCCTTCCCCCCGAACATTACCGCCTGCTGGCGCGAGCCATCCACTTTCTGCCGTCTCGGCGCTGACACCTGCTTTCCGTGATGACTATGCGCTGAGTTATCGCGATAAGCTGCTGCAATGTGGCTGGCGGCACTCTTTTTGTGGCTGAAAAGCGGTTGAAAACAAGTGACCCCGCCGGGGCGGGGTCACTGATAGCTGCAACGCTTGGCGGGAAGGGGGATTAATCCCGCTCCGGGGTCAGCACGGTCGGCTTGGAGTCCGGCAGTATATCCGGATGATCCAGGTTGTAGTGCAGGCCGCGAGACTCCTTGCGCTGCAGGGCGCAGTTGACGATAAGCTCGGCTACCTGCAGCAGGTTGCGCAGCTCCAGCAGGTTGTTGGAGACGCGGAAGTTGGCGTAGTACTCCTGCACCTCCTGCTTGAGCAGGTCGATGCGGCGCTTGGCGCGGGCCAGGCGTTTGTTGGTACGCACTATCCCCACGTAGTCCCACATCATCAACCGCAGTTCGTGCCAGTTGTGCTGGATCACTACCAGTTCGTCGGAATCTTCCACCTTGCTCTCGTCCCACACCGGCAGGCGCGGCGGCTCCACACTCATCGGCAGCTTGGCCAGAATGTCGGCCCCCGCCTGATGGGCATAGACCACGCATTCCAGCAGGGAGTTGGAGGCCATACGGTTGGCGCCGTGCAGACCGGTGTAGGTCACTTCACCTATGGCGTAGAGGCCGGGGATATCGGTCTGGCCGTTGTTGTCGATCATCACGCCGCCACAGGTGTAGTGGGCGGCTGGAACGATGGGCATCGGCTCCTTGGTGATGTCGATGCCAACCGCGAGGCAGCGCTCATAAATGGTCGGAAAGTGCTTGATGATGAAGTCGGCCGGTTTGTGGCTGATGTCCAGATACATGCAGTCGGCGCCGAGTCGCTTCATCTCGTGGTCGATGGCGCGGGCGACGATATCGCGCGGCGCCAGCTCGGCCCGCTCGTCAAACTCCGGCATAAAGCGGCTGCCGTCCGGGCGGCGCAGATAGGCCCCCTCGCCACGCAGCGCTTCGGTCAGCAGGAAGTTGGGATCATCGGGGTGGAACAGGCTGGTGGGGTGGAACTGGTTGAATTCCAGGTTTGCCACCCGGCAGCCAGCCCGCCATGCCATGGCGATGCCATCGCCAGAGCTCACATCCGGGTTGGAAGTGTACTGGTAGACCTTGGAGGCGCCACCGGTGGCCAGTGCCACGAAACGGGCGCGGATCACTTCGACCTGCTCGGCGTTGCGGTTCCAGACGTAGGCGCCCAGTACCTTGTTGCCCGGCAGGTTGAGCTTGCGGGTGGTGATGAGGTCGACCGCGTTGAAGCGCTCCATCAACTGGATATTGGGGTGGGCACGAACCTGATCGATCAGGGTGAGCTGCACCGCCTTGCCGGTGGCATCCGCCGCGTGGAAGATGCGGCGATGGCTGTGGCCCCCTTCACGAGTCAGGTGGTACTGGGACTCGCCGTCGGCGTTCTCCTCCTGATCGAAGGGGACCCCTTGCTGAATGAGCCACTGGATGGATTCGCGGGCGTGGCGTGCGGTGAACTCGACCACTGCCGGGTCACACAACCCGGCGCCCGCGTTGAGCGTGTCGCTCACGTGGGATTCGATGCTGTCGGTTTCGTCGAAAACGGCAGCGATGCCTCCTTGCGCATAGAAAGTGGCCCCTTCACTTATGGGCCCCTTGCTCAGAACCAGGACTTTGGCGTGGTCTGCCAATCGCAACGCGAGGGACAAACCAGCGGCACCGCTGCCAATGATCAGTACATCGCAAAGGTATTCAACACTTGCTTTCATAAGTATCATTGGCCTGGATTAAGAACTGGCACCATGGTAGCCCAAGCGAGGGCGAGGATGCAGCCTGCATCACATTTTTTTCAATTGAAGCGAACTTTCTCTGATTCTCCCTGTCTGAACTTGTGCGCTTAGGAAGGGCCGGAAAAGAAAAACGATAACCTGATGGGGGTTTTACGGCTCTGATGAGCGACCAGAATCTACTGGACGAACAGCTGGTTGAACGGGTCCAGCGCGGCGATAAAGCAGCTTTCAACCTGTTGGTAAAAAAATACCAGCATAAGGTGGTCAACCTGGTTGCCAGGTATGTCAACAATCCCGGTGATGTGCCCGATGTGGCGCAAGAGGCCTTTATAAAAGCCTACCGTGCATTGCCGACATTCCGTGGCGAAAGTGCTTTTTACACCTGGTTGTACCGAATTGCCGTGAACACGGCGAAGAATTATCTCACCTCCCAGGGGCGCAGGCCGCCCAGCAGTGATGTGGAGGCTGACGAAGCGGAGTCTTATGGTGGTGGTGAAGCCTTGCAAGAGGTCTCAACCCCCGAAAACCTGGCGCTGACTGACGAGATCAAACGCACCGTGTTTTCAGCCATAGAGGCATTGCCGGAAGACCTGAGGACAGCTATCACCCTTCGCGAACTGGAAGGGCTGAGCTACGAAGAGATTGCCGAAATCATGGATTGCCCAGTGGGTACGGTCAGATCCCGTATCTTCCGGGCGAGGGAAGCAATCGATAAAAAGCTGCAACCTCTGATCGAGAATTAACTGGGGAAAGACGGGTTAACTTATGGCAAATAAAGAGCAAATCTCTGCCCTGATGGATGGTGACCTGAGTGACGCAGAGGTACTGAACGAGCTGGAGATGGACTCCGACTTGCAAGATACCTGGGGTCGTTACCACCTGATCGGCGATGCCATGCGGGGTGACCTGCCGGTCAATCTGCAACTGGATCTCAGTGACAGCATCATGGCTGCGCTGGAGGATGAGCCCACCATACTGGCACCCAAGCCGGTCGAGACGGCTCCCGTGCGGCAACCTGTCGTTGCGCCGGTCAAGACAGATTCCAATGTGGTTCCGTTGTTCCGCCGTGTCGGTCAGCAACTGGGTCAATATGCCATTGCGGCATCCGTGGCCGCTGCCGTTATCTTCGGGGTGCAGCAGTATCAGGGACAGGATGGCGTTCCGGCTAATCCGGTGCTCAATACCATTCCAATCGGTGGCAGTGCGGCGCCGGTGAGTGTTCACTATCCGCAACAGGATGGCGCCCGTGCCCGTCAGCAGGGGCTGACCGAACAGCAGATGCAGGAGCAGCGGGAGCGGATCAACGCCTTCCTGCGTGACCACCAGTTGCAGCAGCGCCTGTTGCAAGACAGACAGATCCAACAATAACGAATTGTCAGGGATACAAACGTGCGCCAGTCCAGCCGTATTTTGCTGGCCTCTCTCCTGCTGATCAGTGCCAAGGCCTCGGCCGACGATAAGTCGGCCGAGGCCTTGTTGCAGCAGATGCAGAGTGCCGTGCAGCAACAGAATTTCGAGTTGTCCATGGTCAAGGCCCGTCAGGGGCGTCTTGAACCGATCCGCATCAGCCATGCCGTGATCAACGGCAAAGAAGTGGCCCACCTCAGTTACCTCGACGGCAAGGCGATCGAGTATCTCCAGCGCCAGAACGAATACACCTTCTTTGAAAACAGCCACGATCCCTACACCCTGAAGGATGCCCGCTTCCCCGGCATCTGGTCGACCCTGGTGAAGATGCCGCTGGCGCAGGTGCTGGAGAGCTATGATCCTGTGCTGGCCGGTCGCAGCCGGGTCGCCGGTGTGGTGGCGCAGGTGGTGAGGCTGGTGCCTAAAGAGGCCGACAAATATGGTTTCGTGCTCTGGATTGACGAGCAGAGCCACTTGCTGCTGCGGATCGACATGGTCGAGCGGGAAGGCAATCTGGTGGAGCAGGTACTTGGTGTCGAACTGGATCTGCAGAGCAAACCGGCCCCCTGGCTGGTGAAGCTGGCCAACAGCAAGCAGCCTCCGGCGCTGGCGCTGGAGGATGCCTATCCGGCGCCGCAACAGCAGTTGAACTGGCAGATCACCTGGCTGCCCGATGGCTTCAAGGTGCTGTCGCAAGATCGGCACCAGCTGGTGACCACCAGTATGCCGGTGGATTACATGATGCTCTCCGATGGGCTGGTGGATCTCTCGGTCTATGTCTCCCGGGTCGATCCCAAGCAGGCGGTGCGCCAGCAGCTGATCCGCCAGGGAGCGACCTCGCTGGTGAGCTACGTCAACGAGGTGGGGGTCGAGATCACCGTGGTCGGCGAGGTGCCTGCCGAAACCGCCAAGCGCATCGCCGAGTCAGTCCAGCCGCTGGCCCGCAACGAAGCGGTGCAGTAACGGGGGATGCGGGGTTTTGCCCCGCTTGCCGAGCGTGGCGAGTCGTGGTCAGATCCCCTGATTGTGTGAACCCGAGGTGTTGCCGTGAATGAGATGAGTGAAGAGCTGGCGACCGTGGTGGCCATTGAGGGTGACCATGCCTGGGTGGAGTGCGAGCGTCGCTCCGCCTGTAGTGGTTGTCAGCAGCAGTCCAACTGCGGTACCGGCACCGTGGCCAAGGCATTTCCCCTGAAAGCTCCCCGCTTGCGAGTCAGGCTGACCGCCGAGGTGCGGGTTGGCCAGCAAGTGAGGCTCGGTATCCCGCAGGAGAGTCTGCTGCGCGGGGCTGCGCTGGTCTACGTGCTGCCGCTGTTCTGTCTGTTGGCCGGCGCCTTGCTGGGGCAGCTCTGGCTGGCGCCGCTGCTCTCGGGCGGGGAGGGGATTACCATTCTCTGCTGCCTGCTGGGGGGCGTGCTGGGCTTTTTACTGGTTCGTTACTTTTCCAACCGCCTGGATCAGGGGCGCTACGGCCCGCAGATGCTCGGCGTTGTCGTTCCTGTCCGCATCCTCCCCTGACTGAACAGGCGCTATTTCACTGGCGCTGGCGACTAAAGAATGGCCGTCAGCCGGGTTATCCAGTAAAATCGCGCCTCCATAACTGACCTTAACTAATTTTGAGTGACTCTTGCTCGATGAAACACATTCGTAACTTTTCGATTATTGCGCACATCGACCACGGTAAATCGACCCTGTCGGACCGTCTGATCCAGACTTGCGGTGGCTTGTCCGACCGCGAGATGCAGGCTCAGGTGCTTGACTCCATGGATCTGGAGCGCGAGCGCGGCATTACCATCAAAGCACAGAGTGTGACCCTGAACTACCAGGCACAAGACGGTAACACCTACCAGCTGAACTTTATCGACACCCCGGGCCACGTGGATTTCTCCTACGAGGTCTCCCGCTCTTTGGCGGCCTGTGAAGGGGCGCTGCTGGTGGTGGATGCCGGCCAGGGGGTTGAGGCACAGACTCTGGCCAACTGCTATACCGCCATGGAAATGGATTTGGAAGTGGTGCCGGTGCTGAACAAGATTGACCTGCCAGCCGCAGAGCCCGAGCGGGTTGCCGAGGAGATCGAAGACATCGTCGGTATCGACGCGGTTGATGCGGTGCGCTGCTCCGCCAAGACCGGCCTGGGTGTTGATCTGGTGCTGGAAGAGATCGTCGCCAAGATCCCGGCACCGGAAGGTGACCCGGATGCCCCGCTGCAGGCGCTGATCATCGACTCCTGGTTCGACTCCTATCTGGGCGTTGTCTCTTTGGTGCGGATCAAGAATGGTTCCCTGAAGAAGAACGACAAGATCAAGGTGATGAGCACCGGTCAGGTGTGGGGTGTCGATCGTATCGGTATCTTCACGCCAAAGCAGGTGGATACCCAGGGGCTGGGCTGTGGCGAGGTAGGTTGGGTTGTCTGCGGTATCAAGGACATCCACGGCGCGCCGGTGGGCGATACCCTGACTCAGGCCAAGAATGGTGCCGACAAGGCGCTGGCTGGCTTCAAGAAGGTGAAGCCGCAGGTTTATGCGGGTCTGTTCCCCATCTCCAGCGATGACTACGAGTCGTTCCGTGACGCCCTCGACAAGCTCTCCCTGAACGATGCCTCCCTGTTCTTCGAACCGGAGAGCTCCACTGCGCTGGGCTTCGGCTTCCGTTGTGGCTTCCTCGGCATGCTGCACATGGAGATCATTCAGGAGCGTCTGGAGCGTGAATACGATCTGGATCTGATCACCACGGCGCCGACCGTAGTGTACGAGATCGAGCTGACTGACGGTTCCACCATCCACATCGACAGCCCGGCCCAGATGCCCGCCATCACCAGCATCAAGGAGATGCGCGAGCCGATCGCCGAGTGTCATATCCTGCTGCCGCAGGAGTACATGGGCAACGTGATCACTCTCTGTATCGAGAAGCGTGGCGTGCAGACCAACATGGTCTATCACGGCAAGCAGGTGGCACTGACCTATGAAATCCCGATGGCGGAAGTGGTGCTCGACTTCTTCGACCGTCTGAAATCCACCAGTCGTGGTTACGCCTCGCTGGACTATGGCTTCAAGCGTTTCGAAACCTCCGACATGGTCCGTCTGGATATCATGATCAACGGTGAGCGCGTCGATGCCCTGGCCATCATCACCCACAAGGACAACGCCCAGTATCGCGGTCGTCAGGTGGTGGAGAAGATGCGCGAGCTGATCCCGCGCCAGATGTTCGATATCGCCATTCAGGCGGCCATCGGCAACCAGATCATCGCTCGCAGCACCGTCAAGGCTCTGCGTAAAGACGTAACCGCCAAGTGCTACGGTGGTGACGTGAGTCGTAAGAAGAAACTGCTGAACAAGCAGAAAGAAGGTAAGAAGCGGATGAAGTCCCTCGGCCGTGTCGACGTGCCGCAGGAAGCCTTCCTCGCGATTCTCCACGTCGGAAAGGATTAATAGATGGCAAGCACGTTTTCCCTGATCCTGGTGGTGGTCTGCGCGATCACCGGTGTTATCTGGTGTCTGGACAAGATGATTTGGTCCAAGCAGCGCGCCGCCAAGATTGCCGTGGCTCGTGCCCATGGCGGTGCCCACCTGGATGAGAAGACCTTGGCCAAGGTGGCCCCCGTGCCGGTCTGGATTGAGCAGACCGCCGGGGTCTTCCCGGTCATCACCTTTGTGCTGATCCTGCGTTCGTTCATTTTTGAACCGTTCCAGATCCCGTCAGGTTCCATGATGCCCACCCTGCTGGTGGGCGACTTCATCCTGGTGGAAAAATTTGCCTATGGTCTGCGGGACCCGGTGACCAACACCAAGTTCCTCGAGACTGGCGAGCCCAAACGTGGCGACGTGGTGGTGTTCAAGTATCCCCTTGAACCGCGCGTTGACTACATCAAGCGGGTCGTCGGCATGCCTGGTGATCGGGTCATCTATCGCAACAAGGAGCTGATGATCCGGCCCAAGTGCGAAGAGCAGGAAGGGAAAACGTGCCCGGGCTTCAAGAAGCTCGACGTCAAGTTTGAACAAAGAGGCGAATTTACCCAGATGGGGATCCCCCTTGACCGCTATACCGAGCAGTTGGGTGATGTCTCCCACGAGACCCTGCGCAATCCACTGATGCCCGACATGGTTGGTCGTTACTATCGCCAGCCCGGCACCTACCCCGACGAGTGGGTGGTACCGGAAGGCCAGTATTTCGTGATGGGCGACAACCGCGACAACAGCACCGATAGCCGCTTCTGGGGCTTTGTGCCCGAACAGAATCTGGTCGGCAAGGCGGTCGCTATCTGGATAAGTTTTGAATTCGAGCGCGAAGAAGGCTCCCTGCTGCCAAGTTGGGTACCGACAGGTGTGCGCTTCAACCGCATTGGCGGAATCAAGTAAATGAATATCAAGATGAACAGACTGCAGTCCCGTCTCGGGCATGTTTTTGCGGATCTGGAACTGCTGACCCGCGCGCTGACTCACCGCAGCGCCGGTTCCCGTCACAATGAGCGACTGGAATTTCTGGGTGACTCCATTTTGAGTCTGGTGATTGCCGACGATCTGTTCCACCGCTTCCCGCAAGCGGCGGAAGGGGATCTCAGCCGGATGCGCGCCACCCTGGTGCGCGAGAAGACCCTGGCCGAACTGGGCCGGGAGTTCGACCTCGGGGATCACTTGATCCTCGGTCCCGGCGAACTCAAGAGCGGCGGTTTTCGCCGCGAATCCATTCTGGCCGATACGGTCGAGGCGGTGATCGGTGCCGTCTATCTGGATACCAATCTTGAGACGGTGCGGACACTGCTGCTGAGCTGGTACGCCAGCCGCCTGGAAGAGATCAAGCCGGGCATCGAGCAGAAAGATCCCAAGACCCGTCTGCAAGAAATTTTGCAGGGAAGCCGCAAATCCCTGCCGACCTACACCGTGACCAACGTCAAGGGCGAGGCCCACAACCAGGAGTTCACCGTCCAGTGTGATGTGGAAGGTCTGGATGGTCCCCTCGTCGGGGTCGGCACCAGCCGTCGCAAGGCCGAACAGGCCGCGGCGCAGCAAGCATTGGAAAAACTGTCATGACAGATACCACCTACTGCGGCTTTGTCGCCATCGTGGGCCGCCCGAATGTGGGCAAGTCCACCCTGCTCAACAAGCTGCTTGGCCAGAAGGTCAGCATCACCTCGAAGAAGCCCCAGACCACCCGTCACCGGATTTTGGGGATCGATACCGAGGAGAACTACCAGACCATCTATGTGGATACCCCTGGTCTGCACATTGAAGAGAAACGGGCCATCAACCGCCTGATGAACCGTGCCGCCACCAGTTCGCTGGGTGATGTGGCCATGGTGGTGTTCATGGTCGACGGTACCCACTGGACCAAAGACGACGAGATGGTGCTGGGCAAGCTGCGCAATCTCAAGTGCCCGGTGGTGCTGGCGGTCAACAAGATTGACAACGTCAAAGAGAAAGAAGATCTGCTGCCCCACCTCGAGTGGCTGGGCCAACAGATGAACTTCGCCCATATTCTGCCCATCAGTGCCGAAAAGGGCACCAACGTGGAGAAGATCCGCGAGTGGGCCAAGGATCTGCTGCCGGAAAACGTCCACTTCTTCCCGGAAGATTACGTGACCGACCGCTCCTCCCGCTTTATGGCCTCCGAAATCATCCGCGAGAAGCTGATGCGCTTCACCGGTGAGGAGCTGCCCTACTCGGTGACGGTGGAGATCGAGCGCTTCAAGGTGGAAGAGAGCGGCCTTTATCACATCCACGGCCTGATCCTGGTCGAGCGCGATGGCCAGAAGAAGATGGTCATCGGCAACAAGGGTGAGAAGATCAAGACCATCGGCACCGAGGCGCGCCTCGACATGGAACGTCTGTTCCAGAACAAGGTGCACCTGGAGCTGTGGGTCAAGGTCAAGTCGGGCTGGGCTGATGATGAGCGCGCCCTGCGCAGCCTCGGGTATGGCGACGACTGATTGCTGACCCCGGCTTTCGTCATCCATAGTCGGCCCTATCGGGAGACCAGCCAGCTGGTCGAGGTCTTCACCCAGGATAGTGGCCGATTTACCCTGGTGGCTCGCGGTTCTCGCGGGCCACGCTCCCCTCTCAAGGGGCTGCTGCAACCCTTTACCCTGCTCACCATCGCCTGGCGCGGCAAGGGGGATCTCAAGAACCTCACCCAGGTCGAGTGCCCCGACCACTCCCTGCGTCTCGGCGGTGATCGCCTCTTCTACGGTCTCTATCTCAACGAGCTGGTCTACTACCTGCTGGAAGCGCACACCCCGTTCCCCGAAGTGTTCGATGCCTATGCCCGTGCCATCATGGCGCTGGCCGATGGCGAGACGCCGGAGCTGCCGCTGCGCCGCTTCGAGTTCCTGCTGCTGCAGGCGCTCGGCTATGCGGTGGATTTCGAATACACGGCGGACGACGAGTCGCCCATCGAGCCGACCTTGCTCTATGGCTTCGAGCGTGAATTGGGCTTTGTTGCTTGCGAGCGGGCGCCGGATCCCCGTACCCTGTTTCTCGGTGCCCACCTGCTGGCCTTCGCCGAGGGACGTTTCGATACTCCGCCCCTGCTGCAGGCGGCCAAGCGTTTCAGCCGGCTGGCCTTGCAACCCTATCTGGGCAAGCGTCAGCTAAAGAGCCGGGAGCTGTTTTTAAAACGCAAAGCCAGCATGCAAGGCTGACACAGATTACAGACATACGGATATTGGCGCGGGGGGATTCGCTGACCGCGCAGTCAACAGATGAAGCTTTTCAAGGAGTTCTCAATGAGTGAAATCTATCTGGGTGTGAACATCGACCATATCGCCACCCTGCGCAACGCCCGTGGCACCCAGTATCCGGATCCGGTACAGGCCGCGTTCGTGGCCGAGCAGGCCGGGGCCGATGGCATTACCGTGCATCTGCGGGAAGATCGTCGCCACATCACCGACCGCGACGTGGAGATCCTGCGTCAGACTATCCAGACCAGAATGAACCTGGAGATGGCGGTGACCGAAGAGATGATCGGCATCGCCTGCCGCATCAAGCCCCACTTCGTCTGTCTGGTGCCGGAGAAGCGCACCGAGGTGACCACCGAGGGCGGTCTGGACGTGGCCGGTCAGCTGGACAAGGTGACTGACGCCGTTGCCCGCCTCTCTGCTGTGGGTGCCCAGGTATCCCTCTTTATCGACGCCGATCCCATCCAGATCGATGCGGCTGCCGAGAGTGGCGCCCCCTTTATCGAGATCCATACCGGCCGTTACGCCGATGCCACCACAGATGCCGAGCGCAACGCCGAGTTCAAGCGCATTGCCGCCGGTGCCTCCTATGCCGCTGGCAAAGGCTTGAAGGTCAATGCCGGTCACGGCCTGCACTACCACAACGTCAAGGCCATCGCCGCCATCCCTGAGCTCTATGAGCTCAACATCGGCCACGCCATCATCGGCCGCGCCGCCTTCGATGGTCTGGCCAAAGCCGTGAGCGATATGCGCCTGCTGATGCAGGAAGCCCGTCAGGGGATCTGACTCACCAGACCGGCGGCCTGAGATAGGCTGCCAAAAATAACAAGGGACGCAGCGGCGTCCTTTGTTATTTCAGGCCCTGTTCAAGCGAGGGCGGCACCCGCGCAGTAATAACCCAGCACAATCGGCTATAAGCAGTTGATGGCAAAAGGGTTACACTTGTTGACCCTGCGAGCTGGACGAGATTGTTATGGCGCATCCCCTGTATCACCCCGAGATCACCGAACTTGAACCTGTCGCCCGCGCGGCGGGAGCGGCCATCATGGCCATCTATAGCCAGCCCTTCGCGGTGGAGTACAAGAGCGACGAGAGCCCGCTCACGGCGGCCGACAAGGGGGCTCATGAGGTGATTGTGCAGGCGCTGGCGCGATTGACCCCAGACATCCCCGTATTGTCAGAGGAGTCGGGCCCCGAGGTGATGGCGGCGCGCCACGGCTGGTCCCGCTACTGGCTGGTGGATCCCCTCGACGGCACCAAGGAGTTTGTCTCCCGCAACGGCGAGTTCACCGTCAATATCGCGCTGATTGAAGAGGGGGCGCCGCGCTGGGGGCTGGTCTATGCCCCAGTGCTGGACAAGCTCTGGTATGGCGGAAAGGGGCTCGGTGCCTGGCGCATCGCCGATGGCAAGCGCGAGCCTATCCAGACCCGGCCTCATCGTGAAGGCGAGGCGTGGCGAGTGGTGGGCAGTCGCAACCACCTGTCGCAGGAGACCCTCGATTTCTTGGCTCCTTTTGGCGAGCTCGAGCTAGTCTCCATGGGCAGTTCGCTGAAGTTCTGCATCATCGCCGAAGGGGGCGCCGAGCTCTATCCGCGCCTCGCACCTACCTGCGAGTGGGACACTGGTGCGGCGCAGGCTGTGCTGGAGGGGGCGGGTGGCAGCGTCACCCAACTCGATGGCTCGTCCCTTGTCTACAACAAGCCCGACATACTTAACCCTTGGTTTGTCGCCAAGGCATAAGCGAGATATCGGGATGCAAAAAGGCCGGGCTGGAATGAACTTCCAGTCCGGCCTTTTTTATTTCGCTATTCGCTTTGCGGTCAGAAGACCTTTTTGAACGGCTTGATGGTCACTTTGGCATAGACGCCAGCTGCCACATAGGGATCGGCATCGGCCCAGGCTTGGGCATCCGCCTGCGAGGCAAACTCGGCGATGACGGTGCTGCCGGTAAAGCCTGCATCAGCCGGATCCTCGGCATCGATAGCCGGGTTGGGGCCGGCGGTCAGCAGGCGACCTTCATCCTGCAGGGCTTGCAGGCGAGCCAGATGGGCAGGGCGAACTTGCTTGCGCAGTGGCAGGCTATCGGGGACATCTTCGGAGTAGATGAGATACCACATGAGACAATCCTTTTCTGATGAGGGTTATTTTTTTGGTTCGTCTTTTTGCTGGGACAACTGCTCGGCAGGGATGTGGCGATAGAGATAGACGCCGCTCAGCAGGGTAAAGACCAGCGTCATCCCCAGTAAGCCGAACACCTTGAAGTTGACCCACATCTCCTGCGGCAGGTTGAACGCCACATAGAGGTTGAGCAGGCCACAGACGGTAAAGAAGCCGACCCAGCCGAGATTGACCTTGTCCCAGACTGCATCGGGTGCCTGCAGCTCCTTGGCCAGCATCTGTTTGATCAGATTCTTGCCAAAGCCGTAGCGGCTGATGAGCAGACCCAGTGCGAACAGCACGTTGATGACAGTCACTTTCCACTTGATGAAGGTGTCATCGTGGAAAAAGACGGTGAGGCCGCCGAAGAAGCCGACCAGCAGGAAGGTAAAGAGCTGCATCTTCTCGACTTTGCGATAGCGGATCCAGCTATAGGCGAGTTGCAGACCGGTGACCACCACCAGTGCGCCGGTAGCCATGTAGATGTCGTAGAACTTGTAGACCGCGAAGAAAACGATAAGTGGAATAAATTCAATAAATTGCTTCATTGTTGGCGCCTAGTCCTCAAAGATGGCCTGCAAATTTTGCCCAGTCTACCTGCACGGTGGACAACGGCAAATGAATAAGACCGCTCATTTTTACGCCGGTTCCGCGCTGTCGCCAAACAGTTGGCGAGCAATGGTGGGCCCCAGTCGCTGCTGATCTGCCAGCAGGTCGCGGATATGGCGCTCTTCAATCAGGGGGTTGAGCAGCACGGCGCGCAGCAGGGTGAGAGGTTGGGTACCGTAGCGCACCACGGCGCGCTGGGTACGGGAGACAAAGCTGTGTCCCTCGGCGCGCTGGGCTTTTTGCAGCGCTACGTTGAAGGCGTTGATCTGCTCGTTGGCTGCTTCATCCAGCACCTTGCCCTGCAGATGGGGCGGGATGCAGCGGTAGGAGAGCAGATTCATCACCGGAGCAGACATCAGCTCGAAGGCCGGATTGCTGGTAATAAGCTCGGCCATCAGTCGGGCCCGGTCGTAGTTGGCCTCGATGAGGTCGGCATAGCCTTGCTGGCCGAAGAGCTGGAAGGCGGCATCCAGATAGAGGGCATTGGCCGGGCGGGTGCCCTCCAGGGTAAAGCGGCCCTGATCGAACGAGGTGGCACGAATGGCGTAGGGGGCCTCCCGCTTGACCGCCATCATCAGGTCGGGCTGGCGGCAGAGCAGCATGCCGGTACCAAGCGGCACCAGCAGTTGCTTGTGGCCATCCAGGGTGACGGTATCGGCCTGCTCTATTCCGGCCAGCAGACCTTGATAGCGGGGGGAGAAGAGGGTCGGGCCACCCCAGGCCGCATCCACGTGGAAGTGGATCTGCTCGCGCTCGGCGATGACCGCCAGCTCAGGCAGGGGGTCGATGGAGCCAAAGTCAGTACTGCCTGCTACGCCGACCAGCGCCAGCACCTTCAATTTCTGCTCTTTGCACTGGATCAGCGCCTGCTCCAGCGCAGCCAGACTGAGCCGGTTCTGCTCGTCGGTCTCGAGGCGCCAGACGCTGCGGGCACCCAGTCCCAGCAGATCCATCCCCTTGTCGAAGGAGTAGTGCATCAGCCGGGAGCCCAGAATGACGGCGCCCCGATAACCCTGCTCATAGAGGGCGAACAGGTTGTCGCCACAGGCGCGGTTGCGAGCCAGCCACAGCGCGGTGACGTTGGCGATGGTGCCGCCGCTGGTCATGACGCCGAGGGCGGCATCCTTGGCATGCATCTGCTCGCCGTAGAAGGCATCGTCCCTGCCATAGATGAGGCGGTGCAGCTTGGCCAGCACCTCCCGCTCCAGAAAGCTGAGCAGGCGGGAGGACTCCATCTTCATCGGATTCTGGTTCAGCATTACCAGCAGGCGCGACAGCTCGGCGGTATAGGCCGGCAGGGGCGCCGTCATATGGCCCATGTAGCGTGGCGAGGTGAGGTGCGAGGCGCCGGGTACCAGAGTAGCCAGCCGCGCCAGATACTCCTCGATAGGTTGGCCGACTGCAGGCATGCGGGATTGATCGAGCTGGTGGGTGAACAGGTCGCGCTGATAGGGGGCCTGACTGTCGTCGGAGTGGTGGAAGCTCTCCAACAAGGTGTTCATCGCCTCGCCAAAGGCGGGATCCGCTTGTGCAAACAGCTCAGTCAACTTCATCAGGTTCTCCAGACCAGGTCACCGGGGTAGGTGTCTATGCCACTTGTCTCGGGCATCGGCGGCAGAGCATACACCAAAGGTTGGCAGGTGACAGCCACTCCATTTTTTAAGCGAACACTTGTACTCCGAAATGGCGCTGGGTAGAGTGAGCCACAGTTATTGTGGAGTCGATGTTATGAGTGGTGTGATGGATTACTCCCCCCGGGAGGAGCTGGCAAACCGGCTGAGTCACGGTGCGGGATTGTTGCTGGGGATTGTCGGGCTGGTGCTGTTGCTCATCAAAGGATGGGGGCAGGGTACGCAGGCGCTGGTGAGTTACAGCCTTTATGGCGGCAGTCTGGTGCTGCTCTATCTCGCCTCGACCCTCTATCACAGCATGGCGGAAGGGCGGGCCAGACGCTGGTGCAAGGTGTTTGATCACTGCGCCATCTATCTGCTGATTGCCGGCACCTATACCCCCTTCCTGCTGGTGGCGCTCGACACGCCGCTGGCGAAGGGGTTGATGGTGGTGATCTGGGCCCTGGCGCTGGCTGGCGTGGTGTTCAAGCTGGTGTTTATCAACCGCTTCAAGAAGTTGTCGCTCTTTACCTACCTGATGTTGGGCTGGCTGTCACTGGTGGTCATCTATCAGCTCTACATCCATCTGGCCGGTGAGGGGCTGCTGCTGCTCGGGCTTGGTGGCCTTATCTACAGCCTCGGGGTCATCTTCTATGTGGCCAAGCAGATCCCCTATAACCATGCCATCTGGCATCTCTTTGTGCTGGGTGGCAGCGTTTGTCACTTTATGGCCATTTACGGTTACGTCGCCTAACGTCTTGCAACTAGCCCTTAATTGGTATTTTTAGCGCGTAAAAGGATAAATTCGTGCGGTATCACACAGTTGGCATCAGCGTTTGCTGACAAGCTAGGGCCAGTTCAATTCGCAAAGGATGCACGAAATGAGTGAAATCGCGCTTTCCATCAGCATGTTGTCGCTGGTGGCAGTGCTAGGACTCTGGCTGGGAAACTGGCGAGTCTATGGCGTTGGCTTGGGAATAGGGGGGGTGCTGTTCGGCGGCATCATAGTGGGTCACTTTGCAGGCGCCTCCGATCTCGCGCTGGATGCACAAACGCTTCACTTTATTCAAGAATTTGGCCTGATCCTGTTTGTCTATACCATCGGCATCCAGGTCGGGCCGGGTTTCTTCTCATCATTGCGCAGCTCGGGTCTCAAACTCAACGCCTTTGCCGCTTTGCTGGTCATCCTTGGCTGCGTGGTGGCCGCTGGCTTGCATCAATTTTTCGATGTGCCGTTGCCGGTCATTCTGGGGGTCTTCTCCGGTGCCGTCACCAATACGCCATCCCTCGGTGCGGGCCAGCAGATCCTGGCCGAGCTGGGCGCCGCGCCCGGTTCTACCGGCCTGATGGGGATGGGCTATGCGGTTGCCTATCCATTTGGCATTTGCGGTATTTTGCTCACCATGTGGTTGGTCAGGGTCTTCTTTCGCATCAAGATCGACGATGAAGCTGCCCAGTTCGAGCTACAAACCGGTAAAACCAAGGAGAGCTTGCAGACCATCAACATCGCGGTGCGCAACCCCAATATGCACGGCCTGATGCTGAGCGAGATCCCGAGTCTCGACGAATCTGATGTCATCTGTTCACGGCTCAAACGGGGCGACGAGCTGATGGTGCCACGGCCAGAATCCCGTATCGAACTGGGTGACTTGTTACATCTGGTGGGTGAGCGCCACGCGCTGCACAAGGTGTTGCTGGTGTTGGGGGAGGAGGTGGAGACCTCGCTCTCGACCCGGGGCACCGATCTGCGCGTCGAGCGGGTTGTGGTGACCAACGAGCAGGTTCTTGGCAAGAAGATCCGCGATCTGGATATCAAACAACGCTATGACGTAGTGATCTCGCGCCTCAACCGTGCCGGTATCGAACTGGTGCCGACCAGTCAGACTAGCCTGCAGTTTGGCGATATTCTCAACCTGGTTGGCCGTCTCGACGCCATCGAAGCGGTGACCAATGTGGTCGGCAACGTGCAGCAAAAACTGCAGCAGGTGCAGATGTTGCCGGTATTTATCGGGATCGGCCTTGGCGTATTGCTCGGTTCCATCCCCTTCTACCTGCCCGGTTTCCCGGCCGCTCTCAAATTGGGTCTGGCGGGTGGGCCGCTGGTGGTGGCGCTGATCCTGTCGCGGATCGGCAGCATCGGCAAGCTCTACTGGTTCATGCCCCCCAGTGCCAACCTGGCGCTGCGGGAGATCGGCATTGTACTGTTTCTGGCGGTGGTCGGATTCAAGTCCGGTGCCGGCTTCGTCGATACCCTGATCAACGGCGATGGTCCAGCCTGGATGCTCTATGGTATGGCGATCACCCTGATCCCGCTGCTGGTGGTCGGTGTGCTGGCGCGCCTCTACGGCAAGATGAACTATCTGACCCTGTGCGGTTTGCTGGCCGGCTCCATGACTGATCCTCCCGCGCTGGCCTTTGCCAACGCCATGCACCCGACCAGTGGCGCCAGTGCGCTCTCATACGCCACTGTCTACCCGCTGGTGATGTTCCTGCGGATCATCTCGCCACAGCTGCTGGCTATCATCCTCTGGGCGGGTGTATAGGGTTAATCCTGACGGGAGCATGCTTTGTCATGCTCCTGTCATTACTCTGTAATTTATTGATAATTTTGGTTTTTGCCATTCTCGCAACCTCGTTTTATACACTTCTGTCTGGCTGAACAGTTCAGCCTCAAATCGGTCTATCCTTTCGAATTTTCGAGCTGGTTATTTTTCCCCTCAGTCTGCAAAGTAGGCTGTGGCTTATTGCATTCAAATCAGGATTCAGGAGAGAACATGATCACCAATGCCGTTACCTTGGAACAGGGCGTAACCGTAACCCAACTTAAAGGACAAATTTATCTGGTTGCCGCAGATGGCAGCCGGAAGCTGTTGGCTGAAGGTGATGTGCTGCCAAAAGGGGCGGTGATCATGTCGCCGGATGGCGCCAGTTTCATGGGCGGCGGACAGTCGTTCAATGTGCAACCAGCCAGCGAGCAGAGTGAGCCTGCCGAAGAGGGGGATGCTCCCCAGCTGGCACAAAACGGCGCTGCAGGTACTCCTGATGATATCAGTGCCCTGCAACAGGCCATTTTGGGCGGCGCGGACCCGACCCAGGCCTTTGAAGCCTCTGCAGCAGGCGGTGCACCTGCCGCCGGTGGTGGCGGTATTGGGGGCGTCGCCGGTGCCAGTGGCAACGGCGGTTTTGTCACCATCGACCGTACCGGTTCCGCAACCATTGCTGAAGCCACTTTCGATACCACCTACAACACCAATGGCGAGCCACCGCTGGGTGCTGCTGGCGAAGATGAAGTATTCGACCTTACGCCGCCCACCATTTCCGTGGTTGCGCCAGATAACACCAATGACACGACTCCGACCCTGACCGGGACCACGGATGCTCCTGCTGGCAGCACCGTAACCTTGCTGGTCACCGATGCAAACGGTAATCAACAAACCCTGACCGCTATCGTCACACCCAGCGGTACCTTCACCGTGGATGTGGTCACCCCATTGGCCGAGGGCACCTATACCGTCACTGCCACTGTGACCGATCCTGCGGGGAATACCGGCAGTGCGACTGATGATGGCAGCGTTGACAGTACAGCACCTTCCGCTCCCCAGGTCGAAATCCAGGATGGGGCAGATAATGTCATCTCCGCTAATGAGCGTGAAACCGGAGTGGGTGTCATTATCCGTTTACCGGGTGATGCCAAGGTCGGTGATCGTCTCGATGTTGACTGGAATGGTGATGGAGTGACTGATTCCAGCAAGATTCTGACAGCCGATGATATCGGCCGTACTCAGGTTACTTTGACCATTCCCACCACGGATCTGCCTGTCAATGGCCCGATCACGGTGGATGCCACTCTGACCGACTCTGTGGGTAACACCTCACCCAAGGGGACCGACAATAGCGTGGTGAATGCTGCGCCCCTGCCGGGTGACGACCAGTTCACCGTGGCGGAGGACGGCACCGTCACCATCAATGTGCTTGGCAACGACACGGATGCGGATGGCGATCGCCTCACCATTACCGCTATCAACGGCCAGACCATTGCCGAAGGCGGCACGGTAGCGATCAGCAATGGTTCCGTCACCTTGAGCAATGGCCAGCTGATCTTTACGCCAGCCCCTGATTTCAACGGTGATATCTCTTTTGAATACACCATTACCGATGGTGTGAACAGCTCGACAGGCGGTGTGACCGGGACTGTTACTCCGGTCAACGACGCAGCCATCATCACGGGTGACGACATCGGCACTGTGACTGAAGATGCCAGCCCAGATGTACTGACCGATACCGGCGTGTTGACCGTGACCGACGTGGACAGCGCCGACGAGGTGGCGTTCATGACCGACGCGGCTAGCATCACCGCGAGCGCCGGGGCACTGGGCACCCTGACCATCGATGCCGATGGCAAGTGGACCTACAACGTCGACAACAGCAAGGTGCAGTACCTGGGCAAGGATGAAACCAAGGTCGAGACCTTTGTGGTCAAGTCCGTGGATGGCACCGCGCACACCGTGACCATCACCATCAACGGCACCGACGACGTGCCGACGCTGACGCCGGATGTGGGCAGCGTGACCGAGGACCGCAATGTCCAGCCGGGCAACCTGCTGCAAGCCAGCGGTACGCTGGCGGC